>JBNKZR010001107.1:0-502 GCA_050301735.1 Polyangiaceae bacterium | reverse complement strand
CAACGATCTCGCGCCCGATGAGCGTCTGCAGGCCGTGGTAGGCGTCAAAAACTCGGCGTTTGAATTCTTTGTCCGGACCGTAGACGGCCTGGATGATCACTGGCGCCGTCGCCGGATTGTCCTCGACAAAGGCAAACCCGGCGCTGAAAAAGCGCGCCAGCCGCCGGACAGGCTCTTGCTCCCCTTCCGCCTGCTGCACGACGAGATGTTCGAGCGGCACCCCGAGCGACCCGACTGGAAGCGGTGGGGCACCCTGGCCGGCGTCGAGCTGCCCGACGGCGGTCCTCGGTTCAGTCACGCCCACATGGCGATTGCCGCCGCGATTGCCGGCCACGGGCTGGTGTTTGTCGTGCGTCTCTTGACGGCGCCGCGGGCGATCTGGGCCGGGATCGAACCGATCCCGAAGCAGCGCGTCTATTTCGCCAACCACACGTCCAACGCCGATTTCCCGACGGTCTGGGCGGTGCTGCCGGCGTTCCTGCGCGACCGGACGCGGCCGGTC
>JBNKZR010001106.1:0-502 GCA_050301735.1 Polyangiaceae bacterium | reverse complement strand
AACGACAGTCGTCGCTGCACCTACATCCGGCCCCCGGTTTTGGCCGACCGCGCTGGAGCCCCATCCCCGTAGAATCGTTTTGGGGGAGCGTGCGCGACGACGCAGAGCATGGCGAACGGTTCGACGGCACCGACCGTTTCCTGATCAAGCGGCGACTTGGCCAGGGCGGCATGGGCGCGGTCTACGAGGCCACCGACCGCGCCCGCGGCATGGACGTCGCGATCAAGACCCTGGTCCGGCTCGATCCCTCGGCGCTTCTGCGCTTCAAGCAGGAGTTCCGCGCGCTGTCGCACCTCGATCATCCGAACCTGGTGCAGTTCTACGAGCTGCTGTCGTCTCCCGACGGCTGGTTCGTCACCATGGAGCTCGTCGAGGGCGTCGACTTCCTCACCTGGAGCCGGGGAGAGGCCGAGGGCCGGCGCCACCGCGAGCGCACCGAGTCCACCTGGCGCGAGAGCGAGGACCTCCGGTTCTCCCGGTCCGCTCCGGCCGGACGAGCCTC
>JBNKZR010001105.1:0-502 GCA_050301735.1 Polyangiaceae bacterium | reverse complement strand
GAACTTGAGATGCCCAAATCTCGCATGCTAGAGCCATGCGCTCTATGAACCCCTGGCTGCCAAACACACATGTGTACCCAATTCAACTTCAAGAACATACAGACGATTTGAGGACCTTGGTACCTTGGTGAGTAGCCGATGCTCAACTTCTCTGATCTTCATCACTCCCCCTTGATTACAGTCTGAAAACCAATCTCATCAAGCTGTCCCACACTGATGATGTTGGTGTTCAGCTTCGGGATGTAGTAGACGCCCACGAACGCACGGTGCTCGTCGTTCTTGCAGTTGAACAAGACCGTCCCCATTCCTTCGATTCGGACCACCGAGCCGTCCCCGAACTTGACCGTCCTGTGGACATTGTGGTCGAGGTCCGAGAACGCGGATCTGCACCCCGTCATGTGGTTGGTCGCTCTAGTGTTGAGCACCCACTGGTGGCTGTCCTTCTCCTCGGCGTCGTTGAGATGCATGAACACCTTATCCTCCATAAGGTGCACCGCTCCTC
>JBNKZR010001104.1:0-502 GCA_050301735.1 Polyangiaceae bacterium | reverse complement strand
TCCGTAATCCCGATGACGCCAACAACCCCTTCCGCCTGGTGCTGCTGGTGCAGAACCAGGTGGGCTACAAGAATCTGACCCGGCTGGTCTCGCGCAGTTACCGGGAGAACCAGCACCTGGGCCGCCCGCTGCTGGAGCGCGACTGGCTGGAGGGCAACACCGAGGGCCTGATCGCACTCTCCGCCGGCCGCCACGGCGATGTGGGCCGCGCCCTGCTGGCAGGCAACCAGGCGGAAGCGGAGCGCCTGCTCGGCCAGTGGCAGGCCCTGTTCGGCGATCGCTACTACCTGGAGCTGCACCGCACCGGCCGCCCCGACGAGGAGCGCTGCCTGCACGACAGTGTGGCCCTGGCCGCCGACTACGGGGTGCCGGTGGTGGCCACCAACGACGTCCACTTTATCAAGCCCGAGGACTTCGACGCCCATGAGGTGCGGGTCTGCATCCACGAGGGGCGCACCCTCGACGATCCGCGGCGGCCGAAGAACTACAGCGAACAGCAGTA
>JBNKZR010001103.1:0-503 GCA_050301735.1 Polyangiaceae bacterium | reverse complement strand
TGCCGCACCACTTCGAGCGGCCCGAGGACGTACCCGCCTTCAGCGAGTTCGGTGGTGAGCACATCGTACGCTACACGACCTCCTCGCACGACAAGGGCGGCTACCTCACCTCGAGCCCCGAGATGATCCAGGAAATGGTCGATGACGGCACCGAGATCGCACCGGCGATCGGCGACGACATCACCGATCCCGACGTGGTGGAGAGCTCCTACGACGGTGCCCCGCTGCGTCCGCTGCTGTCGTTCATGCGCGAGGGCCTCACGCCGATGACCGACCGCTACGGCAAATCCCCCCTCCACTCGCTGGAGCACGGGCTGTCGCCGTATGTCCTGTTCCTGATCGTTCCGATCTTCGCCTTCGCGAACGCGGGGGTGGTGCTGCAGGGCCTGACGCTTTCCGACCTCTTCGCGCCCCTTCCCCTTGGCATCGCCTTGGGGCTCGTGATCGGCAAGCAGGCGGGCGTCTTCGGCGTGACCTGGCTTGTGGTGAAGGCCGGTTGGGCA
>JBNKZR010001102.1:0-465 GCA_050301735.1 Polyangiaceae bacterium | reverse complement strand
GACCTTATTTTGGTTGTTTGTGGCTTTAATAGAACTATTATGGCTGTGAATGCTTGTTTGTTGTTTCTGAAGATTTTAATTGTTTGTGAGTAGCATGTAGGATTTGCAGTGGGCACGGAAGTGCTGGTCCATGATGGGCATGATTGGGCATGCAAGTGTTGGTCTACTAGGGGCATGAGTGGGCATGAAAGTGCTGGTCCACTAAGGGCATGTTTGATTCATCTTCTACAGGTACACTAACTTGCGTTAAGTCACTAGAATACGTTTGTTTAGCACATTTCACCACCGACTACACGTACGCCATCTATATTTGGCACCCCTTTTTTCTTTTGGTGAGGAACGTATAGGACGACATGTTGCATGGCATCATACATTCATATTGCATCAAGAAGTGAACCTTGAAAACCAAAAGAAACTTAGAAAAATTGATTCTAATTTGAAGTCATATCTCAGAATCCTTTCAAC
>JBNKZR010001101.1:0-503 GCA_050301735.1 Polyangiaceae bacterium | reverse complement strand
CGATCGGGCGCAGCCGTTCGACCTTTTCCCACATCTTGGTCATCGCGCGGGCATAGAGCACCTGCAGCTCGAACTTGCCCATCTTGTGCAAGACGGCGCGCGAGCGCAGCTCCATGATCACCGCCAGCGCCGGGATCTCCCACAGCATCACCTCGGGCCAGCTGCCTTCGAAGGTCAGCTCATACTGATCGCCGATGCGCTCCAGATGATAGGGCGGCAGGCGCAGCTTTTCGAACCACTCCATGAAGTCGGGCCGGAACATCTGGCGCTTGCCGTAAAAGGTGTTGCCGCGCAGCCATGTGGATTCGCCGCGGGACAGAGACAGGGACCGGATGTGATCGAGCTGTTCGCGCAACTCGCCTTCGTCGATCAATTCAGCCAGCGGCACATGCTTTGATCGGTTGATCAGCGAAAAAGTCACCTGCGTGTCCGGTTTGTTCCGAAAAACCGACTGGCACATCAACAGCTTGTAGAAGTCCGTATCGATCAGGGACCTTACGATC
>JBNKZR010001100.1:0-505 GCA_050301735.1 Polyangiaceae bacterium | reverse complement strand
ATAACGATATAAGAAAGTATTTGAGAGAAAGTCCAGCGTAGACTAGTAGTTGCAGAGCAGCGCAAAACTTCCAAGCTAAGGTAAGGAGCAAACGCACACAGAGTTCTCCCGATATCTGTTGTTGCCGAAAGTTTGCTCCACGCACCCGTGGAATCACCTCCACAGGAGCTACAACTTATCGGATTAACAGTCGCAAGCTACTTTGTAGCTTTGTCTTTGTCAGCTTCTAGCAGACGTTGGACGCCCAAGTTGTAAATTCCTACTCGGAACACGCAACCATGGGCAGCAAGAAGAAGAAGAAGAACTCGTCGAGTAAGAACTTGCCGAGTCAGGAGGCTCGCAACGAGCAACCTACAACGGATCGACAAGATCAAAACAACCGGAATCAGCACCAGAAGAAAGGGATGGAACCTCAAGGCAGCGGCGGAAACGACGGGACGGACAAGGGAAAGAGTAGTGGCAACACAAACTCGAATACCTTGGTCCCACCTCAAGGACTCAAGAC
>JBNKZR010001099.1:0-505 GCA_050301735.1 Polyangiaceae bacterium | reverse complement strand
ACCCATTAATATCATATGCTTGTCATGATGTTACACAACTTGATGGGCGAGAAGATAGCATCTTCATCATCATATCTTATGTAGGTATCTCTTTATCCATCAACCATGTGGTGAAAACACGTCGGTGCTCTTTCATGATCCATTCTTGTGTGTGGCCTATGTTGTCTCTGCAAAGCTCCGATAGGTGTTCCTCGATATACGGTGCAGCAATCTTGAGTTGTTGTAGTACACTGAAATGTGCCCCACTTACTGAATTGTAATCTCTATCGACAAAACTTTTCTGACCCATTCTTCCTCTTCCTCTTAGTTTACCATCCATAATAGAACCTTCTGGGTGAGCACAATTCCTCACATAGGCCTTCAAAACTGCCAAGAACCACTCGTACGGAAACATACTACGTAAGTATAGCGGGCCCAATATGAAAACCCAACCCACGAGATGTATCATTAGGTGTTATTGCATATAAAAAAAGAAGGATAAAAGCACATCTCAAGCATGCACATA
>JBNKZR010001098.1:0-507 GCA_050301735.1 Polyangiaceae bacterium | reverse complement strand
GAGACACGCCTATCCACCACCATTGTCCTATTTGGGGCTGCCCTCACCTCTCTCGTCCTCCCCCGCAGCTCCAGGAGCTAGCCGGAGTTGCCACCGACCCTCCCTCCGGTGAGGACCCCACCACGCGCAGCCGCACCGAGCCGCCACCCCACCTCGCAGTCGACCGCCGCCCTCGGTGAGCCTCGCCTCCGCTCTCGTTGCCCGGCGCCCTCCCGGTGGTCCCCACGAGCTCGCCGGCAACACCTTGCCACCGGCTAGCCACCACCGGGCCATCGGTGAGCGCGCCACCACGTTGTCCCGCGCGTGGGCTGCGCGCGGTGACCACGTCGTTAGCGCGCCCGGCGCGCACGCACACTGCGCGGGCACGTGGGCCGCTCCGCGGCTGGACCGGGCCGCCAGGCCAAGACCCATGCAGCTTTTTGGCTGGCCACGCGTGGCAGGCCGCTGTGTCGCGCGGGCTATAGCTGCTGGCCGGTTTGAGGCCTTCTACCAGATCGGAAGAGCACA
>JBNKZR010001097.1:0-507 GCA_050301735.1 Polyangiaceae bacterium | reverse complement strand
GGAAAGATGTTCCAAATTTAATTTCCTACCTCCATGAATTTTTTCAGAATTTTTCCAAGTCCCCAGCTATTGGCTTTGAGCTAATTTCCTTCGGGGTGAATTTTAATTCAGAAATCGCTGACAGCGGGCCCCACCTGTCAGCCGCCGCGCTGACGCCGTGGTTTAAAGCCACTGTCGGGACAGTGCGCCGCGCATCCCAACAGTTGCCTCGCCTCGCCCGCGCCGTGCCCGACAGCCGCCTCGCGCCGCTCGCCCCCGACCGTCGCCTCGCCTGCGCCGCCCGCCTCCCGACCGCGCCGCGCCGTGCCCCGACAGCTGCCTCGCCGACCGCGCCGTCGCCCGGACCGCCGCCGTGCCGTTCCGACCGCCTCGCTCGCCGCTCGCCCGTCGCCGTCACGCCGCGCCGCCGTCTCCGCGCCGGTGAGCCGTCGTTCCTTGCCGTCTCCCGTGCGCCGGCGCCGTGTCGTCACTGGCTCGCCGAGCAGTGCTGCCGCGCGTTGCGCCGCC
>JBNKZR010001096.1:0-507 GCA_050301735.1 Polyangiaceae bacterium | reverse complement strand
GACGGTGAAGGCGATGATGCCTGAAAGCGTGGCGGCCACCGGGGCCGACATTCTGCTCGGCAACACCTACCATCTGATGCTGCGCCCGACGGCTGAGCGGATTGCCAGGCTGGGCGGGCTGCACAATTTCATGAATTGGCAAAAGCCGATCCTGACCGATAGTGGCGGGTTTCAGGTGATGAGCCTCGCCGAGCTGCGCAAACTCACCGAAGACGGGGTGAGCTTCCGCTCGCATATCGACGGCTCGCGCCACATGCTGAGCCCCGAACGCTCGATGGAGATCCAGAAGCTGCTGGGCTCCGATATCGTCATGGCCTTCGACGAATGCCCGGCGCTGCCCGCGACCGAAGAGCGGGTGACAGAATCGATGCGGATGTCGATGCGGTGGGCGCAGCGCTCGCGCGATGCCTTTGGCGACCGGCCGGGCCATGCGCTCTTCGGCATCCAGCAAGGCGGCGTTACCGAAGAGCTGCGTGGCGAAAGCGCCGAGGCGCTGAAAGCCATTGG
>JBNKZR010001095.1:0-507 GCA_050301735.1 Polyangiaceae bacterium | reverse complement strand
GGCGCCTGGGTGTAAAAATCGTCGGCATAGGCGGGGAAGGCGGCGACGAGGGCAATAAGGGAAATGCTGAGGCGAGACATGGGAAACCTTTCTGAAAACAATCGTGCTCACGCTATCCCGCAGACCCGGCGCGGCAAAGCCCGAGAATGTCGCATCGGCGGAAGAGCGCATATGAAAAGGCCGCCGGGGGGTCCCGACGGCCTTTCTGCAATCTTGTAAGGCGGCTCAGCCCTTTTTCAGAACTTCGCGGCCCAGCAGCTCGGCGATTTGCACCGCGTTCAGGGCGGCGCCTTTGCGCAGGTTGTCCGAGACGCACCACAGGTTCAGCCCGTTTTCGACGGTCGAGTCCTGACGGATGCGGCTGATGAAGGTGGCGTAATCGCCCGCGCATTCCACCGGGGTCACATAGCCGCCCGGCTCGCGCTTATCGACCACCAAAATCCCCGGCGACTCGCGCAGGATGTCGCGCGCTTCGTCTTCGTCGAGGAATTCCTCGAACTCGATATT
>JBNKZR010001094.1:0-507 GCA_050301735.1 Polyangiaceae bacterium | reverse complement strand
TACGTAACTAACTGTCATGATGCAGTGTGTCCTATGCACTGATTTGTGAATAAGTGGATTGCCGAGTTAAAATGAGATATGGAGATCAAGGGGGAGAATGTTAGGAATGTGATCTCCGGGATTGGGAAACCAATTCGATCCACGCCCTGATCGGAGGCGCTTGCCTTGTATGGCAGTAGGTCCCTCTCGCGCAGCGCAATATTAAAAGGGGGGCACGCCAGGGCACGGGACCAACGTTCACCGTATCCACAGTGCCCTCACAAACCCTAGCTATTCGATCCGATCGTGAAGGCGCTGAAGCGAGGGGAACCGCCTACAGCGCCGCCACAACCGTCGCTCCCTTCAACACCGATGACACAGACTCCTACCACGACCGCCGCCGCCACTATGTCATCCTCCTCGTCGGCTCAAGGTACATCTATGTAATTCCTAGGCTTTAGATTAGATATTAGACGTAGTCCTTATAAAGTAGATCTAGATTAGAGTTCTAGGGTTCTTGTCTAGATG
>JBNKZR010001093.1:0-509 GCA_050301735.1 Polyangiaceae bacterium | reverse complement strand
CCGTGAGGAAGACCTGGCCATCCTCGGTTCCACGTCCGCGCGTGGTGATCGTCGGTTCGGGTCCCGCGGGCACTTGGGCGGCGCTTCGCCTGGCCGAGGCCGGCGTACCGGCGACGATCCTCGAGCGCGGCAAGCCGGTGTCGGCTCGACGCTACGATGTTGCAAGCGTACAGCGCGGTCGGCTCGATGAGGATTCGAACTACTGTTTCGGTGAAGGTGGCGCTGGCACCTTCTCCGACGGAAAACTCTATACACGCGCCAAAGATCGAGCAGCCGTCGAGAGCGTGCTGGCTGATTTCGTTCGCTTTGGCGCCGCGCCGGACATCTCGGTCGAGGCTAGACCGCACGTGGGCTCGAATCGCTTGCCGAAAGTGCTCTCGGCGCTGCGCACGTTCACCCCGCGGGTGGGCCGCCTGTCGGGCGTGCTGCCCGACCTCGACGCCAACCACGACCTCAACGTGCGTCGCTGGCAGCTGCTGGTCGACCGCGCCCTGGCGGCGATCGGCAAC
>JBNKZR010001092.1:0-509 GCA_050301735.1 Polyangiaceae bacterium | reverse complement strand
TCCACGCTCACCAGGGCCTGAAGGATCGTGTGGTCCTCGCCGCGAGCGGGAGGGCGGAACATGGTCTTCACGCACCCCCCGAATCTCCCCGTGCACGAGGACGACCGTTCGACGGGCGGCGGCGGTGAAGAAGAAGGCTCCGGTTTCTGCTTATTGGCGTCGGTTGTGGATGACGACGCCTGGACGGTGATGGTCGGCGCCGGGGCGTCGTCGGCGCGGAGGAGGGCGGTGTCGAGCTCCCTCTCGCGGTGGATCTTGTACTCCTGCTTGGTGACGACGCCGAGCGGGAGGAGGAGGAGGATGAAGAGCGGCGTGGCGGCGAGCCCCAGCGCCTCGATCCGCGACAGGAAGGGGCTCGCGAGCCCGGCGCCGAGATCCTCGAAGGAGGCGCTCACCCCGCCGAGGTCGAGCTCGCGCAGCCAGCGCGCCTCCGGGCGGAAGAGGAGGCGAGCGAGCTCCTTCGCCCGCGGCCGGCACGAGCGGAGCCGCACGGTGTGCAGGCGGTGGAG
>JBNKZR010001091.1:0-482 GCA_050301735.1 Polyangiaceae bacterium | reverse complement strand
CTAGTTGATGAGGACATCAATACTTCAGCTACAATCATTCCTTCTGTTGACTTATTTGGCCCTATCACATGATCATGAGCACAACAATTAAATCATCAGGTAAACTCATTCTTATGCTCCTCCGCCTATAATATTGAGAGCCGATTACTACCTAATGATTTAATTGTTCTTAGGAATCAAGGAGAGGACCATGGAGGACAAACAGAGCATCAAGAAGGTGCCGGAGAGCCAAGGAGACGTGCACGAGAAGGTGGCGAACCAATCCAATTCGGAATTGCCGAGTTCGAGTCCAACTCGGAGTCCAGGACCACCTCATATTCAAATTGATGTCCAGATTGCATATGACCTCCGTTTTGGATGTTCTACATATGCACGGAAATATAAGGAGATAACCTTTCCAATGGCACTACTCTCATGTCCAACTAAAATCGGAGTCGTCCGCAATCATCCAAATACTACCGATTTCCAGAACAGTTTTTGGT
>JBNKZR010001090.1:0-510 GCA_050301735.1 Polyangiaceae bacterium | reverse complement strand
AAGCTCGGCACGCCCGACGATATGGGGCGGCTGGAAGCGGTGCGCGCGGGCGCGCCGAAGGCCCGGATCATCGTCGACGCCAATGAAGGTTGGAGCGCCGAGGTCTATGCCGATCTTGCCCCGCATCTGCTGCGCCTTGGCGTCGAGCTGGTTGAACAGCCGCTGCCTGCCGGAGATGACGCGGCGCTCATTGGCATGGAGCGCCCGATCCCGGTCTGCGCCGATGAAAGCTGCCACGACCGCGCCAGCCTTGCGGGGCTGAAAGGCAAATACGATGTGGTAAACATCAAACTTGATAAAACCGGCGGGCTGACCGAGGCGCTGGCTCTGCGTGAGGCCGCACTGGCCGAGGGTTACAAGGTGATGGTTGGCTGCATGGTTGGCAGCTCGCTGGCCATGGCCCCGGCCGTTCTGGTCGCCCAGGGCGCGATGGTAACAGACCTTGACGGGCCGCTGCTTCTCGCCCAAGACCGCGAACACGCTTTAACATTCGACGCGGTTGGTGTGCAT
>JBNKZR010001089.1:0-512 GCA_050301735.1 Polyangiaceae bacterium | reverse complement strand
ATGATGCAAAACCTCGCCGCGCGCTATCCCATTGACCGCCCGGCCCCGCAGCCCTAGATGAGCATTGCGCGGATGGCCGGATGACCGCGGGTTACTGGATGGGCTTGCCCATCTCTGACGCGAGGAAAGTCCGGACTCCACAAGGCAACGGTGCCGGGTAACGCCCGGCGGGGGCAACCCCAGGGAAAGCGCCACAGAGAACAGACCGCCCCGCTTCGGCTGGGTAAGGGTGAAACGGTGGGGTAAGAGCCCACCGCGCCCCTGGTAACAGGGGTGGCACGGCAAGCCCCACCGGGAGCAATGCCGAATAGGGACTTCACGGGGCCAGACCCCAGGGCCGCCTTGGCCCGGAAGTCCGGGTTGGCAGCTTGAGCGCAGGAGCAATCCTGTGCCTAGAGGAATGGTCATCCAAGGGGGCAACCCCTGGACAAAATCCGGCTTACAGGCCATCCGCGCATATCTTCACCAGTCCGGCCCAAAAGCAAAAAGCCCGAGGCAGGGCCCAGCCCTAT
>JBNKZR010001088.1:0-512 GCA_050301735.1 Polyangiaceae bacterium | reverse complement strand
CCGGCGACGACGACGACCAAGACGACGAGGGCTACTTCTTTAGGTTCCAGTCCCTGCCCTCCCTCCCCGCCACCGCCACGCTCCCACGTGCCCAGCATCATCATGCCGTGGACCAGGAGGGCAGCAAGACCACCGCCGGCGGTGTCACGAACGACATCGGCGTCTCCGAGAGCACCACGCTCGTGCAACAGCCGCCGGACGGTGGTGGCGGCGGGCGCGCCGAGAAGCAGGGCGCGGGGGACCAGGGGAAGAGCGGGCGCCGGAAGCGCCTGCGGACGGTGAAGACCAACGAGGAGGTGGAGAGCCAGCGCATGACGCACATCGCCGTCGAGCGCAACCGGCGCCGCCTCATGAAAGACCACCTCGCGTCGCTGCGCGCGCTCATCCCCACCAGCTACATCCCACGGGTAATAATCACAGTGCTCGCTGCATATATGTGACTAATACAGTACTAGATTCTCCAGCACAGTAATTATCCTCGTAACAAAACAAACCATGCAAAAAAAAAATCG
>JBNKZR010001087.1:0-513 GCA_050301735.1 Polyangiaceae bacterium | reverse complement strand
ATCGTCAGTGTCCGTCCGCAGAGGAGAAGTCGAATAGACGGACAGCTCGAGACCGTCGGGCAGGTGGTCGCCGTCCGTGTCGAGAAGCGTCGGATCCGTTCCTCCCGCGACCTCCGCTCCATCGGAGAGGCCGTCGCCGTCGGTGTCCGCCAAAGTGGGGCGGGTGCCGGAGACGGCGTGCTCGTGGTGGTCGTCGAGCCCGTCGCCGTCGGTGTCGAAGTCCACGCCCGTCAAGCGCCGCGCTGCGTCGTAGCCGTATTCGGTGATGCGGATGTCATCTGTGCCATCATTTTCGGTCATGCCGCTGCGGTTGCCCGCCGCGTCGTAGCGGTATTCGGTCACATCGCCCGCCGCGCTGATCATGTAGCGCAGGTGGTTTTCACCGTCATAGACGTAGCGGGTGTACTGAACCTCGTTCGCGGTGCCTTCCGACGAGCCGGAGACACTCTGCATCGTCATGTTGTTCTTGCTGTCATACCAGCGGTCGATCTGGTTGCCGTTGGGATCGATGAC
>JBNKZR010001086.1:0-512 GCA_050301735.1 Polyangiaceae bacterium | reverse complement strand
TTCGGTCTTGTGCTTTGTTTTTACTAACCTATAACCAGTTGTGTTGCTCTCTGTGTTTTGTTCACCATGCCACCAAAACAAGGACAACAACCCACACCACCACCACCACCACCACCACCACCGCCACCACCAGCAGGAGATGAAGAAGAAAAATGTGTTAGCAACAAAGAGGTTCACGCCGTGATGAAGGCGATGACCAAGCTATTGACAAAGAACTAGTAGTCCATCAACACAACTCTTGAGCGGGTGGAATGCTCCATTGTTGTAATCATTGATCGAGCTGAGGCCATGGAGACTGGATTGCCAGCAACGGATCAAGACAAGTTTCCCGATGATACTCATGAGGACGACCACGACGAGGAGGAGGAGGTGGAGGACGAGGAGCCCTTCAACCCTCCACGTCCACCACCACGACGGCAGCACCGCGATGACCAGCAGGTGCACCAAGAGCTTCCACGCCCTCCACGTCAACCAAATTGGCAAGGTGAGGGGAGGCCACCGTCATCGTGGCC
>JBNKZR010001085.1:0-513 GCA_050301735.1 Polyangiaceae bacterium | reverse complement strand
TATGACATAACAGATTTGATATACTACACAATATGATATATTACACAATACTAATACTATAACTACATACTACAACTAATTAACTAATTGAAGGCGCCGTTGTCGTTGTCGTCGTCGTCTCTCCCGACGTTGTCATCATCGTCGTCGTCGCTCCTATCGTTGTCGTCGTCGTCGCTCCCGTGGTTGTCATCATCGTTCTCTGAGTCAGTGGTGCCACCATCGTCAGAATGGGCTCATCGGGTAGGTTCGTCCTCAGAAGAGATCTCCTCCTCCGATGAGGAGGAGGAGGATGATTCATCGTCATCATCGCCGTCATCGTTGTTGTCATCGTTGAACGCCCTTCGCTTTTTTGACATCACTGTGGAATTCTTCACTTCCTCGTCGGCATAGATGTGCTTGTTCAGTGAAGAGGTAATTGGATGGAATCTTTTCGGTTATAAGTGTGAGCATTCCGGTTTATATGGAATTGCCGGGACACTTCAGATGATACGCGCACCACTATTTAGTGAAGAG
>JBNKZR010001084.1:0-517 GCA_050301735.1 Polyangiaceae bacterium | reverse complement strand
GGCGATCCGGGTTACCCAAACCCGACCGATCAGCAAATCGGGGATTTTGTCTTATCCTAAGTTTCTGATCTATAGAGTGCTACACCGTCCCCTTCCGAGGCTCCCCTGTATGCCATGGTCCCTGCTAATCCGGCCGGTTCTAGGCTTCAAATAATCTATCCCATTTGATCCATTGGGTAACCCGGTACCTCTAGTCTTCCTCAAACTACCGTTGATATTTTTCAATCAACATAGCCGACATGGGTTTTACCCTCTTAGCCGGCTTCTGCAGCACATTCTTCTTCCACATGCCAATCTCCAGGTTGTGGGGCTTGTTCATCCAGTTGTGTAGTTCATCAGGAATGACCATGTTCTTGCCCTTGGTCGTCTCGGTTTGATCCGCACGCACCAACACCTTCTTGTCCATGAGCTCAACCATGCTAATGGGGAACAGGTCCGTCGTTGATCACCGATTGTACCTATCACAAAAAATAATTGCATTCGTTAGTGGTATGAGTATAAGAATCGTGCCACTTAC
>JBNKZR010001083.1:0-479 GCA_050301735.1 Polyangiaceae bacterium | reverse complement strand
AGTCTTTATCTTCTGGCTCCTGCTGGTACTCTTGGTTTTGACTCCAACATTTGATTTGACCTAAAGCAACTATAGAGGCAAGTTTGAGTAGACTTATGGTTGCTACTCAGCAAGTGGGGGAAAATATGACATTAAGGCTATCAACAAGGATGGCTTGACTCTTGGGTTTGACTTGCAGAAAGCAGTGGTGATACCGTATGCCTTAATTAATCTAGTAAACAAGTAGCGAACTCATCTCCTCGAAGATAACAAACTCGATCGCATCACGGAGTCTCACCGTGACCGACCCACAGCCTAAAGAAACCCACTTCGACAAAACCAACCAAACCAAACCAAACCAAACCCATCCATCTCAGGTTCCAACTAATCATGTGAGGGTCCATGCCGCTCATGACCGTGAGCACGGCTGTTATAACAGTTTTACACTCTGCAGAGGTTGTACACATTCCCCATGAGTAGTGATTTCGTCACCCGTCGGC
>JBNKZR010001082.1:0-519 GCA_050301735.1 Polyangiaceae bacterium | reverse complement strand
GCAGACGCAGACCGTCCGCACGTGCTGATCATCCCTGGGGGCTCGCGCCCGCAGACCCCATCGCCGTCGACCACCCCACCGGGTCGCGATGCGCACGTCGGCTGCACCCGACCAGTCACCGGTCACCACCGTCGTGGTGTCGGGTGACGCCCCCGGGCGGTGGCACACTCGCGAGATGCACCAGCACGACGCGGCGACCGAGGTCCTGACCGGCTTCGGCGAGCTCCGCCCGACCGCCGAGGGCACGCTCGGCGTCGGCCTCGAGGCGGGCGCGAGCGCGATGTCCCAGGTCGTCCGCGGGCTCGACGAGGCGGGCATCCCGGTGTTCCGCACGCCCGAGGCGTCCGTGGACGCCTACGCGACGGTCGCCACCTTCCATCAGAATCAGCTTCTGCTGCAGCAGACGGCGCCCTCGCTGGCGGGCCTCGACGAGCCGGATCTCGACGGCGCGCGCATGCTGATCGACGCCGTGCTCGCCGAGCGCCGCCAGGTGCTCTCCGAGATGGAGTCCAAGGCGCT
>JBNKZR010001081.1:0-519 GCA_050301735.1 Polyangiaceae bacterium | reverse complement strand
AACTTGGCGATGCGTTCGCCTTTGGGGGTCTCGGTGCTCATGCTTCTCCCTAGGGCCGCGCCGGGGGCTTGTCCAGCGCGCGCTGGCGCGGCATGAGGGGGCATGAGCCGTTTTACCTCTTATATGGACGTTGCGCTGGACGAGGCGCGGGCCGCCGCCGCGCGCGGCGAGGTGCCGGTGGGCGCGGTTCTGGTAAACCCCGAAGGGCAGGTGGTGGCGCGGGCGGGCAATCGCACCCGCGAGCTGGCCGATCCCACCGCACATGCTGAAATGCTGGTGATCCGCGCCGCCTGTGCCGCGCTCGGCTCTGAACGGCTGACCGGGCACGATCTTTACGTCACGCTGGAACCCTGCCCGATGTGCGCCGCCGCGATCAGCTTTGCCCGCATCCGGCGGCTCTACTACGGCGCCGCCGATCCCAAATCCGGCGGCACCGCCCATGGCGCCCGAGTCTTTGCCCATGCCCAATGCCACCACGCGCCCGAAGTCTATGACGGCATCGCGGCGGGTGAGGCCGAA
>JBNKZR010001080.1:0-520 GCA_050301735.1 Polyangiaceae bacterium | reverse complement strand
ATTGCTGAGACGAGCACGCCTGCATATGCACAGAGCGCGGTATTTCCATCGTCGATCCCAAGCATTCATTAGCAGTTCGATCGATCGACCAGAATTGGGGAAGAACTACTACGATCGATTTCGCGCCGGCAACGGCGATTAACTCCTGCTAGCTACAACGTTACGTACCTGACGCGGCGGTTCCGGCGACGACCGCCTGCATGTACCGCCCGGGCAGCTCCCCGGCGAACCCGACGACCCCGCCCTGCACCAGCGCGTCCCCGACGCCACACAGCGCCGTGGCGGCCACGGTGGCGTCGAACGCGGCGTACAGCCCGGGCCTCCCCCGGACGTACGCGGCGTCCAGGAGCGGCACGAGGAGCAGCGCGAGCGTGAAGAGCTGAGGGATCGCGCTCACCCACCGACTTCGCACCAGCGAGTAGACGCGCTTTCTTCGGATCAGGTTGAAGCGGAGCCCTGAGGGCGAGAGCCGAGGCGCGAGCCACTCGGTGGCTACGAAGGACAGGACCAGCACGCTCAC
>JBNKZR010001079.1:0-520 GCA_050301735.1 Polyangiaceae bacterium | reverse complement strand
GCCCGTGCCGAGCCCGCTATCGCCATAGATCACGTCGTCGCCGGTGCCGCCTTCGATCACATCGTCGCCGCTGCCGCCAGCAATCACGTCGTCGCCTTGGCCGCCATCGATCGTGTCACTATCGGCACCACCATCGATCATGTCTTCGTCGATCCCGCCGTCGATCGTGTCGTTGCCGGCATCGCCAAAGATCGTATCGTCGTCGTCCTGACCAAAGATCGTATCATTGCCGTCGCCGCCATGGATCACGTCCATGCCGTTATCGGTGACCAGATCGCCCGCATCATCGCGGATGTTCAGCTCATCGGGATAGATCGGATCCAGCCCACCATAGATGGTGTCATCGCCGGTACCGCCGTCGATGCTGTCCGACCCTTCGCCGCCCACGATGTAGTCATCGCCGGAGCCACCAAGGAGGGTATCGTCATCAATGCCGCCGTCGATATTGTCGTTGTCGGCGCCGCCGTCGATATAGTCGTTGTCGTCGCAACCCGAGATGGTGTCGTTCCCGGCGCCGCCG
>JBNKZR010001078.1:0-521 GCA_050301735.1 Polyangiaceae bacterium | reverse complement strand
CCTCCTGCGGGTGCTCGGCCCCGAGAAGCTGCAGGAGTACCTGCTCACCGAGGTGCAGGGCGTCTACCGGTCGCAGAACGTGACCATCGACGACAAGCACATCGAGATCATCATCATGCAGATGCTCCGCAAGATCAAAGTCGTCGACCCCGGCGACGTGGAGTTCCTGCCCGGGCAGATCATCGACAAGTTCGAGTTCCGCCAGGCCAACGAGGCCATTCAGCGCCGCGGCGGTAAGGCCGCCACCGCCGAGCCCATGCTGCTCGGTATCACCAAGGCGTCGCTGTTCAGCAACTCGTTCATCTCGGCGGCGTCCTTCCAGGAGACGACCAAGGTCCTGACTCAGGCTGCAATCCAGGGCAAGGTCGACAGCCTGCGTGGCCTTAAGGAGAACGTCATCATGGGCCGCCTGATTCCGGCCGGTACCGGCATCGCCAAGTATCGCGCGGCGACGATCAATACCCCTGAGCCGGAGCCAAAGCTCGAGGAACCGATTGATTTTGATGCGGAGTACGAGCAGG
>JBNKZR010001077.1:0-521 GCA_050301735.1 Polyangiaceae bacterium | reverse complement strand
AGTCATAACAACACAAATAAGAGCTCTCGTTGATGAGAAGGTCAGCAAAAACTAGTGAAAACGGAGAAGGATTATTATTATTGAGTAGGAAAAGAAGAGAGGAGGCTTCTCATGGTAAACAAGACAACTGGGCGATGACCGACGACGCGACGACTAACCTTCTTGAGTCCGGGGATGACGGTGGAAAGCTCGATGACCCTCTGGTTGATCTTCTCCCTGCGCCGCCGCTCCGAGATGATGTGATCCTGCACAGGCCGCGGCGACGACGATGCCGCCGCCGATGAAGACATAGGGGTCCAGAGGCTCGCCGAAGACCAGCATGCCCAAGAGCGCCGCCCAGAGGAGCTGCAGGAAGCCGATGGGCTGGGTCACGGTCAGCGGCGCCGCCTGAAAGGCGCGCGTCTGGGTGTAGTGCCCCATCGTCGCCACCAACGCCGTCAGGCCCAGCCACATGACCTCCGACCATGTCGGATCGCGCCAGACCGCAATCGCACCGGGCAGCAACGCCAGGGTGCAGAAGA
>JBNKZR010001076.1:0-522 GCA_050301735.1 Polyangiaceae bacterium | reverse complement strand
AGTAGATGGATTTCCCCTATAAATAGGAGCCCATCCCATGCGAATTAGTAGACAAAACAACGCCCATTGCCGCAAGCCTTCCCCACGAGCCGCCGCCGACGCCAAGCCGTTCTGAGCTCCGCTGCCTAGTCGAGAAGCGTCGCCGGACCTCTCCGGTGCTAGCCCGACCCTCACCTTGGACGGAGGATCACCAGAGGGGCCGCTCACCGATGCACAGCTTCGTCTCAACTGCGCCGCCATTGCCAGCCCACCCTCGGCTATCTCCACCACCAAAGGTTAGCAAGGTGTTGTGTCTTGTCGTTCCTGTGCCGTAGGTAGAAACCTCGTCCGAGTTAGAGTACCCTAGGCCGAGAACCAGAGCTCCCCTTTTTCCTCTCCCATGGCATCAGGCCGAGGCCGTACGGGGCCAGCCGTCACGGTGGAGAAGAAAGCGCCGCAGCCGCTCGATCCGGATTGAACGGTCAAGATTAGAACGAAGGATACCCCTTCGTTTCATAAAACCTTGCCGCTCATCTGAAGATC
>JBNKZR010001075.1:0-523 GCA_050301735.1 Polyangiaceae bacterium | reverse complement strand
GACGGCGGCAGCGGTGCAGGCGGTTGTTGCGCGCTGTGCCGCACGCGGGGTCGAACTGAAATGGTTCGGCGCGCCGGAGCCCGCAGGTTTCACCTCGCGCTATGACAGCTGGCGTTACGCCCCCTCAGAGGCGATGCCGCGCAGCGACCGGGTGCTGGCGGGGCTGCTCGACTTGCGCCTGCCGCTGAGTTTTGGCCTGGAAGACTGCGCCCTGATCGCTCGGATTATTCGGGATGAGGTGGGGACGGTGGGGCTGGCTGAGTAGCTTTGAGTTTGAATGACTGAGTTGGGCGTGCGCCGGTCCGGGGAGTGGCGCATCCCTACCTGTAAGCGACGCCATTTATGCCTGCCACAAACTGCCTGCCTCCCCGCGTGATTGTGAGTCTGCAACAGCGCCAGTCCGGGGGACGGACCGGCGCTCGCCCGGCGCGTGCCGCGCTATTCGGGCGGGGAAGAGGAAGGCTTCGATGGTACCCGATGCGTTGCTTGGTGCGAATGGTAACACGTGATGAGCCAATGACCA
>JBNKZR010001074.1:0-524 GCA_050301735.1 Polyangiaceae bacterium | reverse complement strand
ACAGATCTTACCCCTTTCTGCGGAGGCTTCGACACCTGGTTCTTCACACGCATCTGCTCCTGGTGGTGCGTATTATCTCTATGGAGGACCTATTCCATCTACTACTTTGACTTCTTCTTCGACTGGGTTTTCTGGGCCTTCTTCTTCGACTGGTATTCCTGGGGCATATGCTTTGCCGTTAGCTAGTGCTGCTCACCACGGAGATGTTGTGACAGGTACCATATCCATTGATTCATTTGATACATTTATATTATTTGATTCTGACGCTAGCTTCTCGTTCTTCTCGAAGGCTTTTGTGGATCATATGGGTATCTCTATTCAGCAGATTGGGCAACCTATTACAATTAATTATGCCAAAGGGCCTATTTCTAGTAACTATGTATGTCCGGGCCGTGTGATTCGCCTAGCAGATGAGGATTTTGTGGCTAATCTGGTGGTTATACCATTGGATGTATTTGACGCTATTCTTGGAATGGATTGGCTTTCTCAATATCAAGCTATCATCTCATGTTTCATGAAGACAA
>JBNKZR010001073.1:0-524 GCA_050301735.1 Polyangiaceae bacterium | reverse complement strand
CCTGTCCGGCCTGTCTGGACGAGATCCGTGATCCAGGCGCGCGCCGCTTTCGCTATGCTTTCACCAACTGCACCCATTGCGGCCCGCGCTTCACCATCCTGACCGCGCTGCCCTATGACCGGGCGCAAACCACGATGGCACCGTTCACGATGTGCCCCGAGTGCCGGGCGGAATATGAAAACCCCGGCGACCGACGCTTTCATGCCCAGCCGATTGCCTGCCCTACTTGTGGGCCGCAACTTTGGTTTGAGGCAGGTGGAGAGGTTGAAGCGGGCGACGCGATCGATCTGGCCGCGAAGGCGCTCTTGGCGGGGCAGATTGTAGCGGTGAAGGGGCTGGGCGGATTTCACCTCGCCTGCGACGCAACCAATGGGCGCGCGGTGGCTGAGCTGCGCCGCCGCAAGCATCGGCCCGCCAAGCCGCTGGCCCTGATGGCCTCGGAAGAGCTGCTGGCGAGCTACGCCGGACCAGATCCTGAGGAATGGTCGCTGCTGCGTGATCCCGCCGCGCCGATCGTATTGATT
>JBNKZR010001072.1:0-525 GCA_050301735.1 Polyangiaceae bacterium | reverse complement strand
CCAAGGAGCACGAGTGGGCGCGCGTCGACGACGACGGCAGCGTCGTCGTGGGCATCACCGAGCACGCCACCGAGCAGCTGGGCGATCTGGTGTTCATCGAACTGCCTGAAACCGGCACCAGCTTCGAGGCCGAGGACGTGGCCGCGACCCTGGAATCGGTCAAGGCTGCCTCCGATATTTTCGCGCCCCTCGCCGGCGAGATCACCGAGGTCAACGAGAACGACGCGATGTTCACCGGGATGGCCGACGGGAGCCTCGATGCCGTGCTCGAGATCTGGCCGTCCGGCGTGACCGACGCCGAGAACTCCTACTTCGACGACGGGACGGTCGAGATCCGGCCCGAGCTGGGCAAGACAGCGGCCGAGCGATCGGGGCGGCTCATCCCCGTGACGCGCGTGCTGCTCGACGAGATGGCAGGGTGGGGGGTTCGTGAGGGCCTCGTCGTCGGCTGGAAGGCCATCAGCTACCGCATCCTGCATGACACCCTCACCGAGGCCGGGATCCCACCCAGCATCTGGGAGGGCC
>JBNKZR010001071.1:0-525 GCA_050301735.1 Polyangiaceae bacterium | reverse complement strand
AACGATCTCCGCTCCGCCGTTGCCTCAGCCTGTCGCACCCCCAGCCAGCTCCCTCCCTCAACCGCGAAGGTTGAACACGCAATGGATGCGGGGGCTCCGATCTTGGTGGTGGACGACAACGACGTGAATCGCTTGGTCGCAGTGGAAGAACTACGTCATATGGGGTTCGAAACCGAGGAAGCCGAAAACGGAAATATCGCCTTCGAGAAAGTAAAAGCCAACGAATACTTCCTGGTGTTGATGGACTGTCAAATGCCCATTCTGGATGGATATAGAGCGACTCAACAGATAAGAGCGTTTGATCGTGAAACACCGATCCTGGCCCTAACCGCCAATGTAACCCAGGAAGATCACGCAAAAGCTCTGGCCTGCGGAATGAATGATGTCATCACCAAACCGATACAGATAGACACACTGGGACAGTACCTGAATCAGTGGCTGGAGAATAACAAGATACCGCAAACCGATGCCGAGCAAGCACAGGAGCAGGCTGCACAGCAGGCCCTGGACAATTTAATCGATTAT
>JBNKZR010001070.1:0-525 GCA_050301735.1 Polyangiaceae bacterium | reverse complement strand
CACCTATCCCCGCTTTTGTCGCCCCTCGCGCCAGGCCAGCACCAGCCCGCCGGTCAGGATGATCCCCGCCCCGGTGAAGGACAGCGCATCGGGCAGCACGTCGAACACGGCGAAATCGTAAAGCGCGGCAAAGATCAGCGTGGCATAGGAAAACGGCATGACAAAGCTCGCATCCGCCCGCCGCATCGCCTGAATGTAAAGGCTCTGGGCGGTGGCCATCAGCAAGCCGATCCCAGCGAGGATTAGCCATTGCGTGGGGCTGGGCCATTGCCAGACAAATAACGCCGCGATGGTGGCGATCACCAGACCCAGAGCGTTGTAGAGCAGCAGGATCTGCATCGGCGGCTCGCGGCCCGAGAGAATTTTCAGAAAGGTGATCTCGGTGCCCATCACAGCGGCGGCCAGCAGCGCCACCAGCGCGCCGGGTTCAAACGTGCCGGGGCCGGGGCGGATCAGCACCAGCGCGCCCACAAAGGCCAGCGCCGCCGCGCCCCAGCGCCACGGCCCGACCTTTTCGCCCAGCAC
>JBNKZR010001069.1:0-489 GCA_050301735.1 Polyangiaceae bacterium | reverse complement strand
ATAAAATGACAGCATTTTTCCTACATCCCTTGTGCATATAGCTGGGTTACGTGGAATCTCAGTCCTCCCTTTTCTTTTTCCAAACCATCAGATGGTGAACACCAGGAACAGCCAGTGCAATGGCCAGCCCAGCAACAGCAACACCACCACCACAACAACAACAACGCTCACCTGGAGCAACTGCTTACCACCCAGACTCAACTGATGCAGGCCATGCTGCAAACCCTCAACCACATGCAGCCCAACCAGCAGCAAGCACCCCCACCTCCACCACAGCACCAGTCTCGCTTGGCTGAGTTTCTGCGAACTCGCCCCACCACTTTCTCTCAAGCCAAAGACCCCATGGATGCAAAAGATTGGCTTAAGGGAGTTGAGAAGAAACTCGTGATCGCCCAATGCACGGATCGCGAGAAGGTCCTTTTTGCTGCGCACCAACTCTATGGGACAGCAGCTAACTGGTGGGAGACGTATTGCAATACCCATGCAAAC
>JBNKZR010001068.1:0-527 GCA_050301735.1 Polyangiaceae bacterium | reverse complement strand
GATTGTATTTTTGCACCCGGTAGCGCAGCTTCTCCCGCGTGGTACCCAGCACCCTGGCCGATTGGCTGACGTTGTCGCCGTTGCGCGAGAGCACCTCACTGAGAATGGCACACTCCATTTCGTCAAGCTTCAGGGAACCGTCGATGGGCAGGCAGAGGGTACGACCGTCGGGAGCGATGGTGGCGCCGGCGGTTGATTTCTGGCCCGATGCCGAGGCGGCCGACAAGTGCAGCCAGCGACCCGGGAACTCGTCACTGTCGGCCAGCAGCACGCAGCGCTCGACCACGTTGCGCAGCTCGCGCACGTTGCCGGGCCAGTCATAGGCCTTGAGCTGTTGCTGGACCGCTTCCGGCACGCGCTCGACCTGGCGACCGGCGGCCAGATTGAACTCCTGGATGAACACAGGCAACAGATCGGCGATGTCGTGTTTGCGTTCACGCAGGGCCGGCAGGTCGAGGTGAAAAACGTTCAGGTGATGGAACAGATCGGGACGAAAGCCCCCTTCGCTGATCTTGCGCTCGAGATCC
>JBNKZR010001067.1:0-528 GCA_050301735.1 Polyangiaceae bacterium | reverse complement strand
CCCGGGCAGCGCCGGGGCGTTCACCGCAACTTCCGAGACTTCCTGCCAGCTGACCCGTTCGGCAATGGTCACTGGCACGAAGGGGGAATGGCGCTTCATATCGGCCAGCACTTTCAGCCGGTCTTCTGCGGTCAGCCAGATCAGCTTGCTCAGCCGTTCCAGCACCGCTTCGGGGTTCTCCGCCTCTTCACGCACCATGACGATGCGGTAATCCTGCGCATTGCCCGCCAGCAGCACGCCTTTGCGATCGAAGATCATCCCGCGCGCGGGCGGGATCAGGCGGATATTGATGCGGTTCTGATCGGCCAGCATCCGGTATTCATCGGCCTGATCGACCTGCATATAGCGCATCCGCGCGATCAACACGCCGCCCATGGCGATCTGGGCACCGCCCAGCAGCAGCCCGCGCCGGGTGATCGTCTTTGCGCTTTTCGTGCTATCCGCCGGGGTGCGTTTCATACCAACCGCACCTCTGCCGCATGTTCACCGGGGTTCAGCCGCCGCACCCGAAAGACAAAGACCGACAGT
>JBNKZR010001066.1:0-529 GCA_050301735.1 Polyangiaceae bacterium | reverse complement strand
CGGACTCCGCAGGGCAGGACGTTCCGTGGTTAACGCGGAAACCCTTGTGCGATATCGCAGGGGATGGAAAGTGCCACAGAAAACAAACCGCCCCGAGGGCGCGCAAGCGCATCGAAGGGTAAGGGTGAAACGGTGGGGTAAGAGCCCACCGCCCCGAGGGTAACCGAGGGGGCAGGGTAAACCCCGTCCGGAGCAAGATCAAATAGGGAACCGAGGAGCGGCCCGCTCTGTTTAAGTTCCGGGTTGATCGCACTAGATAAATGACCGACCCCGCAAGGGGAACAGAATCCGGCTTACCGCCCTGTCTGCGTTTTATTTATTCCGCCGGCATTCTGTGTTGCTGGATCGTTTCGAACGCTAAGCGCTCCAAGGCTTTTCCATTGGGTAGATCCAGCTTGTTCTTAATGTTGATCCGGTGGGTGTCGACGGTGTTCCGGCTGATGCTAAGCTTCTCTGCGATAGAGGAGGAATCATGGCCTTCCCCCAACAGCTTGAAGATGTCCATTTCGCGGTTGGAAAGCATATCAAA
>JBNKZR010001065.1:0-530 GCA_050301735.1 Polyangiaceae bacterium | reverse complement strand
GCAGCACGCCTGTATCCTCCGCGTGCCGTTCCGCGACGCGCGCGGCGAGGTCGTGCCGCAGTGGATCTCGCGCTTCGACATCTGGCCGTACCTCGAGCAGTATTCGCTCGACGCCGAGACCGAGCTGCTCGCCGAGCTCGAGGCGGAGCGCGGGGCGCTCGACGAGGCCGAACGGCTGTATCGGGAGGCCTTCGCCGCGCTGACCTCGATCCCCGTGCGGGACGTGGTGGGGGCCGAGATCCAGATCGCGCTCGCTCGGGTCCTGCTCGACCGCGGCGCGCTCGAGGACGCGGCCACCGAGGCCGAGAACGTCGGCGACGTCGACCGCGCGGTGGAGCTGCTCGAGGACCGCCGCGAACGCGGTCCGGCGAAGAAAAAGAAGAAGGCCAGCAAGAAGAAGGCCGCCAAGAAAGCCACCAAGAAGACGGCTAGCAAGAAGACCGCCAAGAAAGCGGCTTCGAAGAAGACGAGCAAGAAGGCCAGCAGCAGCGACGGACCTGCCTCGAAGAAGCCCGCAGCCAAGAAGACGG
>JBNKZR010001064.1:0-531 GCA_050301735.1 Polyangiaceae bacterium | reverse complement strand
GAATTAAAGAGTTTCATAATTTTAATACACAGCCTGTTGTTGGTTTAAGAGAAGGTAGTTGGTTACATGTACAAAATGACTCTATAACTTTAAAAGGAGATTTAAAAGCACGCGTTTTTGAACATAACAAAACTCCTTATGAAATTGAAACAGGCAAAGAACTAAACACTTTAAAATAAAAAAGCTTCATATTTCTATGAAGCTTTTGTGAGCGAGAGACCGGGTTCGAACCGGCGACATTCAGCTTGGAAGGCTGACGCTCTACCAACTGAGCTACTCCCGCAAATTGTAATTTCAGTATGTCATTCAAGGGTTTGACACCTTGAAATTTCTATTAAACGAACCCTGTCCTAGGACAGATTACCGCCATCGGTTGCCCGGTGTCGGTGATCCTGTTTCGGGGAACCAGGACGGATTACCTCGCTGTCGCTCGGTGATCCTGAACCGGGGGTCCAGGACGGATTACCTCACTTCGTTCGGTGATTCTGGTTCGGAGAACCAGGACCAAAGATTTTTTCTCGTGGCCTTACG
>JBNKZR010001063.1:0-532 GCA_050301735.1 Polyangiaceae bacterium | reverse complement strand
CAGCCGAACTTCCTGGCGACCAGCGCCGATGTTCCGGAAGAGGACGTCTACCAGATCACCAAGACCATGTACGAGAACCTGGCCTTCCTGCAGGCGATCCATCCGGCGACCAAGGCGATGGCGCTCGAAAAGGCGATCGCCGGACTTCCGGTTCCGCTGCATCCGGGCGCCGCGCGCTTCTACGCCGCCGAGGTGCTCGTCGCGCTCGAGTACCTCCACGCGGCGGGCGTCGTGTACCGCGACCTCAAGCCCGAGAACGTGCTCGTCCGCGCCGACGGCCACGTCTGTCTCACCGACTTCGACCTCGCGCTCGAGTCCCCCCCCGCGCCCTGCTTCGTCGTCCTCGACGACGACGACGAGACCCAGCAGCTTCTCGGCTGCCTGCTCACCGAGCGCGGACACCGGGTGGCGACCGCCCACCGCATCTGCGAGGCGCGCGCGCTGCTCGGCGAGCGCCGCTTCGACGCGCTGGTCATCGACGGCCTGCTCCCCGACGGCCAGGGGATGGCGTTCATCGCCGAGATCCGCGGGG
>JBNKZR010001062.1:0-532 GCA_050301735.1 Polyangiaceae bacterium | reverse complement strand
TATCCAGCTAACATCCAATCGGAAATTCAGAATGACAACCACGACAGGCTGCCGGGCGTTTGCCGTCGCCGTGGCCTGCTGCCTTCTCCTGGCCGTGCCATCGCTGGTGGCGCAGGCCCCTTCCAGCCTGAGCCTGGAGCACTACTCCAAGGCGTGCCCGAATGTGGAGCACGTCGTTCGGACGGAGATGGAGTGCGCGGTGCGCGAGGACACCCGCAACGCCGCCCTGATGCTCCGCCTCCATTTCCACGACTGCTTCGTGCAGGGGTGCGACGCGTCGGTGCTGCTAGACTCAACGCCGGGCAACACGGCGGAGAAGGACGGGACGCCGAACCTGACCGCCCGCGGGTTTGGATCGGTGCAGCGGATCAAGGAGAGGCTGGAGGCGGCGTGCCCGGGCGTCGTGTCCTGCGCCGACGTCCTTGCGCTCATCGCGCGCGACGCCGTGGTGCTCGCCAACGGCCCCACCTGGCCCGTCCCGCTGGGCCGCCGCGACGGCCGCGTGTCCATCGCCAACGATACGAACCAGCTG
>JBNKZR010001061.1:0-536 GCA_050301735.1 Polyangiaceae bacterium | reverse complement strand
GCAGCCGTGCACGCGTTCGTGCACGCGTCCCCGTTCGTCCCGTTGCCGTCGTCGCACTCCTCGCCCGGCTGCTGCACGCCGTCGCCGCAGCGCGCCGCCTGACAGATGCTCGTGCACGCGTCCGCGTCGTCCAGGTTGCCGTCGTCGCACTCCTCGCCGGCCTGCGGGACGCCGTCGCCGCAGGTCGGGAGCGCGCAGGTGTTCGTGCAGCCGTTCGTGTCGTCGTCGCCGTCGTCGCACGCCTCGACGCCCCGGCGGACGTGGCCGTCGCCGCAGACCGCGGGACAGTCGATCCCGCAGGAGAGCGCGTTCTCCGAGTGCGTGCAGTATCCGTCTCCGCACGCCGATGGGCAGTCGGCGGGACAGAGGTCCGCGTTCTCGCCAGTGGTACACGCGCGGTCACCGCAGATCGACGGGCAGTCCCTGTTGCAGCTCACCGGGTGCTCGAGATGGGTGCAGGTGCCGTCGCCGCCGAGGCAGCGCCGGAAGCCGCCACCCGTGGGCTCGCAGCCGGTGTCGCCGCCGCCGTTGGGGCA
>JBNKZR010001060.1:0-537 GCA_050301735.1 Polyangiaceae bacterium | reverse complement strand
GGCCTCACGCTGCGCGAGATGCTCGACGAGCACGACCGCTTGAGCCCGGAGATAGTCTGCGACCTCGGCATCCAGATTGCCGACGGCGTCGCAGCGGCGCACGACATCGGCATCGTGCATCGCGATCTGAAGCCCGAGAACATCTTTCTGGAAAAGGACGCGAGCGGTCACGTCGAGTCGAAAGTGCTCGACTTCGGCGTGGCCAAGCTGACGGCGGCCGATGGGGACGCTGCGGCCACGGTCGCGCTCACGCAGACGGGCACGCTGGTGGGAACGCCGTACTACATGGCGCCGGAGCAGGCCTTCGGCGAGAAGGACGTGGAGCGCCTGCTCGGCGACGCCTCCATCGTGCGCCATCGGGGCAAGATCGAGGCGGCGATCCACAACGCGGGCCGCGTGCTCGAGCTGCAGGAGAAGCACGGCTCCTTGTCGGCGTTCGTGTGGCAGTTCGAGCCGCCGAGGTCCGAGCGGCCCAAGCGCGTGAACAAGGCGGCGCTGCCGGACCTGGTCAAGACGCCGGCGAGCGCCCGGCTCGCC
>JBNKZR010001059.1:0-539 GCA_050301735.1 Polyangiaceae bacterium | reverse complement strand
AACAAAAGAGGGCGCCCGTACCCCTGGTCAAGCATTTCATCGAACATCACACGTGCAAACTGCCAGCCACGCACAACGTCTGAGGAATTCCACGATGCTGACTTCCGTGCGAGTCCGTCAATGTTCCCTCGCGACATACAGGGTGGCCAATTCCAAGCTCTCGAACGTCGACGCAAACTGATCCAATGCAGCCGCTGCGGCATGCACGACCAATCTGCTTGTGTTTATTAAACTGACAGCCTCGCTTCTGTAACCAAGAGATTAGAGCTGCGACGCCGCAGCTCGGTCGCTGAGCTTGAAGGGGAGCATGGTATGGCAGGACGACGGTGACGATAGCGAGTTCAGGCGGAGGTTGGATGGGGATCCATTGGGGATCAAGGCGCAAGTGCTGACAACGCCACGACACTGGCTCCGTGATCCAAAGATGCTAGCACTGGAGGAGGTCGACAGGAAGAGCTTGAACGGGCCGAGCAAGGATCGCTAATCGACGGAAAGTCCTAGACGATCTCCTCCTTGGTTAGCGCGATGGAGAAACCCCT
>JBNKZR010001058.1:0-542 GCA_050301735.1 Polyangiaceae bacterium | reverse complement strand
CGATCGGACCATGGAGCAGCTCGCCGACAAGGGCAACGGCAACTACGCCTACATCGACAGCTACACCGAGGCCCGCAAAGTCCTCGTCGAGCAGGCCGGCTCGACCCTGCACACCATCGCCAAAGACGTGAAGATCCAGGTCGAGTTCGACCCCGAGGCGGTGATCCGCTTTCGCCTGATGGGCTACGAGAACCGGGTGCTGGCGCACGAAGACTTCCGCGACGATACGGTCGACGCTGGCGAGATCGGCTCGGGGCACACGGTCACGGCCTTCTACGAGGTCGCCCTCACTGGCGGCAAAAAGCCCGATGGCACCATGGCTTATGTGAGGATGCGCCACAAGAAGCCCGACGGCTTCGACGCCACCGAGCAGGTCGATATCGACGCCACGATGATCGAGCTCGACGGCACCGAGAACAAGTCCCGGCTCGGCGCCAACGCGATCCTCGGCGTGTCGCTCGCGGTGGCCAAGGCGGCGGCCGATTACTGCACCCAGCCGCTCTTCCGCTATGTCGGCGGCACCTCGGCGCGGGTGCTGCCTG
>JBNKZR010001057.1:0-542 GCA_050301735.1 Polyangiaceae bacterium | reverse complement strand
AACTGTCGATTGCTCGGTCCAGCTCGTGAACGCGGCAGCATGCTTCGGCCAGCCGGAGCCGCGGCAGCGGGTTGCTGCCATCGAGCTCCACCATCTTCTCGAAGACCTCGATTGCTTCACGGTCGCGCCCCCCGCGTTGATGCCGCGTGGCGACCTCGTCCCACGCGGCCAGCGCATCTCCCGTGAGTCCGAGCTGAGTGTAGATCTCCGCCAGCTTTGGAGCGATGTGGCTGTAGCGGTCCGTCAGGTCGGGAGCGTGCTTCCTGATTAGCTCGCGAACCTGCTTGTAGACGGCGATGGCCTTGAGCGCGAATCCCTGCGCCGCGTACTGCTGTCCGACCCGATCGTAGGTGGCGATGGCATCGGCGTACGCCTGCATGCGAGCCTGAAGATCACCGATCTTGAGCAGGGTCCGAGCGTCCTTCGGATCCGTCTTGATGATCTTCTGGTACTCCTCGATCGCCCGGTCGTACTTCTTGCGGTCTACGTACCGCTGGGCGGCCTGGAGAGTTCTCTCGCGTTCGGAAGCCACTGAGCCTTTC
>JBNKZR010001056.1:0-545 GCA_050301735.1 Polyangiaceae bacterium | reverse complement strand
CTCACCCGTGAGTGACAATGAGGGTGAGAAGCTGTACAGAGATGCTAATGAAAGGGAATCATTCGGTGCTAAAGCCCCGACCCCCACCGGCAGGTTTCATGCTCTGCTGGGACACTTGAGCATCACCTCCACCCCAAGATACATGATCAAGGGAGTACCGCGTCCAGGGCGGGTGGAATTCAAGGAAGTTGTATGGATCTTCTCTAGGCCTAGGGTCCTCTGCAGGCACTAGGGGCCAGCCTTCAGAGCATCTATCAGTGATGTTGTGGCTGACGCCACTTGACAAGCCATCAACTCTTGGTGCTGTCATCACCGCGGCAAGCTACAAAACTTTGTCCATCACCTCCTGCCCCATTGGAAGAAGGACAAGTTCAAGGCCTCTGGGGTGAAGAAGGATGTCCCCAGAATGGATATGGTACACCACCAGGACGTGATGGTGGAGCTAAGCACCCGCCTGCTGGCCGCTCAGCGAGAGATCGAGTCTCTCCGCACCCAGCTGCGGAACTCAGACACCACCATCCGAGGGTACCAGAGGATGGTAGAGG
>JBNKZR010001055.1:0-547 GCA_050301735.1 Polyangiaceae bacterium | reverse complement strand
TAGGACTACGTGAAACATTTCTGTAATGCCAGGAATGCTATCCCAAGACATTGAGATCATCAACGCTTTCTACAACAGAGTCAGCGACATCAAGATCATGGAGGAGATCGCATCGAGGCATCCGAGGCCTAGGCTCGACTCCTTGAGTCCTGTTGAAAGGGGCCCTCAAAGAAGAAGCAGCCTGAAGATCAGGAGGTCAATACAGTAGATCATGGGGATCGCGACAATCGTGGGAACCGCCAGTAGCGGCCTGCTGATTAGAAAGGGAAAAGGTGAGGAGAACAACATCGGGTCGACCCCGATAATGAAGATCAGATGGATGAGATAAATGTGATCTTCAGGGGCAGCCTGTCCATCGCCTCAAAGACACAAGGGAAGAAGCTTGAGCGGGAGATCAGCCTGGCTCAGCGCATCGAGCCCGGGAGAATGATGAGGTGGTCTGACGTAGATATCTCATTCGGGCCACAGGACCACCCAGATACAGAACTGTCTGATAGGAACTTGCCATTCGTGGTCAGGCTACCGATCGAGTGACATAAGGTGACCA
>JBNKZR010001054.1:0-547 GCA_050301735.1 Polyangiaceae bacterium | reverse complement strand
GTGCGGTGATCTCGTCCTGCGTCACCTGGCCGTCACCGTCCGCGTCGAGGGCCTGGAACCGGTCCACGGTCATCGGACGGATCGTGCTGCCGTGAAGCGTCTCGAATTCGTCCAGCGAGAGGGTGCCGTCGCCATTGCCGTCGTATTCCGCCAGTGCGGCCTGCATGCCGTCGCGGGCTTCGTCCGTCGTCACGGTGCCGTCACCGTCGGCGTCGTTGGTCTTCGTGACCGTGAACGTCGGCAGCTCGTCGACCTCGGCGGTGTCGTCGTCGGTCGGCGGCGTCAGGATCGACGGCGGGATCGGCGTCGGGGTCGGGCCGGACACGACGTCCATCGGCTGACCGGTGGCCGTGGCCGTGTTGACCAGGTCGCCGTCGGCGCTCACGGAGGACGCGTCCAGCGCAAGCTGGGCGACCAGGGTGATCGCCGAGCCGAGCTCGGAGGTGGGCAGCGGTACCAACGCCGGTGCCGAGAGCTCTCCCTCGGCGGCCGTCACCGCGACCCGGAAATCCGCCACCGGATCCAATGCCTCGACCTCATGCGTCTC
>JBNKZR010001053.1:0-547 GCA_050301735.1 Polyangiaceae bacterium | reverse complement strand
CGGCAAGAGGGTTTGGAACACATCCCAGCCCGCAGCAGTCGGATGGGCTTCAAAGCCCAGAACCTGCCCTTTCATACCCGAGACCAGTGGCACCAGCCCGCCGGAAAAGACCGACGGCACATGGATATCCACCTTCATGATCGGCTGCAAAAGCACCGTACCCACTTCGGCCAGCGCTTCCTTGACGGCGTTCTTGCCAGCGGTGCGGAACGCATAGTCGGAGCTGTCAACCGAATGGCTCTTGCCGTCCTTCAGCTCGACCGACACATCCACCACCGGAAAGCCCATCGGTCCTTCGACCAGCGCGTCGCGCGCCCCGGCTTCCACCGAGGGGATGTAGTTGCGCGGCACCGCGCCGCCCTTCACGGTCTCGTTGAACACAAAGCCAGAGCCGCGCGCCTCGGGTTTCAGCTCGACCAGCACATCGGCAAATTGCCCGGCCCCACCCGATTGCTTGCGGTGGCGGTGATGAATTTCCGCGCCGCGCCGGATGGTTTCACGCAGGGCAGGCGGCACCGACCCTTCTTCCACCTCGATGCCGAAATCA
>JBNKZR010001052.1:0-516 GCA_050301735.1 Polyangiaceae bacterium | reverse complement strand
ACATCTCTGAATCCTTCCTCAAGTTGATGGTGTTGCTTGCCAGATTGACACATGTCGGGTCAAGGATCTCGATCGTGCTCTTGTCCTCCAATTTCACATTGTCCATGACTTGCATCCTACATAGCAAGATATCATACCAAGAAAATGTATTAAGACACTACAAAGAAGCAATATATTGAGCAAGCTAAAAGAGCAAGCATGAACTTACAAGCACCAGACGACTAAGAGGTTCATGTCGAGCCATCTTCGGTGGAACATGAGCCACAAGTCCTCAAAATCAATAGATCCAATTCTAGCTCCACTATAGAAGGTGTTTCCCAGGATTTCAAATATGATGTTCATCACACCCAATGAACTCGTCTTCATATACCAATTATGGTGTCACCTGAGTGGAAAAGGTCTTTTGGAAAGTTGTGCGGTCATCAAGAATGGCTTACCAAACACAAACATTTTAGGAACATGTTTGTAACATCCCACCATCAAATCTATGTAATCACGTGTTAGTCATGGTGTAAT
>JBNKZR010001051.1:0-548 GCA_050301735.1 Polyangiaceae bacterium | reverse complement strand
GATACCATGAGATTTCCTTTGACCTCAAGTGAACTTGAGGAATTATCACCCTCCCATCGACGACGAATCAAGGAGATATTTCGATGGCGAGACTTGAGCATGTGAACATTACCGTGGCCGACCCCGACGCCACCGCCGCCTGGCTGAACCGGGTGTTCGGCTGGCAGCTGCGCTGGAAGGGTCCGGCGATCAACGGCGGCATCACCGCGCATATCGGCACCGATGACGCCTATATCGCCGCCTATGCCCCGCCCGATCAGAGCGAACCGGCGGTGCAAAGCTACAATATCCACGGCGGGCTCAACCATGTCGGCGTTGTGGTCGATGACCTCGACGCCACCGAAACCAGAGTAAAAGCCGCCGGCTTCACCCCGCATTCCCATGCCGATTACGAACCGGGGCGTCGGTTCTACTTCCACGATTCCGACGGCGTGGAATGGGAAGTGGTGAGCTACGCTTGAGGCCTGCCTCCCAAACGCTTAGGGTCTTCTGACAGCGAACAGGAGACCCGCATGAGCTTCACCCTTGCCACCTGGAACATCAATTCC
>JBNKZR010001050.1:0-518 GCA_050301735.1 Polyangiaceae bacterium | reverse complement strand
GGACCAAAAGAGTCGTGTCACAAGGCGTAAGACGATCAAATTTTACAAGATCCAATGGAGTAACCATACGGAAGAAGAAGCAACATGGGAGAATGAAGATTTCCTCCGTTCTCGCCATCCGGACTTCGAGTTGCCGTAGACAGGGATCGTGCGACTGTTCGTTGTCCCTTTTCAACCTTTCTCCTTTTCAAATCTCGGGACGAGATTTTATTTTAGGGGGGAGGGCTGTAACACCCCGTGTCTCTAAACCCCATGATTATGTTAATCACATGTTTATGAGACTCTAAGTGTTGATCAAATTCGAAATCTAGAATCAAATTTGAAGTTTGCAAATTCTGGAGTAGTGTGGACCATTAGGCTCGGTTGTCGATTTTTCATAATTAATCTAGACCGAGTTAGTCTCCACTTCCAAAAGAGAATTTGTTCCTGATGTCATGATCTACAAGTGTGCAAATTTGCATAAATTTTGGAGCTGGGGAGACAATTGTTTCAAGTGTCCAAAGATAGCTACTTAACCC
>JBNKZR010001049.1:0-521 GCA_050301735.1 Polyangiaceae bacterium | reverse complement strand
AGTTGTAGCCTCCTTTGTCACATCCTTGAAGTGGGTTTCATAAGATCTTTTATTATTGTTGGACTCCTTTAGGGATTTTTGGTATAGTTCAACCAAATGTTTAGGGGTTCAGCATTTTCTGGCAAAATGGTTTGGACCACCACATTTATGGCATGTAAATGTCTTGCCCTTGCCTTTCCCTTGACCTTTGGCCCTATTCTTCATGTTCTTGTCGTTGCGTTTACCTTTCTTGAATTTACCAAATTTCTTGTGTTGGTTTTTAGATCCATCACCTTTTTCATTACTCTTCACATTATAGTGAACCTCTGACAGGGGAGCACTACCAATAAAGCGTTGGTGATGATTTCTCAATGTAAGCTCATCATGCTTTTCTGCTTGGAGGAGATCATGAAAAAGATCTAAGTAATTTTGTTAATTCCTGGCACGATGTTGATGTTGTAAGATCCTATCCGAAGGAAGCATAGTTTGAAGTGTCTTTTCAATTTTATCCACTTCAGAAGGTTCTTTTCACAAAAACGCAA
>JBNKZR010001048.1:0-553 GCA_050301735.1 Polyangiaceae bacterium | reverse complement strand
GGTTCGTGTCTTTTTCCATTTCCCACTCCTCAATTCGGGTGCCGTCTCTCCGAGCTGTCACCTGTTTACCGCCATCTCAGGTCATTGGCAATCGCCGATCCGGCCGCGCGCGGTGGAAGGAGGTATCGGCCACCACCCGCGCGACGCGTCGCTGCGATCTCAGCCGTCGTTGTTCGACGGGTTCAGCAGTTCGCCCATGTCGCCCTGGAAGTCGATGTCCGGGATGCGCGATTGCGGGCGGAACACCGTGCGGTAGTGGAACGTCGAAACGTCGACGCCCTCGAGCTGCTCGGACACGTAGAACACGTTGTCGCTCAGGCCGAGGAAGTTCTTCACGTAGCCCTTGTCCGTCTTGCACGTGATGGACATCATCAGCGACGTGTTGTCGTTGCCGATGGAGCACAGGCCTTCGGTGACGAGCAGAACGTCGCCCGTGATGCCGTTCACGAACGAGATGCGACGTGCGACCTCGAAGTTGTCCGCGGCGATGGACAGGTTGCGCGATGCGACGTCCGCGGGCTTCTCGCACGCAGCGACGGCCAGCAGGCCCACA
>JBNKZR010001047.1:0-553 GCA_050301735.1 Polyangiaceae bacterium | reverse complement strand
TTCGACACACTGAGTAAGGTCAGGTTCTTGCCATAGGGAGACATCCCTAGGCTATGATATTTTGCCTGCTATCACTCGGCTACAAGCCAACATGAATATCTGACTTCTTCACGATGCGACAACACCTCGATGCTCTGATCTCAGGGGTTGTGCAACCTTACCACAGCCAGCACGACTCGGTAGCATTGTCACCAGTATGACTCGGCATCTACATCGCACCACGGCCAAGTCACCTCGGCAGCGCCGTCGCCAGCATGACTCGGTATCTACATCGCGCCGTGGCCCAGTCGCCTCGGCAGCATGATATGGCAGCATTGTCGCTAGCATGACTCGGCATCTACATCGCGCCGTGACCAAGTTGCCCCACCAGCACCGTTGCCAGGATGACTCGGCAGCATTATCGCCAGCATGACTCAGCATCTACATCAGCTGCAGCCAAGTCGCCCCGGCAGCGCCGTCGCTAGCATGACTCGGCAGCATTGTCACCAACATGAGTTGACATCTACACCATGCCGTGGCCATGTTGGACTGTTAGTGCCGTTGCCAGCAAGAC
>JBNKZR010001046.1:0-555 GCA_050301735.1 Polyangiaceae bacterium | reverse complement strand
CGCCAGGATCACCTCGGTGATCCCCTCCTCGGCGACACGGGTGACGAGTTTCGGGATCCGCAGCTCATCCGGCCCCACCGCATCGAGCGCCGACAGCGTCCCGCCCAGCACGTGGTAGCGGCCTTTGAACACGCCCGCGCGCTCCATCGCCCAGAGATCGGCCACGTCCTCGACCACGCAGAGCTCGCCCGTGGCGCGCTTCTCGCTCATGCAGATCTCGCAGACCTCGGTGGTGGTGACATTGCCGCAGGCCGCGCAGGAGAAGGAAGGGGATTTTGCCATGCCGCTTTCATGCCTCAGCCCGGCGGAGCGGTCCAGAGCCAATCAGACCCGCGGTTTGGCTGTTTTCCAGGAAATCAGAATCGAAGCCAGCACGCAGGCGGTGAAAAGATAGAGCCCCCAGCCGGTTTCGACGCGGGCCAGATGCACGCCCTTCACCACGACGATATAGAGCGCGATGAGAAAGATATCGGCCATCGCGAGTTTGCCCAGAATGTTCAGCACTGGCAGCACCTTACGCCGCATCAGCCCGAATTGCACCAGCGCCACGCCGAT
>JBNKZR010001045.1:0-556 GCA_050301735.1 Polyangiaceae bacterium | reverse complement strand
GCGTCGTCAGGCGCCTTGTCGACTTCGTTGTCGTCGGGCACCTCGACCGCCTTGAGCTGCTTCTCCTGGATCACCTGCTTCTTGGGCTTGGGCGGCGGAGGAGGAGGCGGTGGCGGTTGCGGCACCGGAATCCGCGGCGGCGCGGGCTCGACCTGGGCGATCTCGGGGACCTTGAGCTTGGGCAGCTCGGGCTTCTTGTCCTTGGGCTTGGGCGGCGGCAACGGCACGGTGAGCTTGTCGAACTCGACCTTGGGATCGGGCAAGGCGATCGCGACCGCCTTCTTCTTGTCCTCGTCCTCGTCGTCGTCCTCGGGCTCGTCGACCTCGTCGAAGGTTCAGGAAGTGCGCATGCTGTTCTGGCTCATCTCCAGGGCGCTGGTGGCCACACCGCCTGCGTTGGCCGCCTTGGCGGGCCCGTAGGCCAGCTTGTTGTTCAGGAACACATCGACGGCCTCGGGTGTGCTCGGCATGTTGGCGCCCTCGCTTACGGCAATACAGCCGTTGTCCACGAGAGTCTGGGCTGCCTTGCCGTCGATCTCGTTTTCGGTTGCGCAGG
>JBNKZR010001044.1:0-556 GCA_050301735.1 Polyangiaceae bacterium | reverse complement strand
CATATGTTTCATCACCGCGTCCGTTGGTGTTTTTATGTCAAATGGTAGACGACCGGTGGCCAGCTGGTAGAGCACCACGCCAAGCGAATAAATGTCGGAACGGCCGTCCAGTGACGAGGATGCTAATGCCTGTTCCGGGGACATGTAAGGCAGCGTGCCCATAAACGTGCCCGATTGGGTTTCGATACCCCCTTCCAGCAGCTTGGCCAGACCAAAATCGGTCACCTTGGAACGGATGGGCAGTTCGTCGGGTCGGTCAGGCTGGTCCAGCTTGGTGATGAGAATGTTGTCTGGCTTAATGTCGCGGTGAACCACGCCTAGCCGGTGAGCATAGCCCAGAGCATCAGCTACCTGGGCAATGATATTGAGCGATTCGCTCAGTTCCATCACCTGCCGCCGTTGGGCCAACTGCTTGATGTACGCGCCCAGGCTCAACCCACGAACAAACTCCATCACAATGCTCAAATAAGATGGGTTACTGGAAAAGTTGTAGATGGCAACGATGTTGGGGTGGTTGAGGCGGGCAGCGGCCTGTGCTTCTTGCAAAAACCGCTGC
>JBNKZR010001043.1:0-557 GCA_050301735.1 Polyangiaceae bacterium | reverse complement strand
GGTGGGGACATCGAGGCGCTGCGCTTCAACACGGCGATCAGCCAGATGATGGTGCTGACGAACGAGCTCTACAAGGTGGACGTCGTGCCGGCCGACACCGTACGCACGCTCGTCCAGCTGCTCCACCCGTTCGCGCCGCACATCGCCGAAGAGCTGTGGATCGAACTCGGCCACGCCGCCGGCATCATGAACGCCGACTGGCCCGTCGTGAACGAAGAAGCCCTCAAGCGCGACGAAATCGGTATGGCCGTCCAGGTCAACGGCAAGGTCCGCGATCAGATCAAGGTTTCTACCTCCGCCACCAAGGAAGAGATCGAAGCCATCGCCCTCGCCGCCGAAAAAGTCCAATCTTGGTTAGAAGGCAAGACTGTCAGAAAGGTAATCGTCGTCCCCGGTCGCCTCGTCAACATTGCCGTTTCGTAGCCGAACCACGAAACACACGAAAGCCCCGCAATTGCGGGGCTTTCTCATAAGTGGGTATTGAAATCGCTATCGCACAAACATGGCTTGACCATTTTGGTTCTCAATACCCTTTGCCCAGTCTCCGCCAGAGAAGG
>JBNKZR010001042.1:0-559 GCA_050301735.1 Polyangiaceae bacterium | reverse complement strand
GCGACGATGGGCATCAGCACCGCCAGCGCCACCAGCGAGGCGATGGTATCTTCGAACAGCGAAATCACGAAAGCGGCAAGCCCGGCGGTGAACAGGTTGACCGCCAGCCAGGGCACCCGGCGCAGGGTGGTGTCGAACACATTGTCCGACAGGTGGCCTTCGCTCACACCGGCCAAGCGCAGGATGTCTTCTTCGTGTTCTTCGTCGAGAATGCCCATGGCGTCATCGATGGTGATCACCCCGACCAGCCGTTCGTCGGCATCCACAACCGGGGCCGAAATCAGGTGATACTGGTTGAACGCATAGGCCACATCGCCCTCGTCCTGCAGCACCGGGATGGCGCGGAAGCTGGGCTCGGCCAGGTCGGTCAGACGCGCGTTGCGGCTCGACGACATGATCCGCCCGAGCGTCACATAGCCCGTGGGCCGCATCCGCGGATCGACCAGGATCACGTGGTAGAACTGATCCGGCATCTCGTCGGTCGAGCGCATGAAGTCGATCGCCTCGAGGTTCTCGCGACCGCCGTACATGTTCGGGATCCACTCGCCCTCGTTGCGGG
>JBNKZR010001041.1:0-559 GCA_050301735.1 Polyangiaceae bacterium | reverse complement strand
AGGTCGGAGAAGGGGTCGAGGCTGGCGTTGAAGTGGACGTCGATGTTCAAGGGACTCGGGCGGAGCTTGTGGCCGTGCCGGCCGTGCTGGAGGGTGGTTGGAGAAGGCTGGCACCGGCGATGCAGTTGTAGGGGAGGAAGAAGACGACATCGGTGGCTTGTGGTCAGCTCAGAGCGGTGGCCGACGGTTCGGAGAGGAGGCCCAAGTTCGGGCGGTGCTCGAGGTTGCCTAGGCGTAGCCCGACCGACGGTGGCTGGCGTGGAAGCGCGCAGTGCTGTAGCGTGGCAGAGTTGAACGGCGAGGCGAGCAGGGGGAAAGAAATAGCGAGCTGGCGCGAGGAGTCGTGGTAGGGGTTGCTTCACCTGTGACCGTGGCAGCGCGGGTAAGGGCACACAACGCCGTGGCCGCATGTGCGGCGCGTGGAGGAGGCGTGGTGGACGGTGACCACGCCACCGCTGCTCCCGCGCGCGCGTGGGCTGGGACACGCGGCTATGGGCCGACGTGTGCTACTGGCAAGCGGGCCCCGTCACTGATTCTTTTTCCAAAATTTCAAAACCAG
>JBNKZR010001040.1:0-560 GCA_050301735.1 Polyangiaceae bacterium | reverse complement strand
ATCCACCTCGTGGCCTCGGCGCTGTCCGACTGCTACTACGCGGTCTCCGCGGGCATCAACGGCCTCGCCGGCCCGCTCCACGGCCTCGCCAACGAGAACGTGCTGCGCTGGACGCAGGGCTTCATCGAGCAGCTCGGCGACCAGGAGCCGACGGAAGAGGTCATCAAGAAGGCCCTGTGGGACACGCTGAACAGCGGCCAGGTCATCCCCGGCTACGGCCACGCCGTCCTCCGGAAGACCGACCCGCGCTACACCGCGCAGCGCGAGTTCTGCGAGAAGCACCTGCCCGACGATCCGATCTTCAAGTACGTCGACATGCTCTACAAGGTGGTTCCGCCCATCCTCCAGGAGCAGGGCAAAGCCAAGAACCCCGCCCCCAATGTGGACGCCATCTCCGGTACGTTGCAGTATTACTATGGAGTGCAGGAATTCGACTTCTACACTGTGCTGTTTGGTGTCAGCCGCGCGCTGGGTGTGACTGCCAACTATGTGTGGGCGCGTGCGCTTGGCCAGCCGATCGAGCGGCCCAAGTCGTTGACCATGAAAATGCTTGAGGATAT
>JBNKZR010001039.1:0-560 GCA_050301735.1 Polyangiaceae bacterium | reverse complement strand
CGGCTCACCGAGGTCTTCGATCAGATCGACGACATCGTCGGTTTCCAGCTCACGGACAGCATCGGCAAGAATCTCGGGTGAAAGCGACGCGATCACGTCTTCGCGGATGCTTTCATCCAGTTCCGACAGGATATCGCCGTCGAATTCGCGCCCGTAAAGGCGCACGAGGTCACCCCGGGTTTCGCTATCGACCTGTTCCAGAAGGTCGGCGATGTCGGCGGCGTGCAGCGGTTCGAGCAGCTTGGTCAGGCGCGCAGAATCACCCGCTTCCAGCGCCAACAGAACCGGGCGCAGGATTTCGCGGTCGAGCTCGTAATCGCCTTCTTCCGGCACGCTGTCGTTGATGTGATCGTCCATCAGTCCCTGCCGCCCCTGTTCTCGGACCGGACCATAAGCGAAGCCATCCACGAGGAACAGAGGGAATGGAGAAACAGTGGAAACCGAATGTTTACGGCTAGTCACTAACCTTCTGGCAGTAATTTCTGCCTGAAGTTTGCCCCTAACAAATGAGTGAGCGCCTGTTGCTCGTTCGAAAATGGAAATTCAAATGTTGAAAAAAG
>JBNKZR010001038.1:0-524 GCA_050301735.1 Polyangiaceae bacterium | reverse complement strand
AACTTCACATGGAACCTTCTGCCATTAGTCATTCACATAAAGATCCTCTCTTTCTTATCATAGAAGAGAGTGGAGTAGAACTCAGAGATGATTTCTTGATTCCAGTTGTGCCTAAACTATAGCAGATCAATGATACCATTTAAGTCACAAGTTTCAAGTACCCTGTTGAAGTGCATGCCCTTCTTGTTCCTCATGTACTCAATATCAATATACTGCTGGTTGACCACTGGAGAAGATTTCAGATAAAGCACAGTCCGGTACCAATCTTGATGAAAGAAAGTCCAAAATCTTTCATCGGTGCCTCTCTCCTTAGATGAGTTGTAGCAGGGCTTGTTGCAGAGATGCATCACATTCATGGGATCCTCCTTGCTATAATTCATGATCTCCCGATTGGTGTGAATCACGGGAGGATACATCTTTAAGCACTTCGTCTCATCGGGAGTACTACCACGAGGTGGAGAGGCCTCGGGGGAGGACTCCTCCTGATAACTGCAGGGTCTTGATCTCTTGGCAAGTTTCTTAGG
>JBNKZR010001037.1:0-562 GCA_050301735.1 Polyangiaceae bacterium | reverse complement strand
GCCTCATCAAGATCTCGAACCAAAGCTCGAGTCAGCTTCACCTGATCTGTGAGGCACCCGATGTGGTCATGATCTCATGCGGGCATCACGACATCTTCAGCTCCTTGGGCGTGGCTTGGGAAGTGGCGGTACTACGATTGCTCCATTTGTTCCTCCACTTCATGTCATAGCAGCGCCAAAGCTTCTCGTGCAACCTCTCTCATGCCTCCCTTGAATGTCCACATCGGTGTGGTAGCCTCGAACACGTGATGGATGCGGCGAATACGATCGGTCGTTGGCCTCTCATAGATGATCACACACACAAACCAAAGGTACAAGTTCCCATGAAGCAGCCTCACGACACCGATGAAAAGCGGGGCTCGCTATACCCCAGTGCCAAGAGCATGGTCCGTAGAGTCCTCGGGAAGTAGCCAGCATTCTGACCATCACTGTCGGACTCTGTGGATACAACATTCCTACACGGTGGCGCACGGACATGCTTTCTTGCCGCCAGCTTCATCCTTGCCGTCTAGATAAGGGAAGGTAGAAAAGAGTAAATAACCATAAAAGTCAAGTTTTATAA
>JBNKZR010001036.1:0-563 GCA_050301735.1 Polyangiaceae bacterium | reverse complement strand
ACCGGGCCGCATGGGGCCATATCGCGGCCAGCATCCTGTTGCACCTGGGCTACCAGGCCGTGCTGATCCGCGCTTACCGGGTGGGCGACCTGACACAGGTCTATCCCATTGCAAGGGGCATTGCCCCGCTGCTGGTCGCGCTGGCGTCGGTGGTCGTGTTCGGTGTCCGCTTCGATGCGGTGCAGCTTCTGGCGATCGGTCTGATCTCGGCCTGGATCGGCTCATCGGTGAGGTAGAAGTCCTTGTAAGTGGTCTCGATGTTGATCTCGATCTGCGGGAAGGGATCGATCACCGCGGCGAGCTCGGACAGCGGCTTGCCGCTCTTTTTAATCAGCTCGGCGACCTTGAGCGCGGTCAGCAGTCCGTCGCCGGTGGTGGAGTGATCGAGGAAGATCATGTGGCCGGACTGCTCTCCGCCGATGCGCGCGCGGCGCTGGCCGACTGGCTCATCGCCCGTGATGCCGAAGATGACGCGGCCCGGGCCAAAGGGAAACCAGCCTCGAAATACCTCTTCCCGTCGCGCGGCGCGGCGGGACATCTGACCCGGCACCGGTTCTACGGAT
>JBNKZR010001035.1:0-564 GCA_050301735.1 Polyangiaceae bacterium | reverse complement strand
TCGCCAGTGCCAGCGCCGGCGCTCGCCATCAGCGAAGTGCGCCAAGCAGTTCGCGGCGGGTGCGCTGCGTGGCCTACTTCAATCCAGAGATCTTTGTACGGCAGCGTTGGATCGCGGACACCAAGGTACGTGAGCTGCATGACCTTGTAGAGCGGCTCAACCAACGCTTTGCCAATCCTCGTTGTCGACTAACGGTGAAGGGAGCAGTGCGTACGGTGGAGGACAAGCTCCGGCATCACGACTTGCTCGATGCATTCGAGATCAAGACGGAGAAGGGTGAACTCGAGTCCGGCACTTGTGCGAAGCTCTCGCTCACTCGCAACGAAGTGCCGTGGCAGAGACGGCGCAGCTTCGATGGCTTCACGGTGCTCGTGGCCCACACGAAGGTCGAAGGCTCAGCCGCCGAGCTGTGTCGAACCTACCGCGCCAAGAACGCCGTGGCGGCTGACTTTCACGTCATCAAGAGCGTGGTGAAACTGCGGCCGGTACGGCATCGAACCGACGCGAAAGTGCGCGCCCACGTGGCGCTGTGCATGCTGGCCCTGTACGTGCAGCGAGAGCTCA
>JBNKZR010001034.1:0-564 GCA_050301735.1 Polyangiaceae bacterium | reverse complement strand
GAGAAGCTCGGCGTTCTGGTGGTGCAATCCAAGGACGCGCGCGCCTATTCCGGCGATGAGGTCTATGCGCTGGAAGTGGTCGCCATGGTGCTGGCCGAGATGACCGAACTTGGCGCCTTCGTCGGCGACAACGCCGCCATGGGCGTGCGCCACCAGCAACCGGTGATGTTCCGCGGCGCCTCGGCGCAGGAAGGCGCCGCCGAGGGCCATGTCTGGCTGCACGAGCCGCGCGTGGTGGTGACCAATCCGATTGCCGACGATCCGGCTGAAGAACTGCGCCGGCTCGATGAAGCCGTCGAGACGCTGCGCACCGCCGTAGACGAATTGCTCGCCACCGCCGATGGGGTGGACAAAGAGCAGATGCAGGTGCTCGAAACCTACCGGATGTTCGCCAATTCGCGCGGCTGGCGGCGGCGGATGGAAGAAGACATCGCGCGCGGCCTGTCGGCAGCGGCGGCGGTGGAGAAGGAACAATCGGCCACCCGTGCCCGGATGGCGGAAGTGCCCGATGCCTATCTGCGCGAACGGCTGCACGATCTGGACGACCTGTCCAACCGGCTGTTG
>JBNKZR010001033.1:0-566 GCA_050301735.1 Polyangiaceae bacterium | reverse complement strand
TCCGTCAATGATGGTGCGTACACGGCAGTCTTTGACGACGAAGAAAATCTGGAATAAGTTGTGGCGTTGAAGCTTCTCCGAAGTGTCCACTTGAGCACTCAAAACCCGCTGCACCACATAGGTTTTGGTGTTGTACTCCTCCGTATGCTCACTCCCAAAGACCTCGGCATCGTCGTCGTCAAGGTCACCTGCATTCTTAGTTTGAAGTGCAAAATCATCTTCAACATCACTAGCACTTACATAACCTCCATCATCAGTGGCAATGTAGGATTTCTTGCTGGGACAATCGCGCTGGAAGTGGCCTACTCCATGACAACGGTGGCACTTAATATCAGAGGTGCGACCGGTGGATGTGGTTGATGATGAAGATGGTTTTGCTGCTGCATGAGGTGCTGGTGGTGTCATCTCTAAAGCACGAGGTGCTGGTGGTGGTGCCGTCGATGTGGAAGGCACACGTGAAGTCGAAGGTGTCATTAAAAAACGAGTTGTACCAGGTGCACGTGAAGTTGAAGGTGTCATCGATGTGTGATGAGGCGTGAATGAGCTCTTCAATCTTGTCGGTTGTT
>JBNKZR010001032.1:0-567 GCA_050301735.1 Polyangiaceae bacterium | reverse complement strand
TCGTCGACGATCAGGATCGGCATGGAGAGCATCGGCTAGCTCCCCTCCGCCGGTTCGCGGGCCACCGGGAAGCGGATCACCGCCCGGGTCCCCCCGCCGGATTCGGCTCGATGGTCAGCCGTCCCCCGTGCTCTTCGACGATGGTGTGGGAGATCGACAAGCCGAGCCCGGTCCCCCCTTCGCTCCGCTTGGTGGTGTAGAAGGGATCAAACACGCGCTCGGGTTCCTTGATCCCCGGCCCGGTATCGCGCAGCGAGAGCAGGATCTGTTCGGGGGCTTCGCTCAGGGTGATCTCGATGCGTTTCTCCGGCGAGGCGGCCATGGCATCGACGGCATTTGACAAGAGGTTCACCACGACCTGACCCAGCCGCACCTCGCCGCCGCGCACCAGCACCGGATGATCGGGCGGCTGCCAGTGCAGCGCCACCCCGGCCTCGGCGATCTTGCCGGCACTGGTTTCGCGCGCCGCCTCGATGATCTGGCACAGATCGACATCGGCAATCGGCCCGCGATCCTGCCGGGCAAAGGCGCGCAGGTTCTGGATGATCCGCCCCATCCGCCGGGCAA
>JBNKZR010001031.1:0-570 GCA_050301735.1 Polyangiaceae bacterium | reverse complement strand
GGCCACTCCCGCTTTCCCATCTACGAGGGGGATCCCGACCATGTTCGAGGGATCCTGACCATCAAGGATCTGATCCGTCTGGTCCACGAGGGTCAGGGGATCGGACGTTGGTCCGAATTACTGCGTCCGGCCTACTTCGTCCCCGAAACCAAAGGGATCGAAGAGCTGCTCGAAGAGATGCGCAATCAGCGTTTCCACATGGCGATCGTGGTGGACGAATACGGCGGCACCGCCGGACTCATCACCATCGAGGATCTGCTCGATATCACCATCTAGTACGCCACCAATGAGGAGGTGGTCGGGCCTCTCCCTGTCCCAAGCGGCAGGGAAGCGATCTCCGGCAGTAGCCGAGCGATGCCATCCGGCATCACCGTCCCGTAGTACGCGCTGAAACCTGGCGTGCGGCCGACGGTTTCGAATCGCAGCTGCAGCGCCCCGGCACGGTCCATCATCGCCGTTGGGGCACGGGCAAAGACCCGCTGGTGAGCTTGCACGCGACGACCAGCGGGCCCCTCTGCAACGTCCCGAAGGAGGGCTGTTTCGACCAACTCCGATTGAGGGACCTGCAGC
>JBNKZR010001030.1:0-570 GCA_050301735.1 Polyangiaceae bacterium | reverse complement strand
TTTTTCACTTTCGCACATCTCTGACCTAACCCTAGGGTTCGCCGCCACCCACCACCACCCCTAACCACCACCGTCTTGCCGATCATGTCGGGCAGCACCTCCAACCTCTCCGTCGATGAGCAACAGGCCGCCGCCGTCGTCGCGGTCGCCGCCGCCGCCAAGAGGAAGGAGGACGACGCCGCGGCCGCGGCTCAGGCCGCCGCCGCTACCGCGCACCGAGAGCAGGAGGCTCTCGTCGCCGCCGTGGCTGCCGCACGCAAGACCCTGGACGAGGCACGGGCGCACGAACGTGTCGCCGCCCTCGCTTGGGAAAAGGAGAAGACCATCGCCCGTCACCTGGAACAGCAGCTCGCCGCTGCCCAAGGGATCACGATTCCCCAGGACGATGACGACGATCGCTCCGTCGACGCTGGCTCCAACCCCGACGCCGCCCTCACCACGCACCTGCACGCGCAGGCTGTCGGTCTCCAGAATATACGATCGGTGGTCACGATCGTTCTGGAACCCTCGTCACCCGACTACAAGCGGTGGCACGATCTCGTGCTTCTCACGCTTCGTCGCTACGCCCTC
>JBNKZR010001029.1:0-573 GCA_050301735.1 Polyangiaceae bacterium | reverse complement strand
GCGCTTTCTTCTGGGGACACATCCTCGATGCGCGTCATGACCGTCCAACGGACACCGAAAGGGTCGACGATGGACCCGAAACGGTCTCCCGACGCGAAGTTGGTGGTCGGTTCGCGCTGCTGCGCTCCAGCGGCGAGGGCGCGTGCGATGACTTCGTCGACATTTGAGACGTAGAGCGCCAGCGTGATGCTGGCGCGATCTGACGTCGGGGCCACAAGACCGAAGGGCTCCATCGGGTCGCTCACCGTAAATCGTCCGTTTTCGAGTTCGAGGGTCGCGTGGCCGATCAGATCCCCCATGCGAGTGACGTCATGAACTTTGGCGCCGAAAGCGCTGCGATAAAACTCGATTGCCTTTTCGGCCGGCGTTACGGCGAGATGGGGAGACAGGGAAGTGTAACCGTGAGGGATACCGTGGGTCGTGTGTTCTCCGTGGGCGGCGCTTTTCGAGGTCATGTTCTTGATGGTCTCACGCTCCGTTCGGGTCCGTATTGTAAAATCGTGCCACGTCAGGAAGGATCGAGCAGTGACTTCGACGCGCGGTATCCTGAGACCCCAGGCAGGCTTCGAGCAT
>JBNKZR010001028.1:0-538 GCA_050301735.1 Polyangiaceae bacterium | reverse complement strand
GACCTTCCCAACTAGCTGTCCCCACTTTCCCCTAATGGCCCCGCCCGGTCTCATTTTAACCACAGCTTTGCCAAAGACTAAAGAGTTAAGGTTTTAAAAAAAAACCTATGGCCGCCACGTGGTCTTTCGACCACTCGGTCATCTACCGTAGCCTACAGCTACGCCTAGCCATCGCTAACGACCTAGCTCTAGCAGAGGGTCACAAGGATAGATCGGAAAGGTGTCATAATGCAACTAAGGTATCAATTCAACTCCTATCACCTAATGCACATCCAAGAAACACAATTAAGATAGAAGAAGAATAAAAGAACTCAAGGATGGTGGTTAGATACATCAGGGCTTGCCTTGGTCTTGCTTGTAGTCAGCGGTCTCGACTGGTGCTGGCTCCAGAGGTTCTTCGCGTCCGTGCTCCGCGTGATCTATCGCAAAGATGCACGTATGAGCCATGAATACCAATGCAATGCATGGAGTGCAAGGAGCGGCAAGATGCACAACTTACCTATACTAACCTCTTTTAGCCATTTACTACTTTACCCCT
>JBNKZR010001027.1:0-575 GCA_050301735.1 Polyangiaceae bacterium | reverse complement strand
GGCCAGGTACTCATAGTACTTGTTCAGCCTTCAGCAGAACACTGCCGAATCGGCGTGGAACAGTGTATGCTTCTGACAGCATATGAGGAGTGCGTCACCACTACTTTGAGTGAGTTGGAGAGGCTGAGGCATGAGAATGCCGTCCTCCATAGCAGTGCACTTTCTCCTTCAGAGCAGGACCACAAGCTGCAGGTTGCTTACCGTCATCTTAGTGAGGCCGAGCATGGGTGGAACTACACCCATATGCTGCTCGACATCACTCGTGAGGAGGTGCAAGCGCCACCCGAGCCTGCTGACCCTGAGGAGATCGATGCCATATCAGGCATCGATGAGGACTAGGTCTCATCGATGTAGGATGCGAGGAGACAAAATTTTGAGTGGATTGGGTTAGGCTAGCAAGTAGCTTGATACCTTCTAACCTCGGATGTGACTCACGGCGTGGGAACAAGGTTCTGGTGCCCATTTTTTTTAATAGGCGGGTTCCATTTCGACCACATGTACAAATGGCATGTAATCCTTCACATAACATTTTGTATGATAACCAAGCATATGAATAAAGGGATGTTTACTTTTTG
>JBNKZR010001026.1:0-583 GCA_050301735.1 Polyangiaceae bacterium | reverse complement strand
GGATGACCCGGTCTTGGCTCATGAATCTTCCTGAGGGGACCCTCGACTCCTAGTCAGAGCTGTGCCGCCAGTTCACGGTCAACTTCGAGAGCGCTTATGCTCAGCCGAGCAACAAGATCGACCTCCACGCCGTCCAGCAATGCCCAAAGGAATCCCTGTGCTCCTTCATCCAGTGGTTCTCTCAGGTTTGTAATACCATTTCTCGTATCTTCAATGCTTCTATGGTGGTTGCATTTCATCAGGGAGTAAGGGATGAGAAGATGCTGGAGAAGCTCGCCACCCATGACGTCCAGGATGTGTCTACGCTCTTCAGCCTGACGGACAAGTGCGCCAAGGCTGCGGAGGGCCGCGCCTGGCACTCCCCAGCCGCCCAGGCGGCAAAGGGGGAGAGCAAGCCCAGCGCCGGGGCCCAGGCCCAAGGCGGCGGCAATGGCAACAACAAGAAGAAGAAGAAGGCTGGCGGCAACTAGCCACTGGCCGGAGCGCCCACTGCCGCAGCTGCAGCAGCAGGGGGGCCGTGGCGAGCTTAGAGGTGATAAATGCCCCCGTCAGCCATCCAATAGCGATGACGGTAGCACGAAGT
>JBNKZR010001025.1:0-583 GCA_050301735.1 Polyangiaceae bacterium | reverse complement strand
GCAGCACCTCGACATCGAAGGAGCATGGCGCGGCGGTGCTGCTCAGTGCTCTTCGAGGTGCACCAGTGGACCGGTGAGCGCGACGCGGTGGTGAGGCCGAGTGGCCCCCCCCCTGCAGGAGGCGCACGACGGAGAGCGTGCCCGCGCCGAGGTCGACGCTGCGGTCGGGGTCGATGAGGTGGAGTTGCGCGCCGGGCATGGCGATGAGGGTCTCCTCGGTGGCGGGCAGCGGCGGTGCGGCATCCTCTTCCGCCTCCGGGAAGAGGTTCTCGGCGAGCTCGTCGGGGTCGACGGTGGGGTACAGCAAGGACGAGGCGGTGGCGGCCGGGGCGGCGAGGAAGGCGGTGTTGAGGTCCGGGGGGAGGAGGACGGCCACGAGGCAGGCGAGGGAGGCCGTGGCATGGGAGACCACCGCCGGGTGGCTCGGAGCTCGGGTCTAGCCGGCGCGGCCCTGGCGGATGGGGATGGCGGCGCGGGGCTGCGGCGCGGTGCTCCGGACAGCAACGGCGTTGTCGGAATGGAGAGGGCGGTCGGCTTCGGTAGCAGACGGCAGCCGGCGATGTCGGCGACGTGGAGGCGCGGA
>JBNKZR010001024.1:0-583 GCA_050301735.1 Polyangiaceae bacterium | reverse complement strand
GTGATGGTGCTGCCGCATGGGGCCGAGGCCGAGCTTCAGGTGCCAGCGGGCACCCGGGCCTGGCTGATCGGCTTTGCGCGCCCCTTGCAATCCCTGATCGTTGGCACCGGGCCGGAAAGCCTGATGCTGGATCAGGTCCTTGCCCGGCTGACCCTGACCCCCGGCAATCGCGATGTGGTCGAGGCGACGATTGTGCCGCTTTTGCCCTTGCTGGAGCAGGAGATCACCGATCCGCGCAAAAGCTCGCAAACCGCCGTTGCCGCGCTGATGCGGCTATTGCTGATCGCCACCAGTCGCATGCTCGATGCGAGCGATCTGGGCGATTTCAGCAATGACAGCGTCATTCTCAACCGCTTCCGCCAGTTGGTCGAACTTGGCTATCGCAGCCGCAAGCCAGTTGCGGCCTATTGCGACGAGCTGAACCTGACCTATGACCGGCTGCATGAAATCTGCCAAAGGCAGCTTCAGCGCACGCCCCTTGCGCTGATCCGTCAGCGCACCCTGCTGGACGCCTCGACCCGGCTTTTGCAGTCGGATGAAAGCATCTATATGATCGGGGATCAGCTTGGCTTTGACGACCCCA
>JBNKZR010001023.1:0-588 GCA_050301735.1 Polyangiaceae bacterium | reverse complement strand
TGTAATATTTTTATAATATAGAACAGATTTAATCTTTTCCAACAAAATTTGTTTCATAATTTTCTGAGTTCAAATGAATCCTACACAAATTTTGAATTTGCAAAGAATTGAATAAATCAGAAATTAATAAAATTTAACCCGGGTGCACTGGGCCGAATTCGCGCTCGGCCCAGTCGCACAGTGCGCGTGCGCGGCCCGCGGCGTCGGCTCGGCCCACGGCCACGCGGGCGCGGCCTGCGCTCGTTGGGCCGGCCTTGGCCAACGCGGCTCGCGACGACGCGGCGCACGCCGGAGCGGTCACCGCTCCCACGCACGCGTCGCAGCGCGGCCGGCGACGGCATCACAGCGGCGGAGATGGCGTGAACGGCGGCGGTCGAGCACCCACGACGGTGAGGCTACCCGCCGGACACGAGGGACGGCACGCTAGCTCACCGGAGCTCCTCGTCGATGGTGAGGAGAAAAAGTCCGGCTCGGCGGCGGCGTCTCCCCGGTGAGGTGGTGCTATGGTGGCCGGCGGTGGTCCTGCGACGGTGAGGAGGGAGGGGCAGCAACTGTCGGGCGACGCTCACCGTGGCCATGCTCGCGACG
>JBNKZR010001022.1:0-590 GCA_050301735.1 Polyangiaceae bacterium | reverse complement strand
CTCGCCACCGCCTCCACACCTTCTTTGCTGTCATGCTCCTCCCCACCATCCTCCTGCAGCTCAAGCAGTCCCCCCCCCCCCCCAGCGAGTGGCCGGGTGGGCAAGCCATTCCCTGTCGTCAGGCGATTGGGAGTCGCCACAGCTCCGCGCAAGCTATACGGGGCGCAGCGCCTCTAGCTCCGGGCACCCATGGTGCAGTTATCGGTACCTGCAGACCAGGTACCCCGACATATAAGCTTCAAGTCAAGACAAGTAGCAGTATGTGCTTCCACGCGTTGCCACGTGTCCTATGGCTCTGGACCTCACCTCCCAGGTGAGGTGCGCTCCGGTGCTGCCACTTATCCCATGGCTACTTGTGGGCCGCGGGCCTCAAGTATAAAGAAAAGCCTAGTTGCCCTACCTGTGCAGCTAGACATGCATGTTCCCAACGCACACACATAAGTGTCCAAGGCGCCTGACAGGGACTGTGAGACATGCGGGCAAGCAGCGCAGTCAAGACCTGCAAGGCGTGCAGACATGCAGCTACAGTGTGACTGTAGTACTGGAACACCCCCCCCCCCGGCTTAATAGGATTAATAGCATACTTATAC
>JBNKZR010001021.1:0-590 GCA_050301735.1 Polyangiaceae bacterium | reverse complement strand
GATCTAGCACCTAGAAGAATCCTACCCTACATTTGGTACCAGAGCCGGGCTAGGCCGCTTATCCGTGGCTGGGGTAGAAGAAGAAGAAAGGGGATCAGAGGGAGGAGTAGGGCTTAGGCCTTACCTGAGTCTCCTCGCAGTCACCGTCGGCCGCAGATCCATGGGTTGTGGATCTGCGGGCTGCGCGGGTAGAACCCGACCACCGCTCGTCGATGTATGGTCGGGCCCAAGATCTCGCCGACGCTCCTCTTGTGGATCTGCGCCGGCGATGAGCCTTGACGGAGCCGTTGCTCGCCGCCTCGTCGGGGCGAGCGAACGCAAAAGAAGCGCCGCTGAGGCCACTCGACGGTGGCGCGTTCACCCAACGGTGAGCGCGCACACCGGCGAGGGGCTCGGGCGGCGCCTCGGGCGCGCTCTCTCCGGCGCCGCTCGCTCGCTCGGAATCGCCGCTGCGGCGCGCGAGAGAGAGCGGAGAGGAAAAGAAATGAGGCTAGGGTTTGCGCGACCGGCCGAAGCGCGGTTTTGTTCGGCCGGGAACGTCGCGCAGCCGTCGGATCGAGATGAACGGCTCACGCTCACCGGACCGAGTT
>JBNKZR010001020.1:0-591 GCA_050301735.1 Polyangiaceae bacterium | reverse complement strand
GTCGATCTTTCATTTTGGCGAATACACCATCCGCGAGGCCAAGGAGCATATGGTCGCTGCGGGCATTCCGATGAGGTTGGCATGAGCGCGCTGGAGAGACTGGCAGAGACAATCGAAGCGCGTCGCGGTGCCGATGCGGGCGAAAGCTGGACGGCCAAGCTGCTGGCGAAAGGCCCGGAGAAATGCGCCGAGAAATTTGGCGAAGAAGCCGTGGAAGCGATCATTGAGGCGGTCAAGGGCGACCGGGAACGTCTGACCTCGGAAGCCGCCGATGTGCTTTATCACCTGCTGGTTATGCTTGCCGCCCGCGATGTGGCGCTGGCGGATGTGCTGGCCGAGCTGGAACGGCGCGAAGGCACCTCCGGGATCGCCGAGAAGGCGTCGCGGCCGAAGGGGGAGCGGTAAGGGCGCGTCGGCCGCCTCAGGGATCAGAACAGGAAATCGCGCGCCGATTGGGCCATCATCGAGCCCTTCCAGTTGAAGCCTGGTTCGACCGCGGAGTTATAGCCCGCGTGGCAGTTCATACAGCGGGTCGGGGCCTGCAGCGCTACCTGGCCCGGTTGCGTGCCCGGCATCCTGACCAGCGGGTCA
>JBNKZR010001019.1:0-592 GCA_050301735.1 Polyangiaceae bacterium | reverse complement strand
TTGAACGCTTTCCCGGAAACGTCCTTCTGCCATCGAAGTCGACCGGATTGCCGAAGGATTCGGTCGCCAACGTGTCGCAAGTCACCACCGTTGATCGAGTTCAACTGACAGACCGGGTCGGTTCACTTTCTCGAGCGAAGAAGGCATCAGTTCTGGATGGCATTTCAATTGTCCTTGGCCGATAAGTCCAACGTGGACATCGCCAGGTTAAGCGCCCGCTAACTCACGCCCTGAGGTGGACCGTCAAGCGGATTGAGCATGAAATTGTTCTCCTGTGATGATTGGTGATTTGCGAATTTTGAGGTGTTTGAGGTAGCGAGATTCGTCATAGGTGGAGCCGTCCTTCCAGCAGCGGAAAAGGATGCGGGCCCATTTGAAAGCGAGGGCTCGGAGGGCGGCTGGTGGGCCGACGTCGATCGGATCGACGAGCACGGCGAGGTCCTCGAGTCGATGCGCATCGAGGCCGACTGCATGTTCGTCGCGGCCGGCTCGATCAACACGAGCGGCGGAGCATCGAGGACGTCCACCTCCATGCCTTCGTCATCGAAGGGCGACCACGTCTGGACTCGAGGCGCTTTCTCCTCGATCGTGG
>JBNKZR010001018.1:0-594 GCA_050301735.1 Polyangiaceae bacterium | reverse complement strand
CCGGTCTGAATGACCATTGCCCGGTATGCCGAAAGCGCCGGGCGAGCGCCTGCCCCTGTGGGCGGGCAGGCCCTCCCCCTGCTCAGCCCCGTCTTCAGCACGCGCCCATCGGCTGTTGCGCGGCGGTGAAGGCGGCAAAGCTCTTGTCGCGCTCGGGCCGGAACGCCGCCCCCTCTTCCAGCCCGCCAATCCGGTCGACGCGAAAGCTGCGAAAATCCTGCCGCAGCTCGCACCATGTGGCGAGCGTCCAGACCTTGCCCCAGTAATGCAGCCCCAAGGGGCGCACCTCGCGCCTTGTCCGGCTGCCATCCTTGTCTTCATAATCGAAACTCAGGCTCAGCCTTGCCTGACAGGCGGCTTCCAGCCGGTCGAGCCCCTTGCCGGTCTTGGCCGAGATTGTCACCAACGGCGCGCCACGAAGCTGCGGCAGCAGCCGTTCAAAGGCTTCGCGCAGCTCTTTCAGCTTCTCCTGCTTGTGCAGCTCGGCATCCCACTTGTTTACCGCCACGACCACCGCGCGGCCTTCGCGCTCGGCCAGATCGGCAATACGCAGATCTTGCTGCTCAAACGGAATGGCGGCATCCAGAAGCACCA
>JBNKZR010001017.1:0-594 GCA_050301735.1 Polyangiaceae bacterium | reverse complement strand
GGCGCTCGGTGGGGGTGCGCTCCGGTGCGGGGGAGGAGGAGGGAGGGGCGGTGGGGGGTGCGGAATCGCTGTGGGGTGGAGGCGGCCTTTTATAGGGTCGGGAGGAGCGGGAGAGCGGACGGGAGGCGTTCGGCCGGTGGAAGCGGGACCGGCGGCCATTGATGGCGTCGGCTCGAGTGGGGGAGGAAATGGGGAGAGGAAACGGGGGAGCCGAGGAGGCGGAGGGGCGGCGGCGCCGTTTCCGGGAGAGGAGGGGGCGCGGGAGGCGAGCCGGTGCGGTGGCGCAAGGCGGGGCGGTGGAGATGCGGCCGGGGTTGCGGCCGGCGCGGTGGAGAAGAAAGGACTGACATGTGGGGTCCACATGTCAGCGAGAGAAGAGAGAGAAGGCGTAACTGACGGAAGGTGCGATTCAAAGAAGAAAGCGTATTACCCAGAATACGCCATCGGCGCGCGCGGGTCGAGCGGCCAGTGGGCCGGGAAAGCCAGGCGGCTCGGGCCGGCCGGCAGGCCAAGGCCGGGAAGGGCAGGCCGGCTGGGCCGTGGGGAATTGCCGGGCCGCAAGGTCGGCCGGGCCGAAAATAAAGGAAAACGAAT
>JBNKZR010001016.1:0-597 GCA_050301735.1 Polyangiaceae bacterium | reverse complement strand
AATTATCATTTTATCGAATCTATCCAATTTCCTATCAATTTTAGAAGTTTGAAACATATTTGGAAATGGATTTGAATAATTTGAAGGATAAAAGGAAATGGGCACTGTTGCAATGGGCTACACCCGCGGTGGCGCTTGGCCCAGCCGGTGAAAGCGGCTTGGCCCACTTGGGCCTCTCAGCCTAGGACGAAACAGGGGAGCTCCCCCATTCCTCACCGGCGCGCGGTTTGCCGGCTGAATCCGGCCGACCGACGGTGAGTGGCCGGGGAAGGAGGTGCTAGGGAGCTAGCCCTGGAGGGGCTCACCGTGGCAGGCTCGCGGCGGCGAAGCAGGTCGGCGGTGGGGAACCGATGATGGCATGATAGAGAAGGGGTGGAGGACGCCGGCTCGGGGTTCATGGAGCGGCGGTGAGCTCAGGCGGAGGTCGCTGCGGTGACAGAGGAGCACGTCGGTGGCCGGAGGTGGCGCTCGATGGGAAGGTGGCATCGGCAACTGAAGGAGGCGGTCGACCTGGTGCTTCGACGGTTTCTTACGGTGGACGGTGGCTCAGCGGCTGGCTTGGCATGGCTTAGGGGCACACGAGAGCGGTGCGGGGTG
>JBNKZR010001015.1:0-597 GCA_050301735.1 Polyangiaceae bacterium | reverse complement strand
GTTCATGGACCTAAAGCAAGGTGAAAGGTCTGTGCATAACTACTCCAAGCTATTCAACCACCTGGCACAGTATGCGCCGGACCAAGTGGACACAAACGAGAAGAATAAGGGCTGCTTCATGATTGGTCTCTCCACCAAGCTGCAGGAGCGCATGATGCTCAACATTGAAGGGACATTTTCAGAGTTTGTCAGTAATGTCATCATCATGGATGATTTAATCCATGCTCACAAGGAAACCAAGAAGAGGAAGGTTGTGGCCGCTCCATCCAGTAGTGCTCCTCCGAAGTACCGGACGGTGTACCACCACGGCCCCACCTATCCACCTCGACCCCAGCACCAGCAGCAGCGTCCACAGCAGCAGTGGGCTCCCCGCCCACCTCAGCGCCAGCACCAGCGGGCAGCACCTAAGGCTCTACCTCCACCTCCGCCTGTGACGCGCCTGCCTGCACCACCGACCGCTGGAGCTGCCTCCGGCCCCACCTGCTTCAACTGTGGTCGCTCAGGCCACTTCGCTCGGGAGTGCACTGCGTCGAAGAAGACCCCTGCACAGGGCCACGTCACTCCTCCACCACGTGGTCCTCCGAGGGTGGCTGCTGC
>JBNKZR010001014.1:0-602 GCA_050301735.1 Polyangiaceae bacterium | reverse complement strand
AAAAGGTAGTAACACACACGTCTACTAGATTATGTAAGTAAAACAAATTTCTTGAGATGCATACGTGCTCTGAAACGTCTTACTTAGCATTTAAGCAAAAAGAAGAAGAAGAAAATGAAATGGCATGCTTGGGGGACAAGGAGACAACTTGATCCTAATTTTGCTAATAATTGACAAGTATGTTTGTTTCATATTATGTTTCTTTCATATTTTGCTCATTTCATTTCAATATTGATGTATTAACTTGTTCTTGTTTATTTTACTAGTATGTCAAAATAATTGAAGAGTCTGCTAGCGAAGAGTTTGCTCAAGAAGAGCAAGGATGGAAACACGGAGGGCTTGTTTCAAGGTAGTTCTTCATCCTCGTCGAGACATCAAGCATTGATAAGGGCGGTTCAAGCAGATTTCTGAAGAAGTTGTTAACCACATCGCTTGTGCTAGCTCAACCTGACATCACCAAGCCGTTCGATGTCTATTGTGATACTTCTGGCAGTGGTCTGGGAGGGGTCTTAATGCAAGAAGGCCGACTGATATCGTACTCCTCATGATAGCTATGGTTCCGAGAAGAGCAATACCCTACTCACGATCTAGAGTTAGCGGCA
>JBNKZR010001013.1:0-604 GCA_050301735.1 Polyangiaceae bacterium | reverse complement strand
CTGAAATCACGACTCGTCGCCCATCGCGGCGACCAGAGCGAGCATGTCGAGAACACGCTGAAGGCATTCCGGCAGGCCGTGGACAGGGGCGCACAGTTTGCCGAGTGCGACATCCAGTTCAGCCGCGATCTGGTGCCGGTGGTGACTCACGACGATCATCTCAAGCGACTCTGTGATCTGGCACTGCATGTCTCCCTGCTTGATCTCATTGACCTGAAAGAGCTCTGTTACCCCTGCTTCAAACTGCTCACCCTGAAAAAGCTTCTCGCCTGGCTGAAAGAGAACCCGCCACTCACCCTCTTCATTGAGATAAAGCCGGATATCCGCACCCGCCTGAGTGCCGGGGAGGTGGCAGACCGCCTGAAAAAGGAGATTCCGGCTGCCCTTCTCCCCCGCCTGGTGCTGATCAGCGAATCGGCCAGCACCCTGCAGGCATGCAAAAAGCAGATGAAGTGTGCCATCGGCTGGGTTGCGGAGGGCGAGGATCGGCCCGATGCTGAGATGGAGAATCAGCTGGATTACATCTTCATGCCCTACCGCAAAGCAGAGTCGATCGAGGCATGGCATCAGCGCGGTGTGAAGGTCGGCCTCTACACGATCAACG
>JBNKZR010001012.1:0-605 GCA_050301735.1 Polyangiaceae bacterium | reverse complement strand
ACCGGAATGCCTTCGGATTCAAACCGTTCGACGATGGCGCGCGAGCCAAAGGCGGCCGCTTCCACCAGAGCACGGTAGATCGACGGCGCGGTCGAGCCCAGATGCAGCCCGGCGATCATCGCGCGAACCTTCTGGTTGGCATCCGGAGTACGGCGACCGTTCAGCCAGTCGAGCGCGCGCTCGCCATAGGCTCCCGGCGGCAGTTTGGCGGCTTCGGCTTCCAGCGCCGGCAGCAGCGAGCCCTTGGCCCCGGCCGCATCGGCGCCCCATTGCAGGAGCTGCTCGAACCAGGCGAAGGCATCGCCAAACGAGGATTGCCCGGCTTCAAACCCGACCATTCCGGGAATGACACTGCCCTGCACTTGCCCGCAGATGCCACCCACCAGCGTGTCGCCCACCTCTTCCGGCGGAGCCACGAGAATATCGCAGGTCGAGGTGCCCATGACCCGCACCAGCGTATAGGGTTCGATGCCCGCGCCCACCGCGCCCATATGGCAATCGAAGGCCCCCACCGCGACCGGAATGCCCGCATCAAGGCCAAAGCGCCCGGCCCATTCCGGCGACAGCTTGCCCGCCGCCTGATCGGAGGTTTTGGTTTCGCTGTA
>JBNKZR010001011.1:0-606 GCA_050301735.1 Polyangiaceae bacterium | reverse complement strand
AGAAAGCCGTCTATCCGGCTGTTATTGAATGTAAATTCGAGAGAAGAAAGAGGACTCTCCGGATCATGAATGATGTTCTCCGGATCCGCCACCCGCTGGGTTCCCATTCCGTCGCATTTCGGACACGCACCATGGGCGGAGTTGAAAGAGAACGAACGGGGTTCGAGTGTTGGGATACTGATGCCGCAATCGATGCAGGCATAGTGCTCGGAAAAGATGCGTTCCTCCCAGCCGTCGCCGCCTTCGATCAGCGCCGTCAGCATGCCCTCGCCCTGCCCTAGCGCCACCTCGACCGAGTCGGTCATGCGGCTACGGATGTCGTCGGAAATCGCCAGGCGGTCGACCACCGCCTCGATGGTGTGCTTTTTAGTCTTGGCCAGCTTCGGCACGCTTTCGATTTCATAGATTTCCCCGTCGATGCGGGCGCGGACAAAACCCTGCTTGCGGATCTGTTCGAAGATCTCGACGTGCTCGCCCTTTCGGCCACGAACCAGCGGCGCGAGCAACATCAGCTTGGTACGGGCGGGCAGCCGCATCAACTGCTCGACGATTTCTTCAGCACTCTGGCTGGAAACCGGCTTGCCGCATTTATAGCAGTGCGCCTTG
>JBNKZR010001010.1:0-611 GCA_050301735.1 Polyangiaceae bacterium | reverse complement strand
CGGTTCGGCTTTGACTATATCCACCACCCGCACCGCGTGACAAAACCGCTGATCCGGCGCGCGGATGCACCGGCGAAGGGCCTCAACGTCGATCCGGGCAACTGGCAGGCGTTCTTCCGCGAGGCGTCATGGGACGAAGCGCTGGATGTAGCCGCCAAGGGTCTCAAGGATATCGGCGGGCGCGGTGTGGCGGGCTTCGGGTCCGCGAAATGCACCAACGAAGAGGCGTATCTTTTCCAGAAGCTGATCCGGCAGGGCTTCGGGCACAACAACGTCGATCACTGCACGCGGCTCTGCCACGCGTCCTCGGTGGCCGCGCTTCTTGAAAACGTCGGCTCGGGCGCGGTGACCGCGACCTTCAACGAGATCGAGAACGCCGACGTCGCCATCGTCATCGGCGCGAACCCGACCGAGAACCATCCCGTCGCCGCGACCTATTTCAAGCAGTTCGCCAAGCGCGGCGGCAAGCTGATCGTGATGGACCCGCGCGGGGTTGGCCTGCGCCGGTTTGCCAGCCACATGCTGCAATTCCGGCCGGGGGCGGATGTGAGCCTTCTGAACGCGATCATGCATGTGATCGTCGAGGAGGGGCTGTACGACAGCCAGTATAT
>JBNKZR010001009.1:0-584 GCA_050301735.1 Polyangiaceae bacterium | reverse complement strand
GGAAAGTCTACCGCCCTTATAGTAATGCTAACCACAGGACATATATGCTTTGTCCTCATTTCACCTCCTGGTGAGCTAACAAGCATTGTATGTTTCATGGTTGCTATTGGCAGGCTATGTTTTGCCACAAAACTTGAAATAATGAATGAATGAATGAATGAATGAATGAATGAGATGCCCTAGAATTGAATAAAATAGTTGTGGGGTGCAAACTGGCAAGAAACATACCCAGTACTACGTCCGGGGCTTGCTGAGCTTCCTCGCTGGTCATATGATTGACCCTGCCATGCACAAAATTCTGCTGCCCTTGTGGCTTCACTTGGTTTCCTGCTCCAGGAGTGGTCGTCCGAGTGGGGCATTGCCACGCAAAATGGCCAGTCAAACCACAGTTGAAACGAGCTCCACCAGTACGGTTGCCTTGAGGTGGTGCACCGTGCGTGGTTGGGGCATTAGAGCGGGGCCCTTGCTGCATGCTCTGGCGAGATGGTTGCTGCCCGTTGGGTCGAGGTGGTTGCTGTTGAGGCCTCTGCATCTGGAAGCTCAGACGTTGGGCTTGAAAGTTCGGTCGCTGCGTCAGAAACTGA
>JBNKZR010001008.1:0-590 GCA_050301735.1 Polyangiaceae bacterium | reverse complement strand
GAAGAGAAAGGCATCAATTAGTTAGGACAAATGTGAAGAGAAAGAGCTTGTTGTTCTTGTTTATGAGCAGATGGAGATCAACCAAGCGTCGGATGAAGACAGCGGCGACGAAGAAGATGACGGTAGAGAGGAGGAAGAAGAAGAGCAGTCGGTGGTGGAGAACACTACTACAAAAAGCATTTGTAGTATCAGTCGGTAACACGTTTATGGTATCGGTTAGAGGAACCGATACCATTTGTACGATACAAAAAATAAACCATTTATTGTATCGGTTGGAACGGACCGATACGAAAAATCAATTTTTGAAAATAAAAAAAAATCGTTCTGCCGCCGCCCAGATCCGCGTCGAGGATCCGGCGGAGGGAGGAGGCAGCCGCACCCAGATCCGGCGGAGGGAGGAGGCGGCGCTCGGCCTCGTGGTCGCCGAGGTGGGGAAGGAGGGCGTCGGTGGGCCACCGCCGTCCGCCTCCGCCTCGCCATGCCGCCGCCTACCGTCTCCGCCTCGCCAAGCCCAGCGACCGCCATGCCGCCGCCTACCGCGCAGATTGTCGCCTCGCCAAAACCAGAGAAAAGAGAGAAGAGAGAGGACC
>JBNKZR010001007.1:0-622 GCA_050301735.1 Polyangiaceae bacterium | reverse complement strand
CAAAAACTGGACCGCGGGTTGATTTCAAAGAAACACAGGGGCTTCTTTGCAAAATTCCCGGAAATATTGATTTAACGAATTATTTTCCAATGGTAAAGGTCGTGGACCAGGTCCATGCGCCCATGGATCGCATGCAGCGCCGGCCCACGGTGGACCACGGTCACCGTCCCGGGGGAGGCTCACCGGAGATCGGTCGGAACGGCATCCCCGTGCGCGGAACCTCACCGCGGTTGAGGAAAAATGGAGAGGGGATGGAGGTGAGCCTCACCGGCTGCAAGAGAGGGCGGCGGAGGGTCGGACACGACCGGGCAACGGTGGGGAACAATCGGCGGAGGAGGCGCTCGGTGGAGTGGGTGCTGCGGACTCGGAAGCAAGCGATTGAGGGCGAGGTGAGTGTGGTGATGGCCGGGGGGTGCTCCTCGTCCTTTTATAGGGGCCAGGGGAGCGCCGGGGAGGGGTGGCCGAGAGTTAATCGCCGGGGTCGACCGGCGCGGGGGAGACGACGAAGCCGACAGGTGGGGCCCGCGTGGCGGTGACAGAGGGAGAAAGCGGTCGGCTCGGGAAGGCGTGAACCGAAGAGGAAAACGTCTTCTGTAAAATACGCTAAAGGCACGCGCGGGCC
>JBNKZR010001006.1:0-623 GCA_050301735.1 Polyangiaceae bacterium | reverse complement strand
CTCGTCTTCGTGGTCCGTGGATTCCTGGGTGTTGGGATGGGTTCCTTGAAATCGGACCGACTTCGTTCTCTATTCCTGGTTGAACGAGCGCTCTTGTCGGCCCCGTGGTGGGAGTCACAATGTACTGATTCTAGAGCGTTTTGTTACGAATGTGATATCCGGATCGGGAAACCGATCCACGCCCTGATTAGGGGCGCCTGTCGTGTATGGCAGTGGACCCTCTCTCGCTCAGCGCCACAATAAAAGAGGGCAAGCATGGCAAAGGGCGCTGAAGCGAGGGGATTGGCTCACCTCGCCTCCGACACCCGACCGGCGACCGACGACCCTCGACTCCGACCCTCACCGACGTCATGTCTTCGTCCTCGTCGGCCCAAGGTACACCCTCGTAGTCCCTAGGCCCTAGTGTAAGATCTAGTCCTAGTCTCTCTGTGTAGGGATAGATTAGGGTTCTAGGGTTTGGTCTAGGAGTCTAGGGTTTCGGTCATGGATCGCTCAACCTATCTCTACGTATGTTTTACCCGCCGGATCTAGCACCTAGAGTATTCTTACCCACATTTGGTACCAGAGCCGGGCTAGGCGGCTTATCCGTGACCGGGGTAGAAGAAGAAGAAAGAAAGAAAAGA
>JBNKZR010001005.1:0-623 GCA_050301735.1 Polyangiaceae bacterium | reverse complement strand
TAATCGCAGTCGCCCACCGCGCCTGCGACATCGTCAAACAGCCCGGCCTGATCCAGGAGCCGCCCGGCCCCCGAGGCCATGGCCCCCGCTTTCGGGTTTGGCCAGCCATCGCGCGGGGCGACAAGCCGCATCCGCTCAAGGCCGAAATTCAGCATCGCACGCGCCGCCGCGCCGATATTCTCGCCCATTTGCGGGCGTACCAGCACGAAAGCGGGCATCGGCCCGGAGGTGTCTTCACTCATCTGCCGTGATCCTTTCATCGCGGTCTGGGTGATACGCCGCACGCGCCCCAAAACGCAAGCCGCGCAACGCCGCGAGTAGCCAAGCCCGCGAAAACCGGCTAAGGAGCGGCAAACCGGATCAGGAGCCGAAAATGGCCAATGAAGAGCTGCCGCAACTCTACCTTGTGACCCCGCCCGAGATTGATCTCGAAACCTACCCGGCGTTGCTGTCGCGCGCGCTGGATGCCGCCGATATTGCCTGTATCCGGCTGCAACTTGCCAGCCGTGATGAAGACCGCATCGCGCGCGCGGCTGATGCCTGCCGCGAGGTGGCCCATGCCCGCGATGTCGCGATTGTGATTGCCGATCACGTGCTGATGGTCGAGCGTCTTGGCCTTGATG
>JBNKZR010001004.1:0-623 GCA_050301735.1 Polyangiaceae bacterium | reverse complement strand
ATGCCCAGAAAACTGTGGGGATGAGAAACCGATTCAAGGGCATTGATAGCAACGGTCAGGCCACCGTCAGTCCCGTTTTTGAAGCCGACTGCACCGGACAGACCGCTGGACATCTCACGGTGGGTCTGGGATTCGGTGGTACGGGCACCGATGGCAGACCAGGCGATCAGGTCTTGAAGGTACTGGGGTGAAATAGGGTCGAGCGCTTCAGTTGCCAGTGGCAGACCTGCTTCCGACAGTTGAATCAGCAACTCACGACCGATATGCAGGCCCTCTTCAATCTGAAAAGAGTCATCCATATGAGGATCGTTGATCAGCCCTTTCCAGCCAACTGTGGTGCGGGGCTTCTCAAAATATACGCGCATAACCAGATAGAGAGTGTCCTGAACCTGTTCAGCCAGCTGTTTCAGCTTGTGACCATATTCGATCGCCGCTTTGGTATCGTGAATAGAGCAGGGGCCCACCACAATAAACAGTCGTTTATCTTCACCCTTAAGAATGTTTTTAATCACCTGGCGGCCTTCCATTACCGTGGCGGCTGCAGATTCTGACAGGGGTTGTTTGGTTTTCAGCTGGTCAGGTGTGACCAGAACAGTATTACTCTCAATATTGGGGTTTTCGAC
>JBNKZR010001003.1:0-629 GCA_050301735.1 Polyangiaceae bacterium | reverse complement strand
CACCGATAGCTCACCACTCGTTCCCGAGGTTTACACCGAGATCCAAAGATGAACTTCAATCAGCTTGCGGATGAGACTTTCACCGAGGCATGGGAGCACTATCATGGTCTCATGACAGATCTCCTAAATGTCGGCATGGAAGATTGGGAATTCACCCAGGGATTCTACTGTGGGTTGTCACAAGAAGCTAAGGAGCACATAAATGCCCTTGCTAGAGGAACCGTCATGCTCAACACCGAAAAAGCGCGAGCTGTTTTCAAGAAGCTTTCCGCTAGCAAAATGGAGAGTGAGGAGCATGGTTTACAGAAAATTCCCGCACTATCAAAATTGATCCTCTCACAAGGAAGTTTCAGGGTATGGCTCTCACCCAACCCGCAGCAAGTGAGACGCATCAAGTGGAGCAGGAAATCCTAGCACAACCATCCAATGGGAAAAAAATGCCCATGTCCAAGATTAGCAGCGATGCTATCTTCGACAAGCTTTGGAACAGGCTAAGCGGACCAGCACTCCCCACAGTTCCTTGCATCTTGGGGCCATTCAAGGTCCATCATGCGCTCTGCGATTGGGGAGCCAGCATGAACATCTTGCCCAAGATGGTCTATGACTACTTGGAAGAGGACCCATTGGTC
>JBNKZR010001002.1:0-633 GCA_050301735.1 Polyangiaceae bacterium | reverse complement strand
GTCAGAATCTCGATTATTAAACACGGCTCGATCTTTTTTATGCTATAGGCTTATCAGAGTAGTCAGGCACCCTCAATGTCATGGGGAGGATCACCCGTAGCCGGTGCATCTCCCACGTGGCCGCCACCGCCTCCGATAGGATTCTAGTCGCCTACAGATTTAGGCTTCTGGCATCCTCCCCCACAGTCGTATCCAGGTCAGCCTTCCAGCACTCCTCCCTCACAGACAGGTCAGGGGTACTAGCGGTCACCAACACCATGAGGAGCTCCACCAAGAGGGCAGGCGGCGCCGCCCTTTGAATCACCTCCATGGAGGACACCGCTTCGACCTACGACTTCCACGCCACCCACGATAAGACAAGCTTATGTAAAAATAGATTTCGTATGTTTACTTGACTACTTCACATTCCTAAAACGTTCCTTTCGCATTCCTAACACATCCATTTACATGTCTTTCAGAGCGGCTTATCATCACAGCAAGGCGACGGGCCAGGATACGACTTCATCGACGGCCTCTTCAACCCGGTGGGAGGATCTAGCGGCAACAATGCAGCGTCATAGTAGTTGTTTTGCTTTCGCTTGTTGTAGTTTCAATTTTGGTTTCCCTAGTCATTAACTACATGGTCTTAAAGTT
>JBNKZR010001001.1:0-633 GCA_050301735.1 Polyangiaceae bacterium | reverse complement strand
GACCACCGCCTCCCGACCGAGCTCATCGTGCTGCGGGTCTACGCCGCGTACAGTGGCCACGAGGCCCGGGCGCTCGACACGCGCGTGCGCGCGCGCGAGCAGGCGATCGCGAGCGACAACCTCTACCCGGAGTTCGATCTGCCCGACTACGGCGAGGTCGAGGCGAGCGAGGCCTACGCGGGGGTGATCTCACCGGGCGGCGCGGAGGTCCACGACTTCGGTACCGACCCGAGCGAGAGCGACACCGACGGTGATGGCACGCCCGATGGCGCGGCGGATCGGGACGGCGACGGCCTCTCCGATCAGGACGAGCTCGCGGCGGGTTCGGACCCGTTCGACGACGACAGCGATGACGACGACGATCGTTCGTCGCGGGCGCGCAAGCGCAAGGGCAGCGACGACGACGATGACGATGATGATGACGACGATGAAATAACATATACATTCCAATGGTTCAAGAACGGTGTCCGGCAAAGCGACTTGGACGCTACCGGGAGCGCGTCCGCTCAGTCCGTGGTATCCTCGTCCCGCACAAACGCGGGGGATGTCTGGAAATGCCGCGTCACACCGTTCGACGGTTACATCGACGGGCCGTACACGGAAGCCCTGGTTACCATCGGTCCGGCGGAAGAT
>JBNKZR010001000.1:0-638 GCA_050301735.1 Polyangiaceae bacterium | reverse complement strand
CCGCGTGTCCCGACACGCGCCGCGTCGGCGCCGCGGCGTTAAAGCCGCGGTCGGGAGCGCGCGCCGCGCGTCCCGACCGCTGCCTCGTCGCCCGCGCGCCCGTGCCGACCGCGCCGCCGCCGCTGCCTCGCCGCCCGCGCCGTCGTCCCGACCGCGCCACGCGTCGCCGCGCCGTCGCCTCGCTCGCGCCGCCCGGCTCCCGACCGCCGCTGTCCGGACGCCCGCGTTGTCCGAACGCCGTCGCCGTCTACCCGCGCCCGCGCCGTCGCCGTCTACCCCGCGCCGCGCCCGCGCCGTCGCCGTCGCCGCGTCCACGCCGTCGCCGTCGCCGCCGGTGAGCCCTCGCCGCCCCCCTCGCGCCGGTCCCGTGCGCCGGCGAGCCTCGCCGTGCGCGGGGCAGCGCCGCCGCGCCGCGCACCGCGCGGTGCGCCGCGCGCGCGCGCCGTCGGCCGGCGCTCGGCCGGGCCGCGCACCGCGCGTGGGCCGCACGCGCGCGCGAGCGCTCGCGGGCCGTGCCCCGCGTGGCCACGGGCCGCGCTCGCGCGCCGCGCGCGTGGGCCGAGCCGCCCCGCCGCAGGCCGCGCCCGCGCTGTGCAGCTGGGCCGAGCTCGGTTTCGGCCCAGTGCACCCGGATAAAT
>JBNKZR010000999.1:0-639 GCA_050301735.1 Polyangiaceae bacterium | reverse complement strand
TCTCTTCCTTGACGCCTACAAGGATCTCGATCAGGAACTTCCAACGGGTAGTGGTCCGAAAGCGGCCCGCGAACGCGAGTTTCGTAACGTGACCATGCTGAGCTACCCCGAGGCGTTCACGACCGCCCACAGCAAAGAGAGGACGCCGAACGCGCTGTGGCGAAAGAAGTCGAAGGCAGGCTTGCTCCACGCCGTCCGGCAGAGGATCCACGTCCACTTCGTTCTGGACGTCATGGCCGAATCCGAGAGCCAGCTAGCCGTCACGAAAAAGACCAACGACAAGACGACACCGGACAAGCCACGCGGGCAAGCCCCGGACTTCCTCGAAGAAGGCTATTGGGACAAGAATCGCTCGATCACCGGTGCGGAGCTTCGCTGGGTGTATCGAATGAGCGCGGAGCTACCGGCACGGGACCATGTACAGTTCTGGCGTTCAACAGCCGACTCCAGCAAGAAGACGCCGAAGTTCGAACGATGCGCTCCTCCGTGGGACTGGGGTGGACTCGTTGCCAGCTACTGGGATGTCTACGCGCCCCGACGCATTGGGTTCTACGGGCGAATGGCTGCGGGAGCTGACAGCTTCGAGTGAGGATGTCGTCTCACGCCTGCCGCCCGATGAAGTTCAGCGCCTGTCGTCTT
>JBNKZR010000998.1:0-640 GCA_050301735.1 Polyangiaceae bacterium | reverse complement strand
CCTGCAGACGCTGCTCGTCGGATGGCCTTCGCGCCTGCCCGCAATCGAACGCTCGTTCCGCGAAGGCAAGATCAGCGAGGAGCAGTACAAGCGCCAGGTCGCGTTCACGAATCCGCAGCTCGTCGAAGGCTCGCGTGACCACACGTTCCTGAACGTCGGGCACTACCTTCGCCGCCGCCTGATGAAGTTCAACGTCGAAGCGGAGATGTCGACGAAGGAGAAGGAAGAGCTGCTCGAGAACATGCGCACGGTGCACGAGGAGTGGGTGCGCAAGACCGGCAATTCGGGCATCGGTCGCGACTTGCCACGCCTCGCTACGCAGGCTTCGAAAGGCAAATGGGGCTACGCTTGCACGAAGGAACCGCTGAAAGGCTTCTGCAACCGTCGCTTGTGCGTCAAGCGCAAGTTCGGCGTCGGCACGAGCACCGCGGACATGCCTGAGCTGTCGGAATTCACGATCATCGAGTCCGAGGATCGACAGTACTACGTGACGTGCCACGACGCCTTCGGGCGCCCGGTGCGCGTCTACATCCCAGACGTGCAGACGCTCTATTCGCAGACGCTGTTCTCGCACTGCATCACGAACCAGACGAACATCGTCTGGCGCACGATGCCCGCGCCGAAATTCCAGGAACTGCTC
>JBNKZR010000997.1:0-641 GCA_050301735.1 Polyangiaceae bacterium | reverse complement strand
TGGCGCCGACTTCGTTTTGTGACTGCGAGCATCGGCGCCGGTCGCTTCTCTGTGACGTCGGGGGCGACGGCAGCGTCGCTTGGGTGGGCTTCTTTGGGTCGGGTTCACGAGGCGCGGCGGTATGCGTCGCGGTATGGCGGCGACGCTCGGCACGCAGCGCACGGCGCGGGTGTTTCGCGCACGAAGGTACGGCGCGTGTCGTCGCGACGCGTGTAGTTTCGCGGCGCGGTTGCGGGCGGCGGGTTCAGCGGAAGTCGCGGGAGCGGTGGCGTACGTTGGCTTCGCCGTCGAGCCGTTCGAGGTGCGAGGCAATGACGTGGATCACCGGTGTGGGGCGCCCCACTTCGCCCGCTTTGGGATGCGTGACCTGCCGCTCGAGCTTTCCCTCGACGAGCAGCAGCGTCGAGTGCCGCGCGACCAGGCGAAACCGTTCGTAGACCTGGCTGAAGAGCACGACGTTGATGGTGCCGGTTTCGTCTTCCAGGGTGACGAAGACGACGCCGCTCGCCGTCCCCGGCCGCTGCCGCGAGAGGACCAAACCGGCCACGACGATGCGCTCTTGGTGCCGGACACCGTCGAGCAAGCGTGCCGTGACGACGCCGCGACGATTGAGCCAGCCCCGCAAGTGGGCGAGCGGGTGG
>JBNKZR010000996.1:0-643 GCA_050301735.1 Polyangiaceae bacterium | reverse complement strand
ATCGTAAATAAGAATAATCTACGATCGCCACGTTTGAGCCATCGTAAGTTATTTAACTTACAAGGGGGCCCTCATAAGTTATATGGGTCATTGTAGATTTTACGGTTTCCTATAGTGTGTGTTCTCTTTCTCCCTCCCAGTGTGAGCCGTTTCTGAGGTCAGCATCTCTAGGATAAGGTGTCATTCTTGATCGACAAGTGATTGGTTCTGCAAATGTTTTTATTCCCTACTTTTTTCTCAAAACTCTGTAATCGAATTTGAAACTCAATTTGTAATAAAGTTAACTTTCAGAGCATTTCATATATTTAATTCTTATATGTGATGTATTATGCGTCATTACTTCGGTAATGGCACCCCATAACAAATAGAGCAATTGCAATACCGCCAATTCTTGAGCCGCGCCCAAGAAGGGGATGAAGATGTGGTGATGCCCGCAGGAGATCATGACCACATCGGGTGCTTCACCGATCAAGTGAAGCTGACTCGAGCTTTGGTCCGAGATCTCGACCAGGCCATCACGGAGGTCAACCTGCTAGGAGAGCATGAAGAGGAGTCAAGCTAGAAGATCACAGAGCTAGAGGCCTTATGCAAGAGGTTAAGGGAAGACACTCAGAAGCTAAGGGAGGAGAAGACCACTCTGGAA
>JBNKZR010000995.1:0-645 GCA_050301735.1 Polyangiaceae bacterium | reverse complement strand
GCATCCGGAGGCGGCGGCGGTGGCGACGCGAGGACGGGGGCCCACCCGGCCTCGAAGATCTCGGAGAGCTCGACCGCGCTGTTGTACACGGGGTCGCCCTCGTTGTTGTACGACATGGCGTTACTGAACGTGAGGCGGACGTCGCGGGCGAACGCGTGGGGATCGACGTAGCGGCGGCCGTCGAGGCGGTTGAGGACGGTGCCAAGGTCCATGGGGTTCTCGACGATGGTGTAGTAGTCGCGGAGGCCAAGGGCGCGCGCGTCCACCGGCTCCGAGAACACCCACCCGTCGTCGTGCCGTAGCAGCTTGTCCAGGAGCGCACGGCAGCGCCCGACCGCGCGGAAGAGATCGCCGCCGCCCGTGGCTACAGGGGGAGCCGCCGCCGGTGTCGGTGGCAAGCCCGATCCGCTGCCCCTCCGCCATCAGCCCTGCCATGTCGAACAGGCCGGAGCCGATGAAGGTGTTGGAGGTCGGGCAATGCACCAGCGCCGCGCCCACCTCACGCAGCCGGTCGCGTTCGCGCGGCTCCAGATGGATCGCGTGGCCGTAGAGCCCGTTGGCGCCCAGCAGCCCGAATTGCTCATAGGTGTCGAGGTAATCGCGGGCCTGCGGGAACAGCCCCTTCACCCAGGCGATCTCATCGGT
>JBNKZR010000994.1:0-648 GCA_050301735.1 Polyangiaceae bacterium | reverse complement strand
ACCCCAGGCTGAGTCGGCCCAGGTGTCGACCGATCGGCCCAACTCCTTGGCTGGCTGACCAGGGTTTAAGGCGGTTTGGCCCGAGCCTTGGTTGCCACGCATCTACATGAGGAGGAGAAGCCCGAGTCGGTGGAGGCCGCTCCACCCAGCTGGCCAGCCACATGGCTTGGCCGGCCGGGCACCACCTAGCGCCAAACCAACCTCTCCAAGTCGATGGAGGTCCTGTTCACCCCTATAAATACCCCCTCATGGTGAAAGTCGAGATACCACACTCTACTTGTAGTTCTCCACTTGTAAAGATTCTGGTTTAGTAGTAGAAGCGCAGGCGAAGCCCTGTCAGGGGTCGAGAGTCGAGTCGAGTCTTCACTCGAGCTCCAGAAGTAGTCTCGGAGATCGGTGAGCTCTTGTATCCTTACCTTTCTTTATAGACTTTGAGTTATAGTTCTTATATGTTTTGTTCTAGTGTTCATCTTGAGCTTTGATGTGTGCATAGTTACTATCACTTGGTCCTGCTTCTTCTTAGTTATTGCTCTGTGGGTTATCTGCCGGACTCAATAGATCACTCTCGTTACTCATAGCTCGAGCGGGTTACCGACATTGGTGTGTTTCCTTATATTTCATCGGTTGACAAGGAAATACTTGGTTTTA
>JBNKZR010000993.1:0-652 GCA_050301735.1 Polyangiaceae bacterium | reverse complement strand
ATGGATAGTATAGGTCCTTCAGCTACACCAACGGCGCTCTACAACAACGGTGCGCCCACGGTAGCTAGGCCACAATCCTCCACGCCGTCTCGCCCACCCAGCGGTGGCAATAGTGGCAACGGTGGCTACTGGAACAAGAACAACAACAAGAACCACAACGGCGGTCATGGCGGTGGCAACAACAGCAGGAACAACAACGGCAGTGGCGGCCGTAATAGCTCTTCTGGCCAGACCACCGTCCCCACTGCCTCTGACGGCCGAACCAGCACGCCATGGCCGACTTACGGCCACCCGTGGTAGGGGCACATGACCGTCTACCCCGGCCCGGTGCCCACAGGACAGCAGCGTCTGCAAGCCTTCATGACCATGCCGAGCCCCTATCCGTCACCCGGGTTCCTACCCGGCCAACAGCAGCAGCAGTAGTCGCTCTACCAGCAGGCCGCTCCCGCTCCCTCACCAGGCTGGAACCCCTGGGTCGGCGCGGGTGGTGCCTGATCGTCTTGTCCTCACCGCCGCGACCTCTTCACCGACATCGTCCCTGATCCCCTCCTCCGCTCATGCTACGCTTACCTGTTAGAGTATATTTGGTAGGCTATATATTCTGTATAATAGACTGTCATATATGTCGGTATATATTTGGTAGGATATATAT
>JBNKZR010000992.1:0-654 GCA_050301735.1 Polyangiaceae bacterium | reverse complement strand
GTAGTTGCCGCAGAGCCGCTTCAGGGCGCCCTCGTCGGCGGCGATGGCCTTCTGGACCTCGTTCTTCACGATGTCGGTGTACTCTTCCTTCACCACGGTGAGGAGCTCCCGGTAGCGCTCGCGCTCGTCGTCGTTGGCGATGAGGCTGTGGTTCTTCAGGCCCCCCTCGAGCTCGTTGAGCACCATGAAGGGGTTGATGGTGCCGTTGCCGGACTCGCTGACGAGGCAGTTGCTGATCTTGTCCTGCACGTAGCGGGGGCTCATCCCGTCGAGGCCCTCGCGGCTGGTCTCCTTGCGCAGCTCTTTGACGTTGTCCTGCGTGTAACCCGGCAGGACCTTGCCGTCGTAGAGCTTCATCTTCTGCACGAGGGCGAGGTTGTGCTTCTTCGGATCCTCGAGCCGCGTGAGGACGGCCCACATGGCGGCCACCTCGAGGGTGTGCGGGGCGATGTGCACGTTGGGCACCTTGTCGGCGTGGTAGAGCTTCTCGTAGATGCGCTTCTCCTCGGAGACCTTCGTGATGTAGGGCACGTCGATCTTGATGGTGCGGTCCCTGAGCGCCTCCATGTACTCGTTCTTGAGCAGCTTGCGGTACTCGGCCTCGTTGGTGTGGCCGATGATCACCTCGTCGATGTCCGTCTGCGCGAACTTCTT
>JBNKZR010000991.1:0-657 GCA_050301735.1 Polyangiaceae bacterium | reverse complement strand
GTTGATCTCGATCGATTCCGCGACGCGGTTCCGGTCCGCGCGGTCCATCAGTTCGAGCCGGTCGCGCAGGATGTCATAGCACCCCATGAAATCCTGACCCACGCCGATGGGCCAGCTGGCCGGGGTCACGTCAATGGCGAGGTTTTCCTGAATCTCGTCAATGATATCAAAGGTATCTCGGCTCTCGCGGTCCATCTTGTTACAGAAGGTCAGGATCGGCAGGTCGCGCAGGCGGCAGACTTCGAACAGCTTCCGGGTCTGGCTCTCAACGCCCTTCGCGCCATCGATGACCATGATCGCGGCATCGACCGCCGTCAGCGTCCGATACGTGTCTTCGGAGAAGTCGCTGTGACCGGGCGTGTCAACGAGGTTGAAACGGAAGTTCTTGTAATCGAACGACATCGCCGAGGCCGAGACCGAGATTCCGCGGTCCTTTTCCATCTGCATGAAGTCTGATCGCGTGCGCCGCGCCTCACCCTTCGCGCGCACCTGTCCGGCCATCTGGATGGCACCGCCATACAGCAGAAATTTTTCTGTCAGCGTCGTCTTGCCCGCATCGGGGTGCGAGATGATCGCAAAGGTCCGGCGGCGGGCGATTTCAGGGGGCAGGGCAGGGCGATTTGTCATGGGTGACGCTTTATGCGGTCGCGCGGGAAA
>JBNKZR010000990.1:0-626 GCA_050301735.1 Polyangiaceae bacterium | reverse complement strand
GAGGCTAGAGCTCCTAGAGAGGGAAAATGAGAGTGGGGAGAGGTGTGGTGAAGCTCGGGGAGGGTGCTCACCTTTTATAGGAGCCGGGGGAGCGCTGGGGGAGGGGTGGCCATGCGGTTAATGCCGGCGTTAATGGCTTTAATGCCATTGAAGATGGGCCGGCTTGATGAGAGGTTAAGGAGTGCGATTAAGGAGGGGAATCAAGGCGCGGGGTAATTGTCTTGCCGGGCATCACGAGGTCGGAGGTCGAGCGGCGCGGGGTGGCCGGAGGGGATGGGAGAAAGCGGCTGGGGTTGGCCAGCGCGGTGGGGAAGACACATCTGACAAGCAGGGCCCGGTTGACAGAGAGACGAGGGAGAGGCGGCCGGCTCGGGAAGGCGTGATCCGAAAAGGAAAACGTATTTCCCGTGAAGACGCGACCGACGCGCGGGCTGGATGGGCCGGCCGGGACGATTTCGGCCTGCGGGGACGGCGCGGCCGGTGGGCTGGCTGGGCCAGAGGCCGAACGGGCCGCAAGGTTGGCCGGGCCGAAAGCAAGGAAAAATGATTTCTGAATTAAAAATTGGATTTTTGAATTTACCAAGGCTTTGGAAATTTGTAGAAGGAGATTTAGGAGGAATTTTGAC
>JBNKZR010000989.1:0-666 GCA_050301735.1 Polyangiaceae bacterium | reverse complement strand
TTCTTCTTTGATTCACGCCTTCCGTCATCGGCACCTTCTCTCTCTCCCCTCACTGATGCGTGGACCCCGCTTGTCAACTTCTTCTTCTCCACCGCGCCACCACGACCCCGGCCGTGTCTCCGCCGCGCCACCGCTCCCCGCGCCGCCCGCTCCGCGCCTCGGATGCCGCTGAGCCATTACCGCCCCGCCCCCATCACTCCCCCCCTTAATCCCCCTTCAAACCGAGGTTTAACGAGCCATTATGGCCTTAAACGCCATTCATCGCCGCCGTTACTCCGGCCACCCCCCGGCGCCCTCCCCCAACCCTATAAAAGCCACCCCGACGACCCCCGGAGCACCCCACACCTCACCGCGCCCTTCTCTTCTCTTCTCCCACGCCGGAAACCCTCCCCACCGAGTTCCTGTGTCCTCTTCACGCCACCGCCATCGCCCGGTCGCCACGCCGCCGCTCGAGCTCCGGTGAGGCCCGAGCCGAGCTCCCCGTGCTCCTCTCTCTCTTTTGCGCCCCCGCCGGTGAGCTTTGGTGCACCGGAGCGGCCGGAGGCCGTACTCCGGTGAGCGCGCCGCCGCGCTCCGGCACCCTCAGTCCCTGCCGACGTCGGTCCACGGTGGACCGTGCGCCCCGGCCCCGGTTCATCACGCGTGGTGAAAAATATTTATCCGTTG
>JBNKZR010000988.1:0-667 GCA_050301735.1 Polyangiaceae bacterium | reverse complement strand
GCAATTGCCTCTCTTTCTATATATTGTATTTATCTTATGCATGGCTTACATCATATTCTACTGGACCATTATGATTACCTAATGATGCAAAGCTGTTTATGGCAGATGGTGCGCACGAGAACCACCGATGATGATGTGCTTGACATCCCCGAGGGATCCGCTCCACGCGGACGTGGGCGTGGATAGCCCACTCGTGGCAATGCACCGCCGCCACCCCCGCATCCGCCGGTCAGCCTGGAGCAGCTACTGGCAACACAGAATGAGCTCATGACTCTGCTCATTCAGAATGAGGCACGTCGTGGGGCAGAACGTCCACAGCACCCCCGATATCAGGACATGAACACATCCTACTCAGAGTTCTTGGCGACTCACCCACCACTCTTCTCTGGGGGAAAAGACCCACTTGAGGCAGACGATTGGCTCCGCACCATCGAGTCAAAGTTCAGCCTACTTAACTGTACAGAGTATCAAAAGACTCTGTATGCTGCTCAGCAGCTCAGAGGCGCAGCTGGAGCATGGTGGGCTTCCTACATCGCCACCCTACCTGATGATCACCAAGTTCCTCGGGGTGAATTCTGTACTGCCTTCTATGCATATCACCTATCTGCGGGTCTGCTCCGCAATAAGCTAAAGGAGTTCCTGGACCTTGCGCAAGGGAACCACAGTG
>JBNKZR010000987.1:0-629 GCA_050301735.1 Polyangiaceae bacterium | reverse complement strand
CCCGTTTGCGACGCCGGCGTCGGTCCACGGTGGACCGAGCGCGCCTGGCCGGTCCACGGAGACGTGGACCCGGTCCACGAATTATCCGTTAGGAAATAATTCGTTATTCCGGATATTTTGGAAATCTTGCAAAGAGGTCCCTGGACTTTTGGGAAAACAACCCGCGGTCCAGATTTTGCACTCAGGCCCTCGGGTTTTTCCGAAATTAACCCGCGGTCCAGGATTTTTGCAGTTCGGCCCAAAATTCGAAAAATAATTACAAAAAGGTCCCTAGCCTCAGAAAAATCCACAAAAATAGCCCCGAAACTTCAAAATTCCATATCTTTTCAACCACAACTCCAAATCCAGTGATTCTTGTGCCAAAATTCTTAGAATCACTTCCTCTTTCTTTCTATGCATTCATATAACACATGTTTGTTGCATTTTATTGATTGATTGCATGTGTTTACTTCACGGTAGGTAACGTTGTGCCGGAACCGTTGTTCGAGGACGTTCAAGACCAAGCTTTCGAGGAGTCCCAACTGTTCTTCGCGGATCAACAAGGCAAGTCACCTTGAACATGTTGCACCTATAGTGAATTTCTCTATCTATTCTGTAGAATTAGAACTGCATGATAGGAAGGTCTAATC
>JBNKZR010000986.1:0-671 GCA_050301735.1 Polyangiaceae bacterium | reverse complement strand
ACGAGGACCGGATGGCATTGGCGGCCATCCTCCGTGTCGTTCCCGCGGAGATGAAGTCGACGATCGCCGAGAAGAGCAGCGCCAAGGAGGCGTGGATGGCGGTGCGGATCATGCGGCTGGGCGACGAACGTGTTCGTGAGGCGAATGCGCAGAAGTTGCTCGAGGCGTTCGAGAACGTCAAGTTCCGCGACGGCGAGACGATCGACGAGTTCGCCATGAGGCTGAACACGTTGGCGTCCGAGCTCCGTGCACTGGGGGAGAAGGTTGATGAAGTGCGGCTCATCAAGAAGATGTTGCGCATCATCCCCAAGCAATACCGGTAGATCGCGATGTCCATCGTGACGCTCCTGGACCTCAACACCCTGTCACTCGAGGGGCTTGTCGGTAGACTCCGTGCGGCGGAGGTCGACGGTGATGACGAGGAGGAAGCGCATGGCATGGCAAGGCTGCTGCTCACGGAGGAGCAGTGGGAAGCGCGACGGCGTCAACACTCCGGGAAAGGTCGCGACGTGAATTGTGATGGTGGCAACCGCGGTGGCGGGCGCCACAACAACAACGACGACGACGATGACGGAGGGAGCAGCACCAGTTCGAGAGCGAGCAGGCGCCGGCGTAGCTCCGGCAAGGGAAGGTGCTTCAATTGTGGCGTCCGTGGCCACTTCTCCAGGGAG
>JBNKZR010000984.1:0-676 GCA_050301735.1 Polyangiaceae bacterium | reverse complement strand
CAGAAGCTGGGCGTCGGTTGGACGAGATGTTGGCGGGAGCGACTCCTCCTGAGGGCTGGCGCGGCTTTCAGCTCATCCCGGAGAGCAAATGAGCGGAGAGCTGGGCGATTGAGCTCGGCTCCTCCCTGGCCGGCGGGAGCGTGTTCGCATCGTGACGCGTTGCAGAGCAAAGACTCCCTTCCTCGTCTTGCCACAGATGTGGGTGAACCCGAGGAAGTTGAAGGTCTCTGGCTTCCCGACCCCAGCACGTGCCGCATGGCTCGCTCGAGGAATCACCTGATTGCGCCGAGCGAGTTGCTCTCAATCTGGAGCCGCACGACCTGCTGGTCCGGCTCTGCGCAGCCATTCCGCCACCCTGGTTTGACATGGTGCGCCACCTGTTCTCCCGGCGCCACCCGGCGGTGGGTTCGCCACTGGCTCGCCGGGGGCCCGAGTCGCCGGGAAACCAAAGGAAGGCGTCGACGACGACGACGCTCCACAGCGCTCTCGTCGCTCGCGGTGGGGTTGGCTCTTGCGTCACGTCTTTCGAGCTGACGTTGATGCCTGCTCTAAGTGTGGCGGCCCGATGCGTTGGCTCCAAGTCGCCAGGGCTCCTCCCGATATCGCCAGCTTGATGACGAAACACGGCGTGGCGCCCGAGCCTCCACCGGACAGGCCGCCCGTGCTCCTAGGGCAG
>JBNKZR010000983.1:0-678 GCA_050301735.1 Polyangiaceae bacterium | reverse complement strand
CCTCCCACCGGTTTTGTGGAACAACCAACAAATTGTAGCCCAATTGGTCTTGAGGCCCAAACCAAGAAATCGTCGTGGTGATTTTGTGGCCAAATCACCAAACTGCAACTGCTGATTTTGAGGCTCAAGCCGGAAAACCTGTTGACCTTGGTTTTGAGGCCAAACCAAGAAACTCGCGCTCCTCGTCTCCATGTGCACGGTGCAGACCGCACACAGTGTCACCAGACATCTTGATCGTCCGGCCACCGAGTACCCGACCTGTGCGACCATCCTCAGTGGTCTGCACTAGGTCCCCTACTCCTGCCACGGTCCTCGTCACTGCATGTGATGCCGTACCTGCCACCTGCACACCACGAGACAAGCAAACGTGATTCTCCAAATGAAATAAGATCAAATAAAAACAAAACAAAACTATCCCGGATTCGAATTCAAACCTCGCCAAGTCAATGACTCATCATAATCAAACCACGAAACTGACCACTTGATTTCTCAGTATCTCCACCTTGACCTCACACACATTCATACCATGGGCCTGAAAGGGACGGCAGCGGTAGATGGAGATCGGCCCGTCGTAGCCGAGTCGGACGAGAGCGCTCAAGTGCTCTCGTGGAAACCCCGGGTGGTGTCAGCCCGTGGTATAAAGACATCCATCCTCATCGAGGGAACAATGGGGGTAGT
>JBNKZR010000982.1:0-686 GCA_050301735.1 Polyangiaceae bacterium | reverse complement strand
GTTTCATAATTTTTCGAGTTCAAATGAATCCTATACAAATTTTTGAATTTACAAGGATTTGAATATATTTAGAAAATAGAAAAATAAATCAACTGCCACTGGGCCGAATCCGCTCACGGCCCAGCGTCAGCACCGCCGCGGCCGGCTTGCATGGCTTGCGTGTGGCCTAGCCTGGCCCGGCTCAGCCTCGGCCTGCGTAGCGCGCGCAGCCCACAGCCTGGCCCAGCTCGACCCAGCGCGGCATGTGTGCCCTGTGGCGACGACGTCACCGATGCGTGCCCCGTGGCGACGACGTCACCGGCGCACGGGAGGCGGTGCGGGGAAGTGCACGACAGGGCCTCACCGGCGCGTGGATGGTGGTGCTGCGCGAGCTCATGGTATAGATGGTGTCACACGTACGGCACGGCGGCGCGGCGAAGGCGACGACACCACGGCTTACCGGTAGAGTCGGTGACGACGACGTTCGGACGGTGAGGCGTGGACGACGGCGCGGGCACGTGCGGCTCGGCGGTGACCGGCGTGGAGGCGGCGGGAGTGGCCAGTCGATGTCGGTGGCGTGGCGCGTCGGACACGCATGGTCGGGAGTGGATAGCAGTGCGGCTTCGGACAGCTGCGGTCGGCGGCGGTGCGTGGTCGGGATGCGGGCGGCTATCGGGACGGACGCGCGTGGCCCCGACAGTGCCTTT
>JBNKZR010000981.1:0-692 GCA_050301735.1 Polyangiaceae bacterium | reverse complement strand
AATCGAGGCCCAGAAAATCTCAGACAATCGCTCCAGATCATGCCGCTGTTTATGCGCCACCTCCAAAAACCGGCCATAGGGCAGCAGCGCCGCCCCCGCGAAATAGTTCGCCAGCCCGCTCTTGGCGATGGCCCGCGCGGCGTCCGACTGAAACCGCGCCAGATCCAGCGTCGCGTCGAGCAGATCGTTTTGCGTCAGCAGCGCCACCTGATGCAACAGCTGAAACCGCCGGGTCGAGGGCGGCGCATAGGTCGAAAGCGCCAGCCGCCCCGAAGCGCGGTCAAATTCCCGGATCTGTTCCGACTCGGTCAGATCCACCCGGATCCCCCGCCGCTCCAGCGCCTCCAGAGCCGCCGCCTCGGCATCGCCCGAACGGCTGAAATGCTCGGCGGCGCGATCCACCGCATCAATATAGTTGTCGCAATAATGGAAGAAGTCGCGCACCTCGTCCCAGGGGCTGGCCTGCACCGCACTGCCTTCGCGCCCCAGCGCCTCGTCCAGAGAGGCCAGCCGCTCATGGCTCTGCCGATAGGCCCGGTGCAGTTCCAGAAACGCCCGCGCCAGCGCCGGGGCATTCGAGGCGGCAAGGCGCAGATCGGCCAGCGGCGGCGCGGTATCGGCAAAGACCGGATCGGCCAGCGCCTCGCGCATATCCGTCACCAACCGCTCGGCGTCCCCGGTCGAAAGCTCGG
>JBNKZR010000980.1:0-696 GCA_050301735.1 Polyangiaceae bacterium | reverse complement strand
AGAAAAAATGTAAAATATATTAAAGAATTATGGTGAAAGAATTTGATTGAAACAAGCACATTTGACTAGCCGAGCACTATGTCGAAGTGGTTTTACGACACTTCCACCGGAGCCGCTACAGGAGCAGCCCGTTGTGGTTCTTTTGTGGGGAAGGTCTTTAGCCTCTTGGTTGTTAGCTCTAGGTGAACGTGGTGGACACGGTGATTTACGTGGTTTGAGCCGCCTGAGCGTAATACCCTGCATCCACAGGAGTATTGAGTTGTATTGTGCTCAAGCCTGTCTTGTCTGAGCCTTCTCTTTCTTTTGACTCCTTGGAAGTGGCGTCCACCCGAGCCTTTTATAGCTCAAGGCCGGGTGGTTTACAATGAGCCCCCAAGGCCCGACAGGTGGCCCCGGGGTAGGTGAACCCTACACTGTAGGGCACAACGGCTAGGAGTAGCCAATGATGTCTTCAACAGCGTGGGCACGCCGGGTCTTGTCGCCTACCACCCTGCACTAGGTCAGTGGTACGGCGCGGTGTCGTTGCGTCACTAGGCCTGTAGTGGTGCTTGACAGGTGGCCCACGGCGCTGGCGTCGGGCTGCAGTCGCATCGTAGCTGCCTGCCTAATCGCGCTATCGGCCCAGAGTTGTTAAACCACTCAGCACTGTGGCAAACCACTGTGACCGGGTTGTAGATCTGCTGTGCTGGTACAGCC
>JBNKZR010000979.1:0-702 GCA_050301735.1 Polyangiaceae bacterium | reverse complement strand
GATGCAAGTCGAAAGCTCTTTCGAGCGCAACCACTTCGCTGACGCTCCCGCTTCGGCAGGGGCCTGGAGCCCGATGGGTTTCGCGGCTGCGGGTTTTTTTGACGCAGGCTGTCTCGTTGCAGGCTGTCTTCGCGGTGTAGGGGCCGCCGAGCTACTGGGCGTTCGCGTCCGCCATGTCGTCGTCCCCCTGGTCTTTGGCAACGCTCTGCCGCCAATCGACCCCGTGTGAGGAGTCTCGACGAAATCGCGCACGAGTCGCGGCGATCGCGCCGCACTCGTTCGCTTCATAAACCCAGGGCACGCCGCACGGCTGGCATCATGCGACGACTGACTTTGGCCCGTTGTCCGTCCGTCATCTCGAGTTCGCCAACTTGACCGTCGAAACGCAGCTTGCAGACGGCCTCCACGTTGACGAGCTCCGCCCGATGAGTGCGCAGGAAACGATGGGAGCACAGCCGCACTTCGAGTTCGTTGAGACTTTCGTCCAACAAGCGTTCTCGACCATCGACGTTGCAGACTGCGTACTCGTCGCTGGCCCACAAAGCGCGTCACACGTTCCAATGCGATGAACTCCACCGTTTCCCCGCTCCTGACGGCGAGGCGTGGCGCACTCGTCGAGCTGCCCGAGCGCGCGACAACGCGGCCGAGTGCCCGCTGCAGGCTCGGTACAGCTCCACTTCTGAGTGGGCCTCGGGCGTGACG
>JBNKZR010000978.1:0-703 GCA_050301735.1 Polyangiaceae bacterium | reverse complement strand
TGACGGACCTGCAGGCCAGCTTCGCGGCCAAGGGGCTGTCCGCCGACGAGATGGTCACGCTCTCCGGCGCGCACACCGTCGGCCGCGCGCGCTGCCTCTGCGAGGCCGACTACTACGAGCTCGGTCTGCAATGCATGCCCCGCGCCGACGGCGATGGCGACGCCGACGGATGAGCCAGCGCCGGATCCCGAGGGCTTGGCCGAACTCGACGCGGCCCGGGAGTTGTGGGCTTCCGAGGGGCAGAGCGACTACACCCTCTACGTCAAGCGCGATTGCTTCTGCGCCCTCGAGCCGCGCGACGATGTATTCGTCACCGTGCGCGACGGTGACGTCGAGAGCGCCCTGGCCAACTCCGGCGACGAGAACTACGACGAGTCCGTGCCGCGCGATGAGTGGTACGCTTGGTACACGGTCGCCGGCATGTTCGACCAGATCGAAGACGCTCTGTCGACGGCTGCCGACGTCCAGGCGAGCTACGACGAGAGCTACGGCTTTCCGCGATCTGTGACCGTCGACTACGTGCTCAATGCCGCCGACGACGAGATCAGCTACGAGATGCGCGACTACACGCCGCTCTCGGAGTGAAGCGTCGCCCCGCACGCGCGGCGCGACGAGAAGTCGCCGAGGCATGCGGTGCCCTTCCCGCACCCAGCCGTCACGTCGTACCGAGGCCCGGACTCGCCGCGGTGTAATGCGCATCGAG
>JBNKZR010000977.1:0-704 GCA_050301735.1 Polyangiaceae bacterium | reverse complement strand
CGCGCATCATCGACAACCTGCGTATACGCGTCAAGCGCGAGCGCTTCGAGGACGCGAACGAGCTGCACCGCCTGCTGCGCGAGGAGATTTCGCGTCTTTTCGAAAAGCACGACATCAAAACCGACGGCGTGGCCATCGACATTCCCGCCGGGGTGCGTCCATACGTGATCATGGTCGTGGGCGTCAACGGCGTCGGCAAGACCACGACCGCGCGGCTCTTGGCGAAGGCGCTCTGCTGCGAGAATGGGCCGACACCGAACCCGTGCAACGCGTGCGACCCCTGCCGCGAGATCACGGCGGGCGTGGACGTCGACGTGCAGGAGATCGACGGCGCGTCCAACAACGGCGTGGACGACGTCCGGCGGCTGCAGGAGTCGCTGCCCTACCGGCCGCAGCGCGATCGCTACAAGATCGTGATCGTCGACGAGGTCCACATGCTCTCGACCGGGGCGTTCAACGCGTTCCTGAAGACGCTCGAGGAGCCGCCGCCCCACGTGAAGTTCATCTTCGCCACGACGGAGGCACACAAGGTCCCGGTCACAATCCTGAGCCGCGTGCAGCGTTTCGACTTCAAGCTCATCCCCACCCGCATGATCATCGATCGACTGCGGGTCGTGTTGGACGGCGAGGGCATCGACGCGGATGACGCGGCACTCTCCGTCGTTTCGCGCGAGGCAGCTGGCAGCATGCGCGATGCCCTGAGT
>JBNKZR010000976.1:0-704 GCA_050301735.1 Polyangiaceae bacterium | reverse complement strand
GATCAAATTGAGCACACTTGTTTCCACCATTGAACACCTCCACGCACACCGTAAACATCCCGCAGGTAGCGTCGCAACCACGCAGTTCACTCTTTGCGGTGTGGAGGCGGTGGAGTGCCGGGATGTGAGGTGTCGCGGGAACTATCCGTCTGGATGCAACGGCCTTGGGAGATAGTGCGGGCGTGACTCACAAGCGGGTGGTCGATTCACCACGTCACTCACGCCAAGTGACGGCGGGTCCGGAAGGGCCGACAAGCCGCCATCACCTTGCAGAGGAGGCCCACGAGAGGTCCCACGAACGCCGGTAGGTCATGTTGGATCCCGCGAAGCACGCACACTCACGCGCGAGGCGTGTCACCATCTCTGAAATCGCCAGCGAAGCCCGAGGCGCACCAAGTAGACCATCACGAGCGCCGCGAAGGACGTTAGCGTCCCCAGGATGTACTCCCCCCACTCTGCGCGGGCATCTCGTCAGGGTGCGTCACCTTCAGGCTGGGGGGCTCGGCGACATTGTCCGAACGGTACAGTCCATCGGTGTCAGCCACGGGCGGCGGTTGCTATTCAATCACCCGACAGAACCAAGCCCGCTTGAGGTGTTCGCTCACCGAATGCGTGGCGACACGCACGGGATCCCCGGCGAGTTCGTGCTGCTCACGATGAACGCCTTGGTGGCGGGGCACACGGTGCGGATGGGGCACCCAGCG
>JBNKZR010000975.1:0-684 GCA_050301735.1 Polyangiaceae bacterium | reverse complement strand
GCCGCGCTGCCGCCGAGCGCACTCCGCCGCACGCCCCTCCGTTCAGAAACTGATTTTTTTTCACCCCTCTCCGACCTCTCTCTCGAGTGCTCGAGCCTCCCCGCCACTCCCCGCACCTGGACCGTCGTCTCCGGCCACCGGAGCCCGCCTCTCCCTCACGAATTTTGGCCGACCGCCGCCGCCGTCCGCCTCTCCCCGGTGAGCTCTTCCCCGAGCTTCCAATCCCTGGGATTTCTTGCAATTTCCTCACCCCCTCGCCTCTCCCGAGCTGCAGGACCTCCTCAGCCACACTGGCGACCACCGGAGACCCCTCACCGCCGACGAACACCGCCGCCCGACGCCGTTGGCACCGCCTCACCGTCGACCCGCCGTTCCGGTGCGCCTCTGTCCCTTCCTCCTTGCCCGGCGCCTTCCCCGTGACCCCCTCGAGACCCCCGGCAGCACCTTGCCGTCGTCGAGCCACCGCCGAGCCGTCGGCGAGCGCGCCACCGCGCCGTTCCGCGCGCGGTGACCGCGCCGACGCGCACGCGGTGCGCGCGCGCGCAGGCCAGTGCCCCGCTGGGCTGGGCTGCCAGGCCGTGGCCCAGCCGGCGTTCGGCCGACCGCGCGTGGCAGGCCGCCGCGCCTCGTGGGCTCTAGCCTCGGGCCGGTTCCGGCCCGGTACTGTGCTGGGGATTTGTAAAT
>JBNKZR010000974.1:0-719 GCA_050301735.1 Polyangiaceae bacterium | reverse complement strand
GTAGACGATGACCCCGGCATCCGCACCATGCTCTCTTACCGCTTTGGTATAGAGGGCTATCATACGGATTTTTGCGACCACGGGAAAAAGGCCCAAGAGATGCTGCAAGGCGACTTCAACTACGACTTGGTCCTGCTCGACGTAATGCTACCCGAAGTCAAAGGGGATCAACTCCTCCTAGAAATCAAAAGGGAGTATCCTGAACTCCCCGTCATCATGCTCACCGCCCGTGACGAGGACGTGGACAAGATCGTGGGGCTGGAACTGGGCGCGGACGATTACCTGGCCAAGCCCTTTCACCCGCGCGAACTCAGCGCCCGCGTCCGCGCCGTGCTGCGCCGCCAGGCTGAACTGAAGGCATTGCAGGCGCGCATGCAAGAAGAGGTCGAGCCCGGCGTAGTCGGCGAGCAGCGCGTCGACGACGTCGAGGTCGAAGCGCCAGCAGAAGCCGTCGGCGCGGCGCTCGACGTTGGTGGTCATCCACCGGCCGATGCCGGGCGCGAAGCCGGCCCGCTCGAAGTGCGCGGTGACGGCCTCGCGGTCGGGCGCCGGCTGGGGCATCGCGCGGGCGGTCTCGATGACCCGGCGCACCTCGTGGTCGCCGTCGATGGCGTGCGCGCCCGGCGGCGAGTCGAGCGACCAGACGGCCAGCGGCGCGGCGCCCGGCGGCGCGGGCCAGGCGCGGGCGCACTGCAAGGCGACCTTGCCGCCGAACGAGT
>JBNKZR010000973.1:0-723 GCA_050301735.1 Polyangiaceae bacterium | reverse complement strand
TTGGCGTCGGTATCCGCCCCGATGCCGGGCTGGCCGAACGGGCCGGGCTGGTGATCGACAACGGGATCGCGGTGGATGCGGAAGGCCGCACCTCTGATCCGGCGATCTGGGCGGCGGGCGATTGCGCTTCGTTTCCGCAAACGGGCGGACGGGCCCGGCTGGAAAGCGTCGGCAATGCCATTGATATGGGCGAGCTGGTGGCGGCCAATATCATGGGCGCGGGCAAAAGCTACACCGCCAAGCCGTGGTTCTGGTCGGATCAATACGATGTGAAACTGCAGATCGTCGGGCTGAACACCGGCTATGATCAGATTGTCACCCGGGGCGAGGGCGCCACGGTCAGCTTCTGGTATTACCGGGGCGATACGCTGCTGGCGCTCGATGCGATGAACGATCCGCGCGCCTATATGGTAGGCAAACGGCTGATTGAATCGGGCAAGAGCCCCGACAAGGCGGCCGTGGCCAATATGGAGATCGACCTCAAGGAGCTGTTGAAAGCGTGAGGATCATCGCCGGAACCTGGCGCGGACGGGCGCTGGCCAGCCTGGGCAAGGGCGATATGGTCGGCTACGGCCGTTACCTCTCCCATCCCTGTCATTGTCACCGGCTGGCGCACGCCAGGCAGGGCGCAGGCAGCCACCGGCACGCCATTTTGCATCGCTTCAATTTGCACCAGGCCGAAGCTTTCTGTGCTGTTCAGGCTGGGCACGCACAGGCAGTCCA
>JBNKZR010000972.1:0-733 GCA_050301735.1 Polyangiaceae bacterium | reverse complement strand
ACTCCAATCTTTTCCTGACTCCTGTGAGAACGTGTGACACCGGTCGTATGCCCGACTCCAGTTGGAACATGTGACTCCGGTCGTGTGTCCGACCCCGGTCAAAAGATGTGGCTCCGGTCGTATGCTCGACTTTGGTCGTATGCGCGACTCTGGTCGTATGCTCGTGTCATACCCGGTTTTTATGCCAAAACCAAGTACTCATCGTATGCATGACCCAGGATCAATTGTTCCACACATACGGCCAAAAGTGTTCACAGATAACCAAATGTCATGAATAAAATATTACATAAATAAAGTCTGTAAAGAATAAGACGACTCTCAAGCGAAGTGAAACAATGGAAGACTCCATAACTCCATAGGAACAACAACTGGGGCAACACGTAGCCTAGAACTCCTCATTGAAGAATTCTAGTCCATCTTCTCCTTCTGAGCAGCTGGTTTAAGTAGCAGGGGAAAATAGCAGGGTTGAGTACACTTATGGTTGATACTCAGCAAGTGCAGGAAATAAATGATATGCAAGGGTAATAATAACAAGGTAAATGAATAGCAACGCAGTAAGCAAAAATGTACCTAAACACGACTCTCAAATTATTAGCATCTATTTACTATGTTAAAGTGGTAGGCTAAGGCTACCCAATTAAGTTGAATTAAAGTTTCACAAAGGTTGATGTCATTTGTAACATCCCAGCTACTCCGGGCCTGGCGATCGTTACTTCTGATAGCTACCTAGGAT
>JBNKZR010000971.1:0-759 GCA_050301735.1 Polyangiaceae bacterium | reverse complement strand
GTGGACTAAGTCCACAAGCCGTGGACCACAGGCGCCTTCGGTTCACCATGGACCGGCGCCATGGCCGACCTCGGGAGCTCACCGGAGCTCGGCCTCCGGCCACTCCGGGGCTCAAGGTCACCGGGGAAGGGGCGGGGGAGGTGGAGGAGGCTGCGGTGAGCACCTTTGTGGGCTCCTCGGAGCTCGGGAGGTGGGGAAACGGCGGCGCGACGGAGGTGAAGGACCGGCGGCGGTCGGGCTCGGTGGGGGCGCGCTCCGGTGCGGGAGAGGAGGAGGAGAGAGTGTGGTGAGGTGCGAAGTGCTCTGGGGGTGCTCGGGGCTTTTTATAGGCGCCGGAGGGGGTGGAGGGGGCGCCGGAGAGATGGCCGGAATAAAGGCGGCGGTAAATGGCGTTTAGGGCCATTAAGGCGCGATTAAGCTCGGGTTTGAAGGGGATTAAGGGAGGAGTGATGGGGGGCGGGGCGGTAATGGCCAACGGTATCCCGAGGCACGGCGAGGGCGGCGCGGGGCGCGGTGGCGCGGTGGGGAAGAAGAAGATGACAGGTGGGGCCCAGGTGTCAGCGGCGGAGAGAGAGAAAACGCTGCGGACGGAAGGCGCGAAATCAAGAAGAAAACGTATTCTTGCGAATACGCCAACGACGCGCGGGCCGAGCGGCTAAGAAGCCAGTGGGCCGGGGTCACGGTGGGCTCGGCGGCTTGGGCCGGCCGGCAAGCCAAGGCCGGGCGGGGGAGGGGCAGGCCGGCTGGGCCGAAAGCAAG
>JBNKZR010000970.1:0-769 GCA_050301735.1 Polyangiaceae bacterium | reverse complement strand
GCGGTTGTAGTGCTCAACGTCCGCTAGCTGGTGAACATCGTCCTCGACTCCTCCACCAACTACGCCAGCTGGCGTGATCTCATGGAGCAGGCGCTACAACGCTATGCCCTGCTCAAGCACGTCACGGACGCCACTTCGTCCAAAGATCTGGGGTGGATTCGGATGGACAACATCGTCCTCAACTGGATCAGCAACTCCATCTTGGTGAATCTTCACCAGGTGGTTCAGGAACGTGGTTGCACGGCGTGCCACCTCTGGCTCACCATCGAGAACCAGTTTCTCGGTAACCGTGAGCACCGTACTCTTCACCTTGATGCTGCTTTTCGCACTTTTGTTCAGGGTGACCTCTCGGTCAATGTGTACTGTCGCAAGTTCAAGGCCATGGCCGATGGTCTGGCTGACCTCGGTGCACCCGTTGAACACTGGATCCTCGTCCTCAGCATCCTTCGGGGCTGAAGCAGCGCTTCGAGCACGTGGGATCCATCATTCGACGCTACTCGTCATTTCCGAACTTCCTCAAAGTTCGGGACAATTTGCTACTGGAGGAGATTCACATGGACAGTATCGGGCCTCCGGCTGCCCCGACGACGCTCCACACCAACGTTGTGTCTCCGTCTTCCACGCCGTCTTGCTCACCCAATGGCGGAAACGGCGGCACCGGTGGCAACCGGAACAAGTATAACAACAAAAACCGCAATAGCGGTAATGACGGCGACAACAACGACAAGACAAGCAACGACGGTGGAGGTCATGGTGGCTCTTTTGGCTA
>JBNKZR010000969.1:0-769 GCA_050301735.1 Polyangiaceae bacterium | reverse complement strand
CGGTGGTTTCTCCACACCTTTGACACGACGCGGCAGGCCAACTGAACGCATTCTGACTGCCCGCTCGAACGGCAGCAGAAAGTCACCCCCGGTCAAAGTCACAGACCAGAACCCAGCCTCAGGTCGGGGTGCCGAGTGGATTAACGAAGTCTCGGTGATGATCCACCCTCAATGGGAGGCAGGGCCGTGCCGCTGCAAATTGCGCCGCGCTGTCCGCGCCAGCCCTGCTACTGGGGGTCGATGTCGACACCAGCGATTTCTCGAGTCCGGCTGATTTGGGATTTCTTCGGGCCGCACGCTGAGCGCACGGCCCGGCATCACCAACACCATCTCGACGACTTCGTCCGCCAAGAAGGCAGCATCGATGCCCAAACAGGGACGGCTTCAGAACGGGAGGGGCATTGCACGGCGTGGATGGTGGTCGACGCCGTAGACGTGCAGCGAGTGCGCGACGCCCTGAAGCCGCAACGGGGACTCCCGGCGGACACATAGCAGGCAGGGTTTGCTACGGTCCAACACGCCGCGGCCAACGTAACGCTTCGAAGTCATGGGCTTTCAGTAGCCTCACTCGCCAACGACGACTGGGTCAGGACAGCCGCTCTGATGGAACATCAGACCGAGCGTGTTACCATCCGCCCGTCAATCGGCTCCGGCTCGGGTGTAAACTCGTCAGAATTCATGACCTCGACACCGTCCGCCTCAGCATAAGTGCGCTCCCAAGGCTTCGCACTCGCTTGCGGTGGAGCTCCGTGGAATCGGCACCGCAGCA
>JBNKZR010000968.1:0-772 GCA_050301735.1 Polyangiaceae bacterium | reverse complement strand
GAACACTTAGCCGGCATGGGTTTGAAGGAAAGCCTATGATTCTGGATGTAAAGGGGCCTAGACAAGAATCTGTTTTGAAACAGAAAGGTGTATTGTGGTCATTGTGTCTGATAGTACGTAACTGACTGTCATGATGCAGTGTGCCCTATGCACTAATTTGTGGATGAGCGGATTGTCTAAGTAAAGATAAGATGTGGAGATCAAGGGGGAGAATGTTAGGGATGTGATCCCCACACCGGATCTCCGGATCGGGACCGGATCTCCGGATCGGCCCGATCCGAGACGCGCCCTGATCGGGGGCGCCTGCCGTTGATGGCAGTGGGCCCCCTCTCGCGCAGCGCCATATAAAAGAGGGGCTAAGCCGGGGCACGGGAACCAACGTTCACCGTGCCCACTGCGCCGCCACAAACCCTAACCCTAACCGATCAAAGAGGCGCTGAAGCGAGGGGATTGGCCCCTGCACCGACCTCGCCTCGACCTCGACGGCTCCGACCGACGACCACCCGACCCTCGGCGACCTCGACCTCGACACCACCCGGCGCCATGTCTTCCTCCTCGTCGCCCCAAGGTAAACCCTAGTAATCCCTAGGCTCTAGTATAGGTCTCTAGCAGTTCTAGGGTTAGGTCTAGGGTTCTCAGGTCAAGGATCTACTACTCTATCACACGCGTTACACCCGCCGGAGGCTAGCACCTAGGAAGAGACCCAACAATGGCATCAGAGCCAGGCCTAGGCTGCCGCTCCGTGGCCGGGGAAGGAGAAAGAAAAGAAAAG
>JBNKZR010000967.1:0-774 GCA_050301735.1 Polyangiaceae bacterium | reverse complement strand
GGGTTTGGGGCCCGGATGCATCCCGACAGATGCGGCGGGCATGCAGCAGGCCGCGTGCGCATGCGAGCTGGAACAACTCACCGGAGCAGCCCGGTAAGACTGTGAGCAGGGCATCGAAAACGAAGCGCGGGGCTGGTGCGGCATTGGGCCGGAGAGCTGCGCGGAGATCGGAAGTCCAGATTTCGCGGACGCATGTGGTGCCGAGCCGGCGGGTTTGCGGATCGTGGGGTACGCACTGGAGGTCGATACAGCGCTGGCGGTAGTGTGCCGAGGAGGAGAGGTGCTGGCATGCGACTGACAGGTGGCTATCGTTCGGACCAGTCAGAACGGAGGATTCCGAACCAAACCTCGTCAATGGGTTTGCCGTGAACGAAACGATTGTGGCGGAGAGTACCTTCTCGAACGAATCCGACCTTTGTGAGCACACGCTGAGACGCGGTGTTTCTGGCATCGGCCATGGCCCGGATGCGGTTCAGGTGGGAGTCTGCTCGGAAGGCGTGGGTGATGACAGCGGAGACGGTTTCAGTGGCGAGACCTTGCCCCCAACGATCGCGCCGGATGGAGTAACCAATCTCGGCGAGACGGTGCTCATGCGAAAAGCGGATGTTGATCCCGCCGACAAAAGTGTCCTGGCAGCGGATGGCCCAAGAACAGTGGAGGGTGCGGTCAAGCAACACCTGCCTGGCGATGAACTGCTCGGCGTGGACACGAAGGTATGGTTTCGGCAATGGGAGGAAACGTGCCCATTCGGCATCGTCGGCCACGTTGAAGACG
>JBNKZR010000966.1:0-776 GCA_050301735.1 Polyangiaceae bacterium | reverse complement strand
ATCGCGCAAGGCCAGCACCGGTTGCCAGGGCGCGAGCGTTGACAGCGCGTCTTTCAGACAGGCCTTGATCAGGGCGCCCCCAGCCGGATCGGCCTGCCCTGTGGCGTTTTGGCCGTACCAGTCCAGCGCGGGGTCGATGGCGGCCACCAGAGCCGGGGTATCGTAGGGCGGGGCCAGGGGCCGGGTCGGCGTGCAGCGTGATAAGCGCATCGACGGCGGCCAGATAAAGCTCTGCCTCCAGCGCAGGCTGCTCCGCCAGCACCCGCGAAAACAGCGCGTCGCCCAGATCTTCTTCCAAGAGCAGGCCGTTCTTGGGCAGGGCAGCCAGAATGCGAGGGGCCGAGAGGCCAAGCGCCGACAGGTGCCGGGCGATGCGCTGGAAGGCCATCACGCTGCCAATATCTTCCGGGTCTTTCATCAGAATGGCGCGCGCGCCGTCTGGCCCGTCCGTCAAGCGCTCATATTGCCGGGCGGAGGCATCACCGGCCAAAGCTTTGCGCTGGGCACTCGCCCAGCCCGCATGGGCCAGAAACACATCTGTCAGCCGGTCATGGTCAGAGGTCATGGACAAATTCCGGCGAAATAGTCTCACATATTTGCCGCCAGCGGGGGTTATCGCTGGAGAGGTGCAGAAGCCGCGCCTCGGGGTCGTCGCCTGCTTCAAAGGCGATGAGCAGCGCGCCTGTCGGGGTCAGTTCGCCCAGCCGGTCGGGCCATTCGACCAGACAAATCGCCTCGTCAAAGGCTTGCGTCAGCCCCAGTTCGTCGACCTCGTC
>JBNKZR010000965.1:0-782 GCA_050301735.1 Polyangiaceae bacterium | reverse complement strand
CAGACAAGACAGGCTACTCAAGAGCCCCCCCTTGCGAGCATCCGACTTGGTGACGCTCGCAAGCTCCCCTTCCACGATTCTTCCTTTGACGCCCTTCTCCTGGCTGGACCTCTCTACCATCTCACCGATTTCCAGGCGCGCCTCGACGTATTGACCGAAGCAGCCCGTGTCCTCAGATCGGGCGGCCTTCTCCTTGCTGTCGCCGTCAACCGCTTCGCCGGACTCAACTACGCGCTCCACTCCGGCCTCATCTTTGATGACGACTACCGCGCACTGGTGCTGCGAGAAGCTGAAACGGGACTGCGCACCAACGCGCCCAGCCGGTTCAACACCTTCAAGCGAGCGTACTTCCATCGCCCCACAGAGCTCGTCGACGAACTCATCGGTGCAAGTTTTCTGCCCGAGCCCTGTCTCGGCGTTGTCGGCCCTGCCTGGCAGGTTCCTGACCTCGCCCACGCCTGGGCTGACCCCTCAAGACGTGAGGCGCTCATCCTAGTGGCCCAAGCTCTGGAGTCCGAGCCAATGCTCAGTCCCCAGCTCTTCTGCGCTGCCAAGAAACCCTGACGACGCACCAGCTGCTTCCCAATCAGGGCTGCCCAACAGGCCATTGAACTCCGACGGAGCCGCAGAAGCGCCTCCCCTTGCTGACGCGCCCCAACAAAGGAGGCGGCTGATCGCCGCCGAAATTTCTTGGGGATGTTCCGTCCTGAAGGGTTGTCGCGAGCGGCTCCGCGGGTTAATGGCGAGTCGTTGGACAGCTGCGTTAACGTTTTGGACTGCAA
>JBNKZR010000964.1:0-788 GCA_050301735.1 Polyangiaceae bacterium | reverse complement strand
CCGTTGGTTCGTCACCACCTGAAAGCCCGTACTGGGGCAGAAGTATCCGATGTAGCCCTGGCCTCGCCCAGCGCGGCCAAAATACCAACACTCGGTTTCATCGTCGTAGACATAGCCCGTGGACACACGCGCGTCAGTGGATCCGAGTCTCAGCGGCATCAGATCCCGCGTATTCATTCGGTAGATGTGGCTGACGCTCGACCGCAGTTGGGTACCTGGCTCACCCTCCTGCATCCAGACCAGATCCTCGCCAGATCGGAAGATGTACTGATAGTACCCCTGATCGGCAAGCAGCACTTCTGGGGGCGAAGCCAGATCCTTGTCCATTCTGATCATCGTGAAGGAGTTCGCGCAGTACAAGTGCCGATCGTCAACGACCAGGCGTGTTCCTCCACCTTCAGTGATGGGCGGGAACTCGAGCACTCTTTCCTGACCCCCTTCTCGCGCCACTCGCGACGGATTCGCACAGCCGATGCCCACCGCGTAGAAGAACTCGTCGTCCAGAGTCGAGGTCTGGAAGTAGCCGATGTCCGGCAAGTCAACGATGCGCGCATCTAGCGTCGCCTTGTCGACTTCGTGCATGCGTGTCCGCCCAGATTCACCATCGTAGACACGAGTGACAAAGACGTCTTCGAGAAGTCTCTGGCCCCCGCCGCTGGGGGCCACATTTTCGACCGCCTCCCTCCGAGGGTCGTCGCGCCGCACCCTGTAGATGCCTCCAGGCCGCAAGTCGAAATACAGGTGGGAATCGTCTACGTAGACCGTCTTGATGACCTCCGTTGTGGAGT
>JBNKZR010000963.1:0-801 GCA_050301735.1 Polyangiaceae bacterium | reverse complement strand
GGCGAATATCTCCCCGTCGCAGAACTCGAGCTTGGTATCGTTCTGCTGGAGGAGGTCGAGGTAGTCCTTGTAGCTATGATGCAGGCGCCGCGCCGTGCTCATGGCGATAGCCTAGTACGAGAAGCCGGAAGTTCCTTCCGGGTTCTCGTACCAAAGCAACAGAGTCCGCGCGCAGGGGACAGCCTCAGCCGGGTTTCTGCAGGCCCTTTGCCCTGTGGAGGAGGGCCTGCAGAAACCCGGCAAGGATTTCCGGCACGCGGTACTAGTCTCGAGTTGAGCGTTTTTTGTTGGGGGTGATGCCCACCCCGCGCCATGCTCGACGGCTGCGCCGTCTGCGCGTGGCGCCGCCCCTCCCTGATGTCGGGCTGCGCCCGCCATGGGAGGGGCCAACGGGGCACGCTGTCACTAGTACCTCGCGCCTATCGAAGCGAAGGGTCTTTCGACACCCACGACCGGGCGAGGGTGTCGAAAGACCCTTCGTCTTGCGCAGATCTGCTCGGGTACCCTCCTTGTTCTTCCCCTCGATTCGATTGAATCGAGGTACTGGTCCGAGAAGCCGGAAGTCCCTTCCGGGTTCACTGGCGCCTGCGGCGCCTGTCGGGCTGCGCCCGCCACCGTCTACCTTCGTGCTACTCGTCCACTGCGTGGACTGCGTGCACTTCGGTTCTCGTACCAGAAAGCAACAGAGTCCGCGTGCAGAAGGCAGCCTCAACCGGTTTTCTGTAGGCCCTTTGCCCTTTGGTGGAGGGCCTGCAGAAACCCGGTAAGGACTTCGGGCACGCGGTACTAGTCAGACTCGGC
>JBNKZR010000962.1:0-801 GCA_050301735.1 Polyangiaceae bacterium | reverse complement strand
ACCCCACTCACCCACGCTCTTGCTGCTGCCCGTTCGTGCGCGCATCCACACCACTGCCGTGTGTCACAACCGCTCTCTGCGAAGTTGTCTCTGGCGGACGGCGATGCAATTTGCCGGTGGCGGCGGAGGAGGAGACGCGGCGTACATGCGGGGCCGGCACCGGATCCAGGTCGAGCTCAAGAAGCTCGAGCAGGAGGCGCGCTTCCTCGAGGCGTGCGGCGGCATCCCTTTCGTGGTCGGCTACCACGGCGTCATCCGCGATCCGGCGACCAAGAAACTCCGCTTGGTGATGGAGTACGTTGGTTCCAGCATCACCGAGTACCTTCGCAAGCAGGGGAGCGGCGGGCCGCTGCCGGAGTCCACGCTGCGCGCCGTGATGTGGCAGCTTCTGACGGGCGCCGCGGAGATGCACGCGCGCGGCATCATCCACCGCGACATCAAGCCCGGGAACATCCTCGTCGCCGAGGACCAGAGCGCCGTCAAAATCTGCGACTTTGGTCTCGCCATGTCCACCTCCGATCCGCCGCCGTACGAGCCCGCCGGCACGATGTGGTACAAGGCTCCCGAGATGCTGCTCGACATCCCCGACTACGACGCGCGGGTCGACACCTGGTCGCTGGGCTGCGTCATGGCGAGGATCATCACGGGGAGCGCGCTGTTCCAGGGCAGCTACGAGGACGGCCAGCTCTGCGCCATATTCGACGTGCTCGGCGAGCCGGACAACGATACGTGGCCTGAGTTCTGGTCCACTCCGTTCGCCACCGTTGTGCTGCCGCAGATGTGCCTGCAGAAGGAGAGCTT
>JBNKZR010000961.1:0-804 GCA_050301735.1 Polyangiaceae bacterium | reverse complement strand
GTCGAAGCCCCAGACTCGAAGGTGGTGCGCCAGAGACTCGTCATCGCCGATGCTTTCTCTGGTTGGTGTGTAGACGACGATGTCCTCGTAGCCATCGTCGGTGACGTCGCCAACGATCAGCTGGGCGTTGTGTCGACCGATCCGAGGGCGAGCGTTGTTCGCTTCCCCGCGAAAGAGCTCGTCGCCCGGCACTTCGAACAGAACGTCATCGAGCTGCAGAAGATGCTCGACGTGCCCGGCAACCAGGTCCTCTACGTCGGCGACCACATCTACGGCGACATCCTGTCGTCGAAGCTGTCGTCGACCTGGCGCACGGCGCTCGTCGTCCGCGAGCTCGAGGAGGAGCTGGCGCAGGCGCGACTCGACCGGGAGCGCGAGCGCGCGCGGCGCGAGGACGCCGAGCGCGGACTCGCGGAGGCGCGGGAGCGTCTCGGCGAGCTCGAGGAGGAGCTCGAGACCGCCCGGGCGCGGATGAAGCAGCAGCGGGACGGCGACCGCGACGAGCTCGACCGCCTCGAGAGCGCGCCGCTGTCGGCGCTGCTCGACATCTGCAACCGGCTGCGCGCCGACCCGTCGCTGGGCACCATCGTCACCGCGCTGCTGACGCTCGTCGGCGCGGGCGGCCGCTCGGCGCCGGCGGCGATCGCCGCGCTCGACGACCTGCTGCCCGCGCTCGACACCGCCACCCGCCTGCTCGGCGCGCTCGCGACAGCCTTCGATCACCTCCGCCGAGCGGTCGATCCCCAGCACCTGTGCGCGCCCCTGGAACCACCAGGCCACCAGGTAGCCCAGCGCAGAGCGCCC
>JBNKZR010000960.1:0-829 GCA_050301735.1 Polyangiaceae bacterium | reverse complement strand
GGAAGCTGCAAGACATCGAGCGCTACGCCATTCTCAAGACTCTCGAAGCCCAGGGCGGCTCCACGAGCAAGGCGGCTGACGTGCTCGGCATCAGCGTCCGCAAGATCCAGTACAAGCTTCAGGAGTACGCCTCTTCTCCCAAAGGTGACCAACCCGCGCTCGACCGGAGGGGCGCCAGGCTAGGCAAGCCGAAGGGCGCACAGCCAGCGGAAGCCCATGCACGGGCACAATGACCAAGACCGGGTGCCCGAGGATTAACCCCGCCCTCGGGTAGTGCGTGTGTGAGGTTGCCAGATAGCCAAAGTTGTGTAGTCGATCCATGCAGTATCAACGCGTCGGTGAGACGCGTGAGGCCTTCGGCCTAAACCGAGTCGGCCGACCTCGCGCTTTGACGTTCGAAAACGGGTCGCGAGCAAGTGTCTCACCTCCAGCACCGCTTGCTTCACGCCGCTCTCCGCGTCACAACCTTTGCGATGGGAGAGGGGCAGCGCAACACGCCGACGGCTGAAGCGACCATCGACGTCGGTCCCACATCGGGTAGAGGCGACCTCCAGGGCGACGGACTGGAGTCTGGGGCCTGGCCAGCGATCGCTCGCTCACCTGGCGACGAGGCGCACACAGACATGCTGCGAGCTGTCGAGCGCGGCATCTGTGTGATCCTCACCGACGTCACGGCGGACGACGGCTTCCGTTTGCAGTGGTCGGCATGGCGCTCGGGAGACGACCTCTATTGTCACGCATGGCACTTCACTCCGAAACAGGGGTGGACTCGGGGTCCGTCGTTCGTGGTGACAGAGACGTCATTTCCGAAACTTTCGAAGTTGCTACT
>JBNKZR010000959.1:0-837 GCA_050301735.1 Polyangiaceae bacterium | reverse complement strand
CCCCCTGTCAGGGCGAAACGGCCCTGCATCTGCGCAACGGGGTGAATGGCGGCTATGGCTGGTCGGAGCAGATGGCACAGCCCAGCGGCTGGTCGGCGGCACTGATCTGGACCAGTGGTGAGGACCCGGCCCGCGCGCTGCTCAGCTTGCGCGGCGAGGGGCGGAACAACTACCTCTACCTGCACGAAACGCCCGAGCGCCGGATCGAGTTGCGCGACGATGCGGGCGAAAGCGCGGTGAGCATGGCCAAGGCCAGCCCCGACGCTTGGCAGGTCACGCTGATCTCTTGCACCGAAACCACGCTGGCGCTCGGCACCCCCGGCGGGCCGGTGCATACCGCCCCTGCCCCCTCCGATCTGCCCCATGGCGCCACGCTGCTGCTGGGGTGCCGCAGCCACCGGCCGGGGCTGAAAAAGACGCTGGGCGCCGGGCGGATCCGCGATCTGTTCATCTGGCCCGGGCGCGATATTCTGGCAGAAACCACCGAAGCCGGCGGCGAAATGCGCGCGGCCTTCGATCATTTCTGCCTCTGGGAGCGATAGCATGTCCTTCACCCGCGAGAGCACCAAAGACGACAATATCTGCCTGATCTGGGTGGATGACATGATCGACATCTTCACCTGGCGCGAGACCTTCGGGGTGACGATCCAGACCCCGAATATCGACCGGCTGCTGAATGGCGGCGTGCGGTTCGCCAATACCTACGCCACCGTGCCGCTCTGCGCCCCCTGCCGGGCCGAGGTGGCCACCGGGCTTTCGCCGTATCGCACCGGGCTGGTCGATCTCAACCGGATCTGGCGCGACGTGATGCCGCCCGAACGCGCCTGGGCCTACGAT
>JBNKZR010000958.1:0-849 GCA_050301735.1 Polyangiaceae bacterium | reverse complement strand
CCTCATGTCTTCATATGTATTTGGCCCTGTGGTGCAACATAAAAACGACTCCCTAATTTCCATAATATGTACCTGTTATGCACGGCATAAAGTATAGCCGGCGCCAGCGTGGTGGCTAGGGGTGGCGCAAGATTGGGCTGCAGGCCCAATCTATTACTATCTATTTAATTAGAATGTTTTAGATATATTTCTATCTCTATTGTAGAGTTCGAGGACTATAAATATGTAATCACCCCTTCGGAAAAGGGGAAGGGAAATAAGAGATTTGTTTCCGGCTTCCTCAAGGAGCCGGGAGTTCCACCGCGCCGCTGCTGTCCTCTCGCCGCCACGGCTCCAACGCGCCGCCACCGCCATAGCCGAGCCCTGTCCTCTCCCTCTCATCCCTACAACCTACGCTCCATCGCCGGTAGGGCTAGGAACCCTAACAGCTTGGTATCAGCAATGTCAGGTCCTCCCCCTGCACCGTCGGTACAACCCGCCATCGCCCCCGCCACCGGCTCGCTGCCGGCCTCGGCAACAGGGAGGCTGCCCACGTCGTCGGTCCTCTCCGATGCCACGTCACCATCCAGAGGCGCCATCACGCTCGAGTCTCTGGCCCGGAGCATCGCTGATCTGACCCGCAGCGTCGCCGACACCAACCGCAACGTGGCGGCCATGCAGGCGGCGTGGGCAACCCTCGTCCAGCCGCCACCACCGCCACACCCCCACCTTCCTCCGGCTCCGCTGCCGACGACCGGCGTGCTCCCGGCCGGCCTGTCTTCAACGCCGGCCTCTTCCACTCGGGCCGGACCCCCCGCCGGCGCCCCGCAGCAGGCCGCCGCGGGAGTTCCGCTCAGCCGGATGAGCTGG
>JBNKZR010000957.1:0-974 GCA_050301735.1 Polyangiaceae bacterium | reverse complement strand
GACGCTTGCGTGGGACATGCGTGGCCCGTTCCGCTTCGATGCCGGCTATCTGCCGAAACGCGGTCTGCCCGTTGAAGACATAGGCACCATGCTCGGCATCCCCGGATCCGAGGTCGAGGCGCGAGCCGTGCGGAGCTTTTGATAGTCCGTGTCGCTGCGGCCGAAGGTGGTTGCCAGGGTGGCGCGAAACGCGATCAGCTCTTGCTCGAACGCGCGGGCGAGCTCCCGCGTGCGGGCCAGCGCCTGTTGATACTCGGTGTCCGCGGCTTCCGCTTCCGACCACTCTTTGGTCGCGGTCTGCAAGCCGGAGAGCAACTCCTCTTGCAGCGCGTCCGCATACGCCAGCGGCGTGACGCCTTCCGTGCCGGCGGTGGCGAGCTCTTGGTGCTCTTCCACCGTCTCCAGCAGTCGTTCCACGTCCTCCATCACGTCATCCGGAACCGCCGTGTCCGCGAAGGTCGAGCCGTCGAAGTGAGGAATGTCTCTGCCGACGCGCGGCAACCAGCTGCGCATCAACGTTATCAAGTTGGCGACGGCGCCACGCCCTTCGCGCATCTCCTTCTGCCACTTGGGGTTGAAGCGCTTGACGCTGTCGTACGAGCTCATGAACTCGCTGGCCACGGGCCGAAGGGTGGCTTCGAAGGCTCGAACGGGTTGAGCGGCATTGGCTCGGCGCTCGAGCACACGAAGTGATCGCGGCGCGAGACGCCGCAGTTTCCATTGCGATGCTGTTGTCATCTATCTCCCTCTCGCAATAAGAGGAGCCCCACGCCCCCCCTTTTCATAGGCACACGTGTAGGCGGATCTGAGCACGATGTAAACCCCAAGGGGGGTTGCGCGGATGATTTGATCGGCGGACCAAGAGCGTGTGAGAGGTAAATGTGTTAACTCCCAAACACAACGCGTCGTGTCAAATCCAGCCCACCAGAGAGGTACGGGCACTGCGCTCACCCGCGCGTCCGTGGTACCAACCG
>JBNKZR010000956.1:0-988 GCA_050301735.1 Polyangiaceae bacterium | reverse complement strand
CCGAGCAATGCGACGTGCACGCAGGTGCTTCGCTAGAAGCTGTGGTGAGTAGCCGGCATCCTCCGCTTGCTTGGTGCTGAAGTGCCCCTCCTGCGCGCCGGCAGTTTCGTACAGCTGGTCCCAGTCGGGTCTCTGATCGTGCGCCACCACGCACAAACATTAACCAGGGGTTTAGTTTTGTGCAACCTACGCATCCGCAATGGGGATCTGCGCAAACGGGGATATGACCAGCTATTTCGAAGGTTTGCAGTCCCAGCCTCTGGTGAGGGGTCCCATGCTCGCGTATCGCCGCTTCCTCGGTCTTCATTCTCCAGCCCCCACTGCCAACATCACGTCATTGTCGATGACCTACTGGTGGAGGCCAGCCGGCGCCAGGCGGAAGGCGTGCCGTTCTGCGGTGTCGTCTACGGCCACCAGCTTCGGCTCACAGTGGGAGAGGCGATCGCTGATCTCCGACCCCCCAACGTCCAGTCGCACCGCGCCCCAGCCCGCAGGCCATCGTTCCGTCACCCCCGATCCGCTAGATTCAAATCCCCGCCCACCATTGGCACACCCCGGAGTGCTTATTGCCCCCGGGTGGCTGATACTCGAGATGACCCCGCCGATGGCTGACTCGAGGTCGCCCATGGATCGACCTCACCCCGCCGATGGTTCTCGGGACCTCGCCGATGATCGGCCCGCACCCACCAGCGCGGCCACCTCAGCCCATCGATACGTGGCTCGACGTCATTGATATTGCGTAGGACCCCGTCCATGATGCCGAGGAACTCGCCGATATCTGGAGCGAGGGCGGCGATACTCGCCGCGAACCCGAGACGCGTCGGCACCCATGCCGTCGATGGTTCACGGTAGGGCGCTCACGTCGCGCTCGACGTCAGCCATCAATGAGGCGACCCCGCCGACGTCGCACCAGGGGCTGCAAAACCGCAGGATCGCGGAATGCAGACCTACGATGACTCGATGACTGTCGACGGGGTCGTTTCGCAGG
>JBNKZR010000955.1:0-991 GCA_050301735.1 Polyangiaceae bacterium | reverse complement strand
CCTTGCGGTGCAGATAGGCGTGGACCCACGCCCCATCGCGATCGTCCTGATCCTGGGCGCAGGTATGCGCCTTGTCCCAGTCGCCCTTCGCGTCCCACCACAGGCCTTCGAGCGCGAGGCCTATGGCTCAGATGTGGGCATGCTCGTTGCGTGGGTGAAGATGGATCTTACGGGCGCCAACCAGGATTTCTACATTTACTACGGTGGCGGCGACACTACCGAGAAGGGCACACCGGGCACGGTTTGGGACGGCGACTACGAAGCCGTATACCACCTAGCGAATCTCAATGACTCAACAAACCATGCTCGTCATTGCACCAACCGCGGTACTACCCCACATGCCTCCGGGCACATCGGAGCTGCACTGGACTTCAACGGGAACGCGGAGCTGCTCGGGCCTCGGGGTGTATTGCCCACCACCAAGAGTTATTGGACTGTGAGTTACTGGGGCTACGCGCACCCAAGCAACAGCAGCGGCGACAACGAGCAGTGGGCGATCAGCACACAGGACTTTGCTCAAGACGGCATGACCATCGGCATCGAAACGCCTCCTTCCACCTATGACGATGGAAACATGCTGACGTATGTCGGAGGCTGGCGTGCATACGAGAACACGGTGATGCCAGATGCGGTTTGGGCGCACGTCGACGCCCGCGTGTACATGAACTCAAGTGGCTACGTCGAGTTCAGCCTAAATGGCGGTACATGGGAACGGCAGAATCTGAACACTACGGTCGTTCGTCACACGAGCGGTTCGTACATCATTGTTGGCGGTGAGGAAGCCGACACTGATGAAAATTGGTTAGGCCACCTCGACGAGGTGCGCATCTCCTCGGTTCTCCGCTCAACTGACTGGCTAGAAGCCGAATACAACAACCAAATGGAGGGTTCGACCTTCCTATTCGTGGGTGTCGCAGAAAGCCTCTGATGTGTGTCTCCTCCATTTGGTTCGAGTACGTTCGCCGGTCTGACTAGGAGCTCTTGGCCAGCC
>JBNKZR010000954.1:0-1003 GCA_050301735.1 Polyangiaceae bacterium | reverse complement strand
GACAACACGGCTTCCATGAGAAGGTGAGCTCGGACCAGCTCGAAGCGACGTTCGAGTCCCGGAGCGCCGGAGGCATTGCCGACCTCGATCGACGGCGGATGCAGGTCTTTGGGATCCCGGAGACCGTCCTTGCCGAAGGGGACGAAGTGGACGGCCCTGCCATCCGCAGCCGCCGCCAGAATACTCGCCATGGGTCGGGTGCAATCCAAACGCACGAGTTGGCTCGTGGCGCCCTCTTTTGCCACGCGATTGGCCTCGCCCTGCTTCAACGCCGGCAGAATGGCAAGAATCACTTCGTACAGCGCTCGGGCGGCGCGCTGACTTGCGACGCCCATGTCCTTCACGAGCTCCACGTGCACCCTATCGCACACCTGACAGAAGGGTTCGAACGTCAGACCGAGCAAGGCCTCACGAATGCCTGCGGGGTCCGCCGATGCCTGCGGCAGCTGCCTGGAAAACGCCCGAAGTAGCGAGCCGTGAGCGGTGAGCGCCCCCTCCAGGAGCTGTTTGACGTCATCGGCGTAGTCCACTCGATCCTGTTCCGTCGACTCGCGGGAAAGCGTCGAGACTGAGGTGGATTGTTGTGTGCCGGACAGGCTATCGCATAGTCGCTGCACGCTGGTCTCGCGACTGGACTCGCGGACATCCAGACAAAGCGTTTTCTTGAGATGCTTGAGAACCGCGCCCAGATCGGTCTTGAGGCGGTGCAGACGTGACTTATCTTCGTTGATGTCGTCGAGATCAATCCCGTCCGCTTGGCGTTCGCGGATCTCTTCGTCGATCTCGGTGATGCGCTCCTCGATGCTCTTCGTCGCCCGCCGACGAAACCCCACGTCGAGAAATGAGTCGTCGAGATAGCAGGCAATGAAGCGTCGCTGCTCCCAATGTTCGCGCCACCCACTGGACCACTGTGGACCCGGCCATGCCGCCGGTCCATCGTGTCATGGACCCGGTCCACAGGTTTTTCTATTGAAAAATAATTTGATAAATTCGATAAATCCCA
>JBNKZR010000953.1:0-1074 GCA_050301735.1 Polyangiaceae bacterium | reverse complement strand
AGATCGAAGCGACGATAGACAGCCGCGTGTATGGCCGGGGACATCGAATGGCCCACGGGGTGGCCGATCAGGACGAAACTCAGCTTGGTCATCAGCGTTATTTTCCGGGCACGCGCGCCGGCGTGCAGGTGTCTACCACGACACCAAGGCTGCCTTGATGCAATCGAACGTCGAGTCTGTCACCTTCGGAAACTTGCGACGCGTCGCGCACCGCTCGCCCGTCGCCGTCGAGCGCGATGGCGTAACCGCGCGCCAAGATCCGCAAGGGGCTCAAGCCGGTGAGACGGGTCTCCAGTTGACTACGGCGATGGCGCTCCGCCAGCAGGCGCTGGCTCATGATCCACTCCAACCTGGCCCGATGCTGCAACAGTTGCTGCCGTGAGCGAGCCAGCGTGACACGGGGATGGCAACCTGCCAGGCGCTGATCCAGGGAGCGCACGCGCGCGGCCTCGGACGTCAGACGCCGTCGTAGGCAGCGCTCCAACCGGACACGCAGCTCGTCCAACCACTGTTGCTTGTCCGCAATCAGGAACCTCGGATCCGTCAATCGCGCACGCAGACCCGCCAGCACGTGTCGATCTTCGTCCAGACGTTGACGCTGCGCGCGTCGCACTGCGGCAACGAGTCGCCTGAGTTCCTCTCCGTGGCGGCTTTGGTCACGAACGGCCAACTCCGCAGCCTCGGACGGCGTTGCCGCGCGCACGTCGGCAGCCAGGTCACACAAACTCGTGTCGATCTCGTGTCCGACGGCACTGATGACGGGGAGAGAGCAACCCGCCACCCGACGTACCACTCGCTCGTCGCTGAACGGCAACAAGTCCTCGAACGAACCACCGCCGCGCCCCACGATCAACAGCTGCATGCCGGGATAGCGTTCGAGTTTGTCGATCGCGCCGACGATAGTGCGCCACGCCCCCTCGCCCTGAACGAGCGCGGGACACAGCACCAGCTTGAGTGCCCCGCGACGCAGAGCCACCGTGCGGATGTCGTGCCAAGCCGCACCGTCGGCGCTCGTCACCACGCCGACGCAGGCCGGGTCCGTCGGAAGCGGACGCTTTGTAGCCGGATCGAACA
>JBNKZR010000952.1:0-1077 GCA_050301735.1 Polyangiaceae bacterium | reverse complement strand
GAATAGCTGCTTAGTGGCAGTTTGGGGGCATGGGGTAGGTGGGTGCGGTAGCGACTTTTCGGTCAGGCGACGAGGAGTGGCACGTTGGACGACCGGGGATCCTGGTCGCGGGCGCTGTGAGGGCGACCACAGCGCGGCCGGAAAGAATGCGTCGAGCGGAATGGAGCGACAAGCGCTGAGGCGTTGCTCTAGCCGGAGTCGTCGATTCTTCGATTCTTCGGTCGAGCCATGCGTGGACGTCGGGAGAGGCCCGGCGCGGCAGCGAGCAACGTGGACGAGGCTAGGGAAGGAGTCTTGCTCCGAGGAAGTTGGGCTCACGAGGTTCAGGCAACCGTCGGGGCGCTGTCAGGTTGCGTTCAGGAGGCATAGGAAAGCGCCTGGCGCTTACCAGTCGCGTTCATGAGGCTCAGGAAGGCGTCTGGCGCTTAGAAATCGCGTTCATGAGGGTCAAGAAGGCGCCTGGCGCTTGGAAATCGCGTTCATGAGGCGCGCAACGCGTCGCGTCAAAGTGGCGCGACAGGTGCGACGCAAGGAAGCGAAACGCGGGGCTCTGGGGGGAAGGAGTCTGATGTGGTCATCAAGGAATGCGCGCTCGAAGTCAGCGAAGGAAAGCTCGGCGAAGCCTTCCGACAGGAGCAAACGGGCTCGTCGAGTGGGGCCAGTCGGATGTGGACGGACCAGCTGCCAAGCGAGAGCCCGCGTTCAATCAGAGCGCTGCTGAAGTCATCGTCAAGATATGCCTGAAGCAAGGGGGGTATCGGAGGGGTCTGCGCGTGGGGGCTGAGGACATGGCGAAGCTCGGTCAGATCGTGAACGCGAGGTATGCCAGCCAAACGGGGAGGGTGCCGCACACGACGGTGACGGCAACCTCGAAGGGAATGAGCAGCCGCCCCCACACACCACGGGCACGCCAGCGTCGAACTGTATCCGCGCGGAACTTCGGGCTGAAGATGAAGAACCAGAAGCCGAGGAATTGGCGCGACAGTTCTAGGAAGTCGAAGGCGCCGCCGAATGTCATAGTAGGTTGGGCGTTTGAGTCTGGCTAACGACTCGCCATTAACCCGCGGAGCCGATCAC
>JBNKZR010000951.1:0-1049 GCA_050301735.1 Polyangiaceae bacterium | reverse complement strand
GTTTTCATGGTTGTGTTTTCAGATGAACATGGACAACTACCCTCATGTCACCATCACCGAGGATGGGAGCCTTTGCTCCACGGGCCAGCATCGCCCGGGGTTTCCGCGAGTGCTGTACGACGCACTCCGCCAGCTCGGCTACAACGGGGACGCTCCAGTCTACCACGACCGCATGTCTATGGCCCATGGCCAGGACAAGTGCGAGGTCAATGTGGTGATACCCCTCAACCCGATGGAGCCGTGGATGGCAACTGTCATCGGGGTCGAGCTGGATGAGACCGTCGAGCAGACGGCACAAGTCGCACTCACCTCCCTGTGTGAGACCCGCCTCTCCGACACCGCCGCGATGACAATCGCGCTCTTTCCGATCCGCAACCAAGAGGATCCCGTGTGGAAGCAGCGCCTTGAGGCTGTGTCCAACCCCGAGGGGCCCCACTTCCACGCGGGCATGGCTGCGTTGGCTGGGTATGCGCAGCACCTGTTTAACCTGCAGGCCAGCACCGGCAGGACCGTCATGCGTCAGCATCTGCACTCGAGCTCGCTTGAGCAGCACGTCGAGGAGCTGAGGCGTGCAAACGCCCTCCTCCGCAGTGGTGCGCCTCCACCCTCGGACCAGGACCGGGAGCTTCAGATCGCGTACCGCCGCCTCAGCGAGGCTGAGCATGGGTGGCACTACTGCCGCCAGCAGCTAGACGCCGCTCGCGAGATGCTGGACGAGCGCACGCACGCGATCATACACCTCGAGCACCACGTCGAGCAGTAGGACCTTGACCTCGAGCAGAGGGCAGCGACGATTGCCGATCTCGAGCAGCAGCTTCAGGTGCTTCAGCTTCAGGTGCCGCCTGCACCCGCAGCGCCTGCAGCACCTGCTGAGCCCGACGCGGAGTCAGATGTTGACGAGGAGTAGGTGACGGACATGTGGGAAGGCAGGGTGGACTGACTTTTGTTATTTTGAGTGGATAGGTTAGGCTAACAAATAGCTTGGTAGCTTGTAACCTCAAATGTAACCCGTGGCGTGAGAACAAAGTTCTTATGCCCCTTTTGTTTTT
>JBNKZR010000950.1:0-1089 GCA_050301735.1 Polyangiaceae bacterium | reverse complement strand
AGGGCGCAGCCAACTCGAACAGCAGCGCGCCGATCAAGTGTCGGGAAAGGCTGGGAGGAACGCTCAGGTACTACTACCGAGGCGTGGCGTAGGTGGGCGGATCGAGTTTTGGGACAGTACTGGCGCGACACACGAGCCCGCCTCGATGCGGCGCAGCTCGCTCGCGAGTTTGGGCCAATCGACATCCCGAGCGCTGAACACCCATCCTAGAACCGATCGGTTCAGGCGCGATCCGGGGGGCGGTCGCGACGAGGGCGAACGCCAAATGCTTCATGCAGGGGATACGGTACTTTTGCGTCTCGGGTTCATGGGGGCATTCACATCGACTTCGCCAGCTCTCGTCAGTGAGTGCTGTAGCTCGCGCGTGGCAACTGTCTCAACTTCCCTTCGACAAGACCCAGCGGCACTCAAACTGTGACCGACTCTGGCTTGGTGATCACCTATGACCCTACCAAGCCTGGCGTGAAAAACTTGATAGACATCCAAAGCTGAAGTCGTCGTCAGCGCGCTCGGACCCATCCGCGACCGGGCTTCGGTCTGAATCTCGCGCGAGTGCCGACTCCGAGCATGACGCTACGGAGGTCGTCTACTCGGCCTTGGCGGAGTAGTGCCGATAGATTTCATCCGCGACACGGCGCAGGACGGGGCCCTTCTCTGGGCTCACCATCAGCGCCAGGCCGGGCATCAGCTGCACCACTTCCCACACCGCGAAGGGGTATGACGGCTCCGGCGGAAGGGGACGTTCCACCGGCGTACTCGTTGCGGGTTGCGCCAGACGCTCCAGCTGCTGCTTGTCCAGCTGAGCGAGCCGCAAGCTCATCTGACTCAAGGAGACGCCTTGCTGCCGTAGGGCACGGATGGCCCGGGCAAGTCGCAGGTGGGTGTCCGTGTAGCGGGCACCACGACTCTTGCCGTGCGGCTTGGGCAATACACCCTGGGCGATCCAGCTGCGGAGGGTGCGTGTGGAAACGCCCGCCAGCTTGGACAGCATCCTCCCCGTGTAGCCCGTGGTCGACGTGCGCTGCTGCGCCATGCTGGCACCCTAACAATTGCGACACTCAGCGGCAACAAGAGTGCCCGTTTCGCGTC
>JBNKZR010000949.1:0-1108 GCA_050301735.1 Polyangiaceae bacterium | reverse complement strand
CCTGCGGAGATGCCGTGACCGAATGAGGCAAGGGCATTCGAACTGAGGCAAGGGCATTCGAACTGGTAAAAACGACATGCTGCGAACATGGAACCCAGGCCGGGAGTCCCGGCGGAGATGCCGTGACCGAATCTCGAGCACCAGCGTGCCCCCATCGCTCGTCGACGAACCCTCCTGGCGAGCTCAGAAACACCAACAAGATGCACCAGTGCATCCCCTCGAACATCTCGAAGGGCAAGTCGACCTCAGCGAGAGCACCGTTCAGTTGTCGAACTGCAGACTCAGCTGACCGAGCGGGGCCGCCGGTGCGTCGGGCGGTGGATTCGCCGCCAAACCGAGCTTCGCCATCAGCCGCAGTGCTGCCCTTGCCGTCTTCGCAACCTCGGCCCATCGCATCGGACCGCCACACTTGGGGCAACACTCCAGATCCGCGGCAAAGATGTGTGCCAACAACCAGGCCAAGCGATGACGAAGTGCTTTGGGTGAATGATCGTCTTCTTCCCTCAGCAGCGCGAGTTGATCACCTCGCGCTGCGGAGGGCCGGTGCGCCGTGGTATCTTCAGAAGGCTCAGGCACGACACGCGAGCGGAATGCGGAATGACTCGAGAGCACTCCGAGATAACGGACCATGTGAAAGCGCGGCGGCGGCACCGCAGCGCAAAGACGCACCAAGAGGTCTTCGGGCGTGAGCACCAAGACCCGGCTTCCATCCTTCCAAGCTTTCTTGAACTCCAGCAGCAGGGTGCCGTCTGGACGCTGAGTGAGTCGCTCCTGTGCGATCGGGGGGCGAGTGATGTACCTTGCCAGCCGCTCCAACTGTTTCCTATCGTGGCCGTGCACCCACTGAAGCGACCGGGGACCCTGCGACCGGGCCCCGAACTGCCGAAGGCAGTTTGGGTAGGAGCAAGGGATTGATCCCCTGCACCTCCGCCACGGGCAGGTCTGGAAGCGCGGTGTCTTTGGCAGACTCGGCGCGCTCCCCAGACATCAGTCGCAGCGATGGTGCGCGTAGCAAACCATTGCCTAGGGACCCTGCGACCGGGCCCCGCGCTGGCATGCCAGCGTGGGTAGGAGCAAGGGAGGCTGCCCTATCGCCGCCGACCTCGAC
>JBNKZR010000948.1:0-1112 GCA_050301735.1 Polyangiaceae bacterium | reverse complement strand
CGCACCCAGGGCCGCCCCACCTAGGCGTGCTCAAGGGCGAGCCTGCCTGAGGACATGGGCGCGCCTCGACTCCGCCGCCCACCGCGTGAGCGACGCTAACAGGGCGATGCACAGGTGCGCCTTTTCTTGGTCCGGAGCTTTCGCGCCGCGCCTGTGGCAAGGCTCCTCTGCCCCTCTCGTCGGTGACTCGGACGCTCCGAGGACACCAATAGCGCACTTGTCCGCTTTTCCTGCACGTGGTCTGGGGGTTCGGGCGCTCCTCTGGCCGCGCGCCGGACAACAGGGGGCGCTTGTATTACTTACGCGCTCGCACCGCCCGCTCTCAGTCATGGCCATGCCACTGCTTGACCAGAAGCGACTCGTCGGTGTCGGCTACATCGAAAACAATCTCAGCTCACGTATGTTCACTCCGAACCGTGCTGAAATACTGTCCCTGCTGTCATCTCAACTGGCAATCGCCATAGACAAGGCTCGGTTGCACACCCAACTCGAAGAACGGGTGGGCGGCATGAGCCGCGGATGAATGACGTAGCCAGGATAGCGTGGGTGTTCACTTGCGGCGGGCTTCCCCCTCGTCCCGTCCTCAGCCTTCGGCTTGCGGGCGGTCGGGGGAAGAGAGCGGGTCGTCGAACACCTCGTCAACCGACAGTGTGCAGTTAATCGATGAGAGCTTCACTTCGCCGTGCTGGTCGGTCTTCCGTACCTGCCATCCGACCTCGTCGCGCGTGACCACCTCGATCGAGGGTCGATCGTGAGCGACGAGCACGACCTCCTGCAGCGAGCTAATTTGCTTGTAGTGCTCGAGCTTCTCGCCTCTGTCGTATTCATCGGTGGTGGGGCTCAGCACCTCGACGAGAACGATCGGATTGGTCAGCGCGTTCGGATCTTCGGAGTCGACCTCGGCGTGCCCGCATACGACGCTGACGTCCGGATATGTATCGAGGCCCGAGGCTTCCACCCGAACGCGCACGTCGGAGGTATGGACGCGACAGGGCTTGCCGCGGAGCTGTGCCGAGATGGCAGCGATGATCGCTGCTGCTCTGGCTCCGTGCTCTGGGGTGCCACCAGCCATCGCGAGGATGCGCCCATCGAGGAACTCGTGGCGGACGTTG
>JBNKZR010000947.1:0-1115 GCA_050301735.1 Polyangiaceae bacterium | reverse complement strand
CCCACCCCCCCACGGCGATTCTTTCCCCCTTCTGTCCAACCCCCGATGCCGCCGTCGCCGTCCCGAGTCCTCTGACGTCCCACACCGCCATGCAGCCGCCGTTGAAGTCGTCGCCGCGGATGTCGGCGCGCCACATCTCGAACAGCCGGCACTCGTCTTGGTCGAACACGATCAGGTGACAGTCCCCATCCGACTCGCACGCGTAGCCGTCTTCGCCCTCCAGGGAACCTCCTGCCGGCAGCGGCATCGGTGCTGGATCGCAGTCCCCTTCGTAGAAGGCATCGCTGGGGGTGAATGCGACGTGTTCCACGGAGTCGTCGGCAGAGAGCACACGCAGCGAGAAGTCGGCTTGGAAGCGCGTCGACGTGTCGTGGTTGCGCGCCAGGTAGTCGATGATCGCGTCGGATTCGGCATCCAGGGGGGCGTCGGCGATGGGCGTGTTCCAAGGCGCCTCGGGTGGAAACAACTGCCCCTCGGCGTTGCCGCAGGCTCCTGCGGCCACCGTCGTCGGCGTGGGCTCGTCCTCGGTCGCGTCGGGGGCAGGGGAGTCCGTCGCTTCAGTGCCGTCGGTGCCGTCAGTGCCGCCGCGGGGCGCGGAGTCACCGTCGTCAGTGCTCGCGGTTTCGCCCGATGATTGGGCCTCGGACGCCGCCCCGCCGGTCCCGTCGAGGGTTTGCTCTTTGGACGACTCCGAGGAGCTGTCTTCGTTTTGCTCCGTGGTTGAGCAACCCACTCCCACCAGCGCCAAAACCACCCAGCCAACAAAGCGTCGCGAATGCATGGGGCGAAGCTACCGCGTTCACTCGTGGGGAGCGATGTGGTTTATCTCGCACCCACCCGTAGGTGGTGGGCAAGGTCCGTACGGTGCTGTTGGCGTCGGTTGGGCTCGTGCACGCAACGCCAGCGAACGATGCCACGGTTTGGAGTTGTGCGCGTGGTCGGGTGGACTTGCGCTGGGGCTCTGTTGGACGAGCCGTTGCCGTGTCGCTAGAGCGGAGTCGTGCACCCGTTCGTGCAGCCGTCGTCGTCGACGTCATTGCCGTCGTCGCAGCCTTCGTCGGGACCGATGTGGCCGTCGCCGCACACGTCGTAGACGCATTCTGCAGTGCAGGTGG
>JBNKZR010000946.1:0-1128 GCA_050301735.1 Polyangiaceae bacterium | reverse complement strand
CTTCAGCCAAGACGGGAGCTGGGACACGAACGAGAGCACGGCGCTCGTAGGCGGTCGTGAGGATGGCCCTGGCACGCTCGGCGAGGGCGCCACGCTCAGTCGGATGAGCCAGCGCATTGAGCGCCTCGGAATCAAGGATCAGCGCTTCGGCCATGCTCGCCTGGCGCGGGAGAGTTCCTTCTTCGCGACGGGCCCAGCAGTCTCCTCGAGCTCGTCGATGAAGGAGCCTAGCTGCTCGCGTTCGAGCTCGTGGGAGATGGCCCTGGCGACGAAGCCAGACAATCCGCGCGGACCAACACGGCGGCGGACGGCCTTGGCAAGGTCATGGGGAATGCTCACGGAGAGCTTGGCTGCGGTTTCGGACATTGCGTATTCATACCACGGTAGGAATGTGGCAGCAACCTGGCAAGGGCCTGTGCGCGAGGACATTCTCAGCGCCAAGGGGAGGCTCTTCCAGGGATGTGGAGATGGGCGACTTCACGCGAAGAGCTGAAGGTACCGGAGGAGGATTGCGAGTGACGCGAGGCCTGCCGCCAGCGTGGCTGGCAACGCAAGTGTTCCAACGAGGTTGAGTGCGAGCGCCAGCTTGTGGCACCGCCAGCCGCCGGGGAGACGGAAGCAGACCAATAGGCCGAGAGGGTGAGCGAGGTATGCAGCAAGGATGAGCGTCCACCTTAGCAGCTCCGGGACGAGCCCACCCAGCAAGAAGAATGGCAGCGCGACGCCAACGAAGCCGAAGACGGCCATGACCCTGGGATTGGGCAATGTGGATCGAGGCTCTCGATTCAGCAGGCGGTCAAGAGCTCCCATGGGCAGGCACTGTAGCAGAAAGGCTGCCTCATGCTTGCCACGCCATGGGACCTGGTGACCGATGACGTGACGTACCATCGGAACCAGCCATTCGAGGTGCGGCCGGCGTCGCGTCGCAATGCCGTCAGGAAAGAAGGTGCATCAGATCGTCGTTGGGCCTGAGTCAGGCTAACGACCTGCCATTAACCCGCGGCGGCGCCGGGGACAAGCTTTCAGTAAGGAACATGCCCAAGGAAACTCGGCGGCGACCAGCCGCCCCCTTAGTTGAGGCGCTTCAGCAGGGCGAGGCGGGTCTGCGCCGCCGTCGGCGTTCAATGG
>JBNKZR010000945.1:0-1132 GCA_050301735.1 Polyangiaceae bacterium | reverse complement strand
CTCGCTCGACGGCGTGCACTGGGAGGAAGACCTGCATCCCACCACCGCTTGCGAGAACGAGCCTTACCCTGCGTCGTGTACCAACTGGATGGGGGGCGTCGCCTACGGTGATGGCACGTGGCTCGCGGGAGGGGGCAATGGGGCGCTGATGCGCTCCCGCGATGGAGGGCGGACGTGGAGCGGCATCGCTCCCGATCCGAGGCCACCCGCCGTCCGAGACGTGGCTTACGGTTCAGGGCGATTCGTGGTCGGCGCAGATTTGGGAGTGGTCGGGGTGACTGACGACGATGGCGACAGCTGGACACTGCACACGCTGTGGGAACACAGCTTTTCGGTCGTGCACGGGGCTGGCACCTTCATCGCATGGGGAGCCAACTGGAATGGCAGCAGTTTCGATCGCGCGTGCTTCGTGAGCACCGACGCGGGCGACAACTTTGAAGCCTGCGACCCGCTCGTTGCAGAAGGCGAGTCGTTCGCCTTTGACGGCTCACGCTGGATCGCCACGGTAGTTGACGGCTACGCCCAAAGCGACGATGGCCTAGACTGGAGCATCCACAGCGCGGCCAACGTCCCCGGCTCGTTGCTCTACGATGGACAGCGCTGGCTTGGCCGTTCGGGTTCGACGATCAGCGCTGCGGTTGACCCCGACGATTGGCAACAACTAGCCACCGACGTCCCTGGGTTCCGAGCCTGGACCTCGGGAATCGTATTCGAGGCGAATCTGCCCGTGGCCGACGTTGCGCAGTGCGAAGATTTGCGTTGAGGCGATGAAACCCTGATACAAGGGGCGCGAACAGGCAGCGCAGCTTCATGTCCCTTGCCCCATCGAGGTTCTGGCAGCAGCTTGGTCTGGCTCGGCCAAGCGGGCATTCTTAGGAGGGGCGCGAGTTCCTGCAGCGCCGTGTCAGCCTCTATTTGGGGCTCGTCACCCTGTTGTGGCTGGCGGTTGGGGTAGGCGGCGCTCTGTCGGCGTGAGGCCCCCCAGGCGGAGCTTTCTGGTGGTGTGCACTATGCTGGTACCCTCGGGTTACTCGGTTGCTGGCTGCTCAGCCGTCGCGGGCGGCAATTGGCGTTGGCTCTCGATACTTGGGATGCGGCAACGACGATCGCTCAGCCCGTGGTCATGTCTTTG
>JBNKZR010000944.1:0-1154 GCA_050301735.1 Polyangiaceae bacterium | reverse complement strand
GGCTACTGCCGCATCGTTCGCGAAATTCACTGCTGTTCCGACTTGGCAGCACATTACGCCCGTTGATGCCGGCGACACTGCGCGATAAAACCCCAAAAATTCGGTCGTTACAGCAATTCCCCACCAGCCTGGCCGACAACGGCACCACCCTGCTTCGAGTCGGGATCAAGGGACAGCAGCTGGCCCCCACGGCCGCAAAACCGGCAAATCTCGTGTTCCTAGTCGACGTCTCCGGGAGCATGGGCGCGTCGGACAAGCTACCGCTAGTCCAGCACGTGCTCGCGCGCACGTTGGACGTGCTCGCGCCCACGGACACCGTCGCCATCGTCACCTATGCGGGCTCTACGAGGGTGGCGTTGCCATCGACGCCCATCGCCGAGGCGGAGACGATCATCACGGCCATCAACAGCCTCGCCGCCGCTGGCAGCACGGCCGGGGCCGCGGGCCTCGAACTCGCCTACGCCGAAGCGCAAGCAGGGTTCGTCGAGGGCGCAGTCAACAACGTGATGTTGTGCACCGACGGCGACTTCAATGTCGGCATTTCGGATCCGGATGAGCTGGTTGCGCTGATCGAAGAGAAACGACGCAGTGGCGTGACCTTCACGGCGCTCGGCTTCGGCACACAGAACAACGACGCAATGATGGAGCGCGTCAGCAACGCGGGCAATGGCACCTACTCGGTCATCTACGACGAAGGACAAGCCGACGAATTCGTCGAAGACCGCATGCTGTCCGCGCTTCACTACATCGCCAAAGACGTCAAGATCCAGGTCGAGTTCAACTCGGAGCAAGTGCTTGCCTACCGTCTGCTGGGCTACGAAAACCGCGCCATCGCCGACGAAGACTTCCGCAACGACGTCGTCGACGCGGGCGAAATCGGGACGGGGCACAGCGTCACCGCCCTGTACGAGCTCGTGCGCGCCGGTGGCGCACTCCCCCAGGGCGACGGCATGCCCGCGGTGCAAGACGGCGCTGCCTACGCGGGTGAGGTCGAGATTGGCGCAGGTGAACTCGTGCGCGTCAAGGTCCGCTACAAGGACGTGGATGCCACCGCCCTCGACGAAGCCTACGAGGTGTATCGGACGCTGAAGCCCGACGAAGTCGCTGAATCACACCGCGACTTGTCTCCGAGCTTTCAGTGGGCCGTGGCCATC
>JBNKZR010000943.1:0-1172 GCA_050301735.1 Polyangiaceae bacterium | reverse complement strand
GAGCGAAGGTCACAGCGAAAGGAAATGAACCTGTGACAACCAGCCAGCGACTAGCTTGGCGGGTGACCGCGTTCCTGATGGTCCTGTGGGCGCACTTCCTGGCCTCCCCTGTGCTGGCTCGCGCAGAGTCACGTCTCATCCTCGCCGACTCCGACCCGCTCGTGGAGGTATGGCCAAGCGTTACGCTATTGGAAGATGGGAGCAGGCAGCTGACGATCGAACAGATCCTTGCCACTCTGCCAGACTTCAGCAAGCCAGAGACTGCGTACGGCACCTTGGGGATGCGCAAGGACGCAGTCTGGCTGCACATTCCGGTATCGGCTTCGAACGAAACCGATGGCGATTGGGTGCTCGACATCGACTACCCCGTGGTCAACCAGATCGACGTGTTCGTCGTTTCGGGAGGCGTTGTTGGGCAGAGGGCGACGCTGGGTAACCTGGTTCCTCGTGCCGACAGACCCTTGGACAGTCGCGCCAACAGCTGTCCGCTGAAGCTTCGTCCCGGAGAGGCGCAGGATATCTACCTGCGCGTGGTCAACGAGGGCTCGATGATCCTGCCGACCACGTTGGTCAAGCCAAGGGTCTTCCACCGGCGGGCTCTCGACGAACAGATGTTGCAGGGGCTGCTGACAGGCTTGGCGCTGTGTCTGTTGCTCTACAGCCTCGCGCAATGGTTGAGCCTGAAAGAGCACCTGTTCGTCAAGTATGCCATCTTGATTTCGGGCAGCCTGATGTTCAACCTGCTGCAGTTTGGCGTTGGCGCCCAATACATCTGGGCTGGCAACAAATGGATGGAAGTGCATGCGGGGGGCCTCTCGGCGATGATCGCCGCCACTGGTTCGTTCCTCTTCATTGAGCATGCCTTGGCTGCCCATATCCCGAGGTGGCTGAGCAAGGTGATGCGGGCGGGCGCGGCGCTCATGGTCACCTTTGCCCTGTGCTACGCCCTCGACTGGCTCGACATCGAGCAGGTCACGATGATCGTCTCAACCCTCGGTCTCGCGCCTGCCGTTCTGGGTATCCCCGGCGCGTGGCGTCGGGCACGAATGGGCGATCGGGTTGGCGCGTACTTTCTTCTTGCTTGGGCCGTCTACTTCGTCACCACGGCCATCCTGATCCAGGTGATCAAGGGCCACCTCGGGGTGAACTTCTGGACACTGCACTCTTTCCAG
>JBNKZR010000942.1:0-1211 GCA_050301735.1 Polyangiaceae bacterium | reverse complement strand
CGACCCAGCGACACTCGACGCAAAAGTGCCGGTCGATGGCTTGTCACTCCACCTGATCTGCCATGGTGAGCGTTCACCTACTGTCGTCTTCGACTCGGGGCTGGGCACCGACGCGCGCGCTTGGTCCAAGGTCCAGCCCGGAGTCGCCAAACTGACCAAGGCATGCGCATACGATCGTGCTGGGTTGGGTTCCAGCAGCCCCGCCCCTCGACCACATTCCAATCGCGACATGGTTGTCGAACTTCACGGTCTGCTCGCCGTTGCCTCAATCCAACCTCCCTATGTTCTGGTGGGCCACTCGATGTGGTGGCGCCAACGCCCGACTATTCCTCGCCGAGTACGCAACTTCCGTCGCAGGCATGGTCCTAGTCGACCCGTCACCCCTCCCTCCGCCGTTCGATGATTTTTCCCAAAGAAACGTTCGCCGAGTTTGAGCACAACGTCGGCGAGCTGGAGGGCCTCGACATCAACACCATGCTGGAAGGTTTCGACTACCCGAAAGCCACTCCGCGGACCCTTGGCCCAAAGCCCCTCGTGGTCCTCATCGCCGGACGAATCCAGACCGAAGCATCTCTGAGCGCCGAGCGCGCGCAGGAGAGCTTCGTCACGAGACAAAAAGCCCAGAACCAGCTGGCCAACATGTCCTCCAACAGCGCCGTGAGCACCGTCCGCCATAGTTCCCATCACATTCCACTTGAATCCCCCGCTGAAGTCGTCAAAGCCGTCAACGCTGCGGTCACAGCTGCCCGGGATCACTCTCAACTGTCAGAAGCCTCGCCTCAATAGCGAAGGATGCAGCTCCACGCTATCGCTTCAGCGCCCTCCAAGTTCTACGCCCATGGCCGACTACTTCAAGAATGACACCCGCACCTGGACTCACACTCACCCTGGGGTGCAGTTCTCCCCACTTCATCGATATGACAACGGCGGCGGCGCGGGCCTCTTTCGTGTCAAGACAGGAGCAACCCTTCCTGACCACGATCACCCAACAGGTGAGCATGGCTACGTGATCCTCGGCTCAGGCCATTTCGGGGACCAGCTTCTTTCAGAAGGCGATGCCTTCTGGCTAGGCCCGGGCGAACGCCATGCGATCCGTGCGTTGACAGACCTGGTCTTCTTCGCGACGTCGCTGCCCCGAACCGAATAGGCCCAATTCCGAACGACGCTGCCCAACAGGCCATTGCACACCGACGAGCAGGCTGAGGCGCCTC
>JBNKZR010000941.1:0-1212 GCA_050301735.1 Polyangiaceae bacterium | reverse complement strand
ACGGGCGCAGTGGCGGAACAAAACAGGCCCCCGCACGCCATGGCATCCGTTCCCGTGAACATGCCCCCCGCGAGGGCCGCCACAAGAGCAACCTTCGTGGAACTCAACCAAGCTGAAGTCTTCATGGCGCCAGTCGGTTGCACGCCGTGTGCCAGCTTCCCGCGTCGCGACGCAGGGAATCTGCCGGCAGTAACACCGCTCCGCCCCTCCTCACCCGATGCCAACCTGTGCCAATCAGTGCTGCGTCCGTCAGGGAGCCGGCCCCGGCGTTCGACGGGTGCAACAGCGTGCGGCGCCAGGAACAGCGCGTGACTCAGTTGCAGGGGTCGGTGATCAGCAGGTGTCCGGGTTGCTCTCGAACCCGATCGAGCCAGCGCCGCAGCGAGGGGTACGGCGCCAGATCGTACCCCCCCTCGTCAGCGACGTGGGTGTACGCATAGAGTGCGATGTCCGCAATCGTGTAGACGTCACCGACGAAGTACGGGCGCACGCTGAGGTGCCCTTCCATCACCTGGAGCGCTTGTGCACCACGGCGGCGACGCTCCTCGAGTTCGTGTCGGTGCGCGTCCAACTGACCCGAAAACTCCCAAAAGCGCACGGTGGCGATGTACGGCTCGTGACTGTACTGCTCGAAGCACATCCATTGCAGCACCTGAGCGCGCAGAAACGCATCGACAGGCACGAATTGCGTTCCCTCGGCGAGGTACCACAAGATGGCGTTGGACTCCCAGAGGCGTCTGCCGGCATCGAACTCGAGCACGGGGATCTTGCCGTTGGGATTCTTGTCGCTGAGAAACTCTTGGGTGCGGGTTTGCCCCTTCAGAATGTCGAGGTGCACCAGCTCGAAGGGGTGGCCGAGCTGCCGCAGCAGGAGTCGCACTTTGTAGCCGTTACCGGATTCTTGATAGTCGTAAAGTCTCCACATGCGGCCAGGGTGCTGAATTTCCGCAGCTCCAACCAGTGGCAGAATCGCCAATCTTCGATAATATCCTGCCAATGCCTAGCGCGACCAAGAGCAAGGCCAGCGCCAAGCGAAACCACCGCGTCGTGGTCGTCGCCTACGAACGACTGGCGAGCTTCGAGTTCGGCATCGCCGCCGAGTTCTTCGGCCTGGCCCGACCGGAGTTCGACGACTGGTACGACTACCGCACCTGTAGCTGCGACGGAAGAACGGTCACGGCCACGGGTGGGGTGCAAGTAAAGGTGCATGGT
>JBNKZR010000940.1:0-1232 GCA_050301735.1 Polyangiaceae bacterium | reverse complement strand
CTAACCTCGGGCAGCCCCACGGGACTGCCCAGCATGTCGTCGCTCGAAGTAGCCAGTGCCGGAATTCAGAGCGGGCTAGGGGTTGAACCGCGCGCACGCGCTAGAGCCGCTCAGAACTCGGCGTACGCCGCATCGAGCCAGCCCGTGCGCTGCCGAATCCACGCCTTCATGTTGTCTAGCTCCCCCTCCCAAGTCGCGGGCACTTGGTCTTCTGGAGTGGGCTCTTCTTCGTCGGGAGCGGCTCCGCCACCACGCCCGCCGAACAAGTCGGCGGTCTCCTCCGCTGGCCAACGTTCGAGGTCGCGGGGCCCGGCGGTTACCAGGGGCGCGGCCACCTCGTCCACCCGTGCCTCGAGTTCGGCGTCGGACAGCAGGCCTTGTCTCAGCTCCGCCCACCGCGCTGCCGCCGCGGCGCGAAACTCGGGTTGGGCGAAAAGGATCCTGAACCAATTGCTGCCGCTATCCCGACCACTTTCGACCTGCCACCCCTCCAGCTCGGAGACGTAGTTGTCCAAAGTGAAATTGTAGTCCCAGACAGGACCGGCCGTAATCAACCCATCACGTTCCTTGTGCATGTAAACGCTGCGAACGTACTTGTCCCCACCCTTGGTCAGCTCGTTGATGATGATCAGATCTACGAAGCTCGCCACGTCGAAGTACTGCTGGTAGTCACCGATCGGATCAGCGACCAGCGCATCGTGCGCCTGCTGCACGTAGCTCTGAATCCATGCCTGTTGCTCGGCGTTGGGCGCCACCGGATCGGTCAATTCCAAGTCACTGAAACAGGTTTCCTCGGCGCCCGTACAAGGGATTTCTATCTCCCCCTCGTCTTCACGCAAGGCTCCCATGTCGAACTTGAAGATGTATCCGCCCGAAAGCTCCGACTCCAGTGTGTCGTCTGGTCGAAGCTGCCGTAGGTCGAGCCGCCCATCCATGTTCTTGATGGTCTCAGTGACGGCGTAAACCCCCTCATAGTGCGTCGACTCGAGGGGCCCCGCCTCCTGATTGATGTAGACTTCGGCGAACCGTAGCTCCGGTGCCGAAAGGCCCATGGCCGCTCCAAGCGAGTACGCGAACGCGTTGCGGATCAAGGTCTTGTCCGTATATGGCCCCACCATCGCCCAATCGGAGTCGGCGGGCATGCCGAGCATGGGGCGGTCGAGGTCCTCGTCGTCTTCATCCCAGAGCTCGACGCGATACGGAGTCTTCTCGAAGTTGGCAGAGGACTGTCC
>JBNKZR010000939.1:0-1232 GCA_050301735.1 Polyangiaceae bacterium | reverse complement strand
ATCTTGGGAGCCCCGGTGATGCTGCCGCTGGGCAGCGTCGCTTCCAACAATCGGGTACGGTCGACGTCGGGACGGAGCACGGCGCTGACCAGGGCCTGGCGATGGTGGATGGTTCGGTGGGTGCGTACGAATGGCGCTCCCGCCACGACGCTGCCCACACGAGCGACTCGACCGAGGTCGTTGCGCTCGATGTCCACGACCATCATCAGCTCGGCCTGCTCTTTGGGATCGGCGGCGAGTTCGGCGCGCAAACGACGGTCTTCGACGGCGGAGGGCCCACGAGGACGCGTGCCTTTGATCGGCTCGGTCACCACTCTGCCCGTCGGCTCCAAACGCAAGAAGAGCTCGGGCGACGTGCTGACGACCTCCAGCCCCTCGACGTTGCCGTCGCTGGGCAAACACAGCGCCGCGCAATACGGGGCCCGCGCTCGCTCACTCATCGCATTCAACAGCGAAAGCGCCGAGCCCTCGACGTGTAGCTCGATGCGGCGTGCCAGATTGACCTGATAGACGTCCCCCGCTGCGATGTGTTCGAGGGCGCGCTCGATGCGCGCGCGATGCAGCGCTTCGCTTTGCTCCGCCGCACGCGACTGCAACTCTGCCGCCGCAACCGACGCGACGTGCGGGGCTTCGCCGAGTTTGCGGGCCAACTCCTGCACTGCGCGCTGGCTCTCGCCGACCAGCGTCACGCGCCGACCGACCACCGCAACCGCCGCATAGCGCCACCACCGACGTTCCGCGACGAGTGGTGCGGCTCGGTCCTCGATGCGCCGGTACTTCGGCCGCTCGAGACGCGAGCGCTCAGCCTCGTAAGGTAACACGCCGACCCAGCGCGGAGCCGATCCCCAAGTCCCCGCCCCCGGGTCCAAGCCCAACGACGGCTCCGGATCCAAACCTTGCTCGACCTCCACAGGGTCGCACGCGAGGTAGCTGGGGCCGCTCGCGTCACGGTTCCACATCAGCATCGGACAGGCTCGATGCCAGAGCCGCGCTGCCAACCTGGCCGGATCCGGCTGCAACGTCGTCTCCAAGGCGAAGGGCTTCATCGGACGGCGACCCGCACCACCGCGTCATTGCCGTAGACGACACTATCGCGCAGCGGCGCGACCGCGCGCGCTCCAGGCCACACGACGCAGCCCGAGAGCGCCCCCTGCCCCTGCACCCGGGCGCCCTCACCCACGACACTCCCGTCGCACACGACGCCTTCGTCCACGCGCGCGTTGGGCGCGACC
>JBNKZR010000938.1:0-1233 GCA_050301735.1 Polyangiaceae bacterium | reverse complement strand
AGCCGCCGGAGCGAAACAGACAGCCGCCGGAGCGAAACAGACAGCCGCCGGAGCGAGACAGACAGCCGCCGGAGCGAGACAGAGACCCGCCCCAGCGAAACGGAGAGCCCCCGGGAGCGCGGCTTTCTCGCTCCCCGTTTGGAGGCGCCGCGGGGCGGCGAGGGCCTGCGCCGAGTGCGGGAGCGCGACGAAGCGGGGAAGCGGATCGACACCCTCGAACGGCGCGACTAGGTTCTCGGCGTGCGAGTGTTCGCGTACGTCTACCCCGGCTGGCATCCCATAGCCGAGCGCGACGCCTCCTTCTATCCCGGCTTCACGGAGTGGGACTTGGTCGAGGCGTGCCAGCCGCGCTTCGAAGGCCACCGCCAACCCAAGGTCCCGCTCTGGGGACGCTACGACGACCGTGACCCCGAAGCCGTCGCCCGCCGGATTCGCGCCTGCCAACAACACGGTATCGATGCTTGGGTGTATGGCTTCTTCTGGTGCCGCGGCAAGCGCGTGTTCCAGGATGCTCTCGATCTCGGCTTCTTGGGTTCGGAGCTGGGCCAGCGTTACCCCTTCGCACTGATGTGGGCCAACCGCATGCCACGACGGGTACTCCCGGTTCGGCGAACGGATACGCCGGTGATCGAAGCGCACCGCTTGGTGCACCCGGACGTCGATGACTTCGTTCGCTTCGTGCAGTACGTGGCAGAACGCTACTTCACACGCCCGAACTACGTCCGCGTGGACGCAAGGGCGTACCTTTCCATCTTCGACTCGACGTTCTTCATCCGCGAATTGGGCGTCGAGCGGGCCCGAGTCGCCATCGCCGAGGCCCGGCAGATGTTGCAACGGCAGGGCTTGCCGCCTTTACACCTGGCCGCCATCGATCCCCAGCGCGAGGTGATCGAAGAGCTGGCGGACATCGGCTTCGACAGCGTCACCCACTACGTCTCGCTGCCGGATTGGAAAGGCGACTTCCTGCAAGATTATCGGCACAGGGTCGAAGTGCGCACGGCGCAGTGGCCGAGCATGAGCGCGCGCTCCGGCTTGCCCTATCACCCCTCGGTGACCCCGGGCTGGGACGCCTCGCCGCGAGGGGCCGACTTCGGTGCGGAACGCCCAAGAAAATACCCCTGGTGGCCCGTCGTCACCGGCGAAGATCCGCAAGCGTTCGAAGACTGGGTCGCGCGCGCCGCAGCCTTCAGCCGCAACAACCACGATGAGCACCAGCTCCTGTTCATCGCCTCG
>JBNKZR010000937.1:0-1280 GCA_050301735.1 Polyangiaceae bacterium | reverse complement strand
CAGTAAAAGTTTTTACAGGTCCTTGCGCTACTAAGGACATGAAAAAATAGCTATCGCTTCAACTACCAAGCAAAAAGTTGATAACCGAGCGGGGTGCCGAAGAGTTGGCCCCACCTGTGAGTTTGCATCCTCTCTCGAGGTGGGCCTGAGGGCCACTATCGGTTTCCTACAGACCGGGTACCCCTACATATAAGCTCTAAGTCAAGACAAGGAGCAAAGCGTGCATCCACGCGCTGCCACGTACGCTCTAGCTTCGGACCACACCTCTATGCAGAGACGGACTTCGACGCCGCCACGTGTCCCGCGGCCCCAGGCTTCACCTCCTTGTTGAGATGAGCTCCGGCGCTGCCATGTGTCCCTTGGCTCCGGGCTCTGCCTTCCTGAGAGATGAGCTTCGGTGCTGCCATGTGTCCCATGGCTCCGGCTCTGCCTCCGTGACGAGGTGAGCTCAGGTGTTGCAACGTGTCCCAAGGCTCTGGGCTCTGCCTTCCTGAGAGGTGAGATCCGGTGCTGCCACGTGTCCCATGGCTCCGGGCTTCATCACGCACGAGGGTGGTTTCTCACCTGGGTGGACGGGGTGGAAGTCGTATACATGGACGATCGAGTCACTCCGCGTTCCCTCGACGAGTACTTCCGGGTCGTCGAGAGTCTGATGCAAACGGCGACCTGGGGTCGCCCGGTCTTGTACGAGGTGCAATCCCCGGGAGCCTTCGACGCGGCTGCTCGACGCCGGCTTTCGAACCTTCTCAACCAATACCGCAGCACGGTTGCGAAGAACACGCTCGCCTATTCTCTGGTGACTCCGTCGGCGACCGTTCGCGGCATCCTCACAGCGGTGTTTTGGGTGTCACCACCCCCCTATCCGCACAAGATTTGCGGGACGGTCAAAGAGGCATTCGAGTGGTTCGCGACCAAAGTACCCGCTCTGGATCCGAAGACTGCCTACCTGAACTACGTCGAGACCAAGACGCGTCTGCTGGGAAGACTCGACGGTACCGCGTCGATGGCGAGCTGAGCGGCGCGACCGTCGAAGGCCCCCACGAATCCTAGGGTGAAGAACAACGCCCTACGGCCAGTTCTTGCGCTGGGTATCACTCCAGGGTGAGGAACACATCACACAATCGTCGCCGAAGAAGTAGTTCTCGGCGTCTTTGTCGTTGTAGATCCAGTACCGAATCCAGGCGATGATTGACGGCGTCTCCGTGCCGCCCTGGATGCCGCCTGGTGAACCTTGGATGTAGCCGTGATCGGCGTCCTCCAGGAGAGCGAAGAAGGTCTGC
>JBNKZR010000936.1:0-1288 GCA_050301735.1 Polyangiaceae bacterium | reverse complement strand
GAGTGCTGGGCTCTTGGGAGATGCCTACGTATCCCTTTCCCCAGGAGCGTCCGACACGGACTTGCCGGACGGCGGTCGCATCACACGCACGGAACCCGCCGTCAGTCTGACGGAGCTGATCGGAAAGTACGCATTCGGCTCGCCCACGGAAGAAGCCGCTGACCAAGACACCGACAAAGAAAGTCCGTTCGACGACCCGCTGGCCGAACCACAGGCAAAGCCGACTGACGGCGCCACCGCGAACACCGACGACGACAGCACCGAGCCGACGCCCGACGTGGAAGATGAGGCGCCCAAGCCGAGTGACACTGAGGGAGCAAGCCCCAAACCCTCCACAACGGCGCCACCTGCCACACCCGAGAAGAAGACCGGCAAGAAGAAGTCACCCATCGAAGACCCCTTGGAGTAGCGGATGCCCTCATTTCGAAGCACTTTCATTGCGTCATCCGTGGTCCTGCTGACCCTGCCAGCAAGCGCCCAAACCGGCGTGGACTCCTCGGCAACGCCCGCGGCCGATGCGAGCCCAAGCGCAGCGAATGCCTCGATGGCAGCCCAAGAGGAGCCGAGCACCGCCGAGCCAACTGACGCCGAAGAAGGCAACAGCGAAGAGGAAGCAGGCACCAGCGAAGAAGGAGAGACGACGGAATCCGAAGCTGGCGACTCCCCGCAAGACGACTCCGAAACAGAGACGCCCCAGTCCCCCACCGCCGACTTCGCGTGGCCGGCCCCTCCCGAGGCTCAGGCTCGAAGCACGCGCACCATGTCTCGGGGGGAGGTCGTCGCGATGGCGCTCACTCAGAACCCTCAGGTCGCCGCGACCCGCGCCACCATCGCCCAAGCCAAGGCGCGCAGTGAACAAGTCAGCTCGGCACGCTTCCCTTCGGTGGAGCTCAGACTCGGCGTGGGGCCTTCGCTGAAGGCGGATTTGGTGCCCGGTTCCGCAATCCAGTCGCGCCGCAACGCCTATGGGGACGTACGCCTGGACGATCTTTCGCTGTTCTTCGGAGGCCAACTGACAGTCATCCAGCCACTGTACACCTTCGGCAAGATTGACCAGCGTGACGCGGCAACCGGTCACGAAATCAAGGCTCGCGAGTCCCAGACGGAGATGACGCAGGCCGACGTCGCTTTCCAGGCCGCGGATCTTTACGAAACCTTGCTCTTCGCGCGGGACGCACAGCTGTTCTTGGAAGAGATGATGCATGGCCTGGAGCGCTCCCTCGACAGCGCCCGCAAAGAGGTCGAAGCCGAACGCATGCCGGAGCAGTCCTTGCTGCGGCTGCAGACA
>JBNKZR010000935.1:0-1293 GCA_050301735.1 Polyangiaceae bacterium | reverse complement strand
ACGTTCGTAGATGTCGGGATATTCGCAGAGGTCCAGTTTTTGGACACCATCTTCCAGACGAGTTCGAAGTCGGTACTGGGCAAAGGTGGCTCGCGAACCTCCGTCAAAGGGGATGAGGCGGATGTCGCCACCGCCGCGCGGTCGAGATAGCGAGTAGCCCATGTAGACGAAGACGTCGTGGAGCAGTCCCTGTCGAGACGCGATGAGACGTTCGACGTCCTGCGGGCTCACTGGGTTACGCTCGAGTCTATCGAGGTAGGCACCATCTAGGAGAATGCCAGCGGAGCTGATCGCGGGAGCGATGATGGCGGGGTCGAGGGCTTTCACTTCTCGGAGGTTGCCGCGGTATCCGACGACCTCGCGGAGATGAGCGAACATTGCGAACACCGTCTCAAATTCGGCAGGCGGCCCCTGTCCGGTTTCGGTTGTATAGTTGTTGATGCCGTGTCGGAACGTCGCGGCTGCGGGGGGCGTGTCCACGGGGGGTGCGGGAGCATTGGCGGTGTTGGCTCGGCTGGTGGTGGCAATGTCACGCGGCGAGGGAGTCGCGTTGGTGATCGTGCCTTGCGGCCGCGCGGACTGGCGAGGAGCGCAGCCAAAGAACGAAATGGTCAGCAGAGTGGCGATGGCGGCCTTGCGGGCCCGAACTACTCGTGCGGTAGCGGCGGCAGGTCCTGGTTGGGAGATAGTCCTGAGGGAAAGGGGGTTGCACGCGTGCGAGCCGTTCCTGAGCACCTGAGTCGCGCGGGATGTCGGGGCGGGTGGTGAAGCGGCAAGACGCACAGGCTGATCCTAGTCTCAGTCGGAGTAGACGCACACCATCGTTTCGAGGTCGAAGGCTGCGGTTCCGCCTTTGCCCCATTCGATCGCGACGCGGCCAGGCTGGTGATACCACAGGTAGGTTATGTGTACGTCCAGACCGCCGAGAGAGAAGAGTCTCGACGGATGAATACTGAAAAAGCGATCTGCGTCGTCTTGGGACAAGACGCGGCCGTGCCGGCCTTCGTATGTGGAAGCCACCGCCTGGTAGTCCAGAAGTTCGGCTTTTAGCGCAGCCCATCGTCCATGGTTGCGAGAGTGTATCCTGTGAACTCCGAATGAGATCAGGACGACGGCAAACGCCAGTACTGGGAGTGCGTCCCTGATGAGAGCCCAACACCTGAGCACGATAGCGGTGGTGACAAGAGAGAGGACGAGCAGGCCAGCAAGAATGCACAGAGACTCCGCCAATGGCGGATCAGCAGGAGGAGCAGGGTAGACGGTCATCGCGTTGCTAGCAGGAGTCGAGTAGCC
>JBNKZR010000934.1:0-1331 GCA_050301735.1 Polyangiaceae bacterium | reverse complement strand
GGCTCGACGAGCACGCGGAATGAGCTGAGCCATCCGCCCCTCGTGTGGCGCGTGGGGTGCGCGCGTCGCGCGAGGGCGTCAGGTGCTTGCCCTCGCGCGTCACGCTCCGGCGACGAACGATGGCACGGCGGGGACGCCCCGAGCGCGTTGTCTCGGGTTACTCCCCCTCGACGCAGTCGTCGAAGTTCCGTTCCTCGACGTCGCACAAGCCCAGAGCCAGGTCAGTGGTGCCATCATCTTCGCAGATGAAGTTGGCGAGCGGTTGTGAGTTCCAACACCTGTGGAAGATGTCCGCAGGTCTGGGGCAACGCTCGTGGACGACCTCGCAAGCGCTCTGACACTGCGCGGTCGTCGCGTCACGCGGGCACATGCTGCGGGAGCAAAATTCTTCGCAGACGTCGACCGGGTTTAGGGGGTGGTCTTCGTCGCTGCAGGTGACGAGTGCCAGCGCCAGCATCGAGAGCGATAGCAAGTGTGACCAGTAACTCCTCTGGCGTCGCGCTCGCGACGCAGCCGCTCGAGGATTGGCGGCTGCGGGCCGGTTGTCGTGGGTGATGTGAGGATGGGGCGCGGGCGGAGTGGTCACGTTGTCGTGATCTAATGACACAGTGCGACGGAGCTCAACGTTCTGTGTCGTTCAACGGCCGTTCACAACGGGCGTTGCGTCAGGCGTGGCTGGAATGTTCTGCCTGGGGCTGTTCCCGCGTGTTCAGAGCAGGAACACACTCGATTTCATCGACGTCTCACGGACGCCGTTGGGCCCGTTGATGATGCTGTCGCCCCAGTCCGTCAGTTGGTTACCGTCCCAGTCGACGGACATGTCCGGGTACGCCACGTCGCTGTTGTTCCCCTTCCACGACCACGCGATGTAGCCGGGCTCGAGACGAGCGCATTCATGAGGATGTGCTGAAAATCGATGCTCTGCAGCGGGTCGCCGTGTTGATGTCCGAACTCGCCGACGATGTACGGCAGTTGGCGAGCGATCGCTTCTTCGAGCACGGTCGTGATACGCTCGGCGCCGCCATCTGATCGCCGTAAGTCTCGTGCATGTGGTTCGACAAGAGTAGGTTGTGCTGTGGATCGTACTCCACCGCGCATGGAGGTGGTCCGCGAGACGAGAGCGCCTCGCCGTTGTCGAGGATCGAGTCGGAGTTCTGGCCCCACTGATTGTCGTCGATGACCAGCGTGTGGTTGATGCCGGCGTCGCGGAGAATGTCGATGGCACCCTGGTAGGCGGCTCGGAGTTCTGGCGGGTGGATTGTGGCCTGATAGCGCACCGGCTAGCGGCCGGCCCGCACTAGTCTGGTAGATGCGCCAGGGTGAATGCTTTC
>JBNKZR010000933.1:0-1368 GCA_050301735.1 Polyangiaceae bacterium | reverse complement strand
CTCGCCTGTGTCTGACGGAGCTCGGCTCGGCGCGGGCGCGTCGTGAGCGACTCCCCGATCAGCTACCCGAACCCGTCGACCTGCAGAGCAATGGTTTTGGGCGTCTCGAGTCGCTCGATACGTTGTCGATGGCGTTCATGGTGTTGCTGCAAAAACTGTCGCCGTTGGAGCGGGCGGTATTGCTCCTGCACGAGGTGTTTGGCTACACCCACGAAGAGATCGCGAACTTTCTGGGGCGCGGCGTCGATGGCTGTCGACAAGCCCTGCGACGCGCGCGGCACAACATCTCCGTGGACAAGCGACCGCTCGACGTCTCGGACGAACAGCACCAGAAGCTCCTGGTCGCCTTCGTCCGCGCGAGCACCGGCGGCGACAAGGACGCCCTGCTGCAACTCTTGACGCCAGAGGCCACCCTCGTGGTCGACGCGGGGGACGCCGAACGCCGCTTCGGTGGCGCGAGAAACCTCCCTGGTCCGCTGCAGGGCGCCCGCAAGATCGCCGCTTTCGTCGCCAGCGTTACCCCGCGAGGTGCCACCGGTGTGAGTTTGCGGCACTGTCGCATCAACGGCAGCCCCGCTATCGCCGTCGTCGATGGCGATAGCCTCACGAGCGCCCTCAGCATCGAGCTCGACGGCGACCGCATCCGTCGCATCTTCGTGTACGCGGATCCCTCGCGCTTGACGCACTTGGGGCAGCTCACGCTGTTGGACGACGTGGGCAACGGCTGAGCCCCGCGCTGATGAGCGCACTCGACCTGCCGCGGGCGTGCGGGGCACGCGCACTCGCGCTCCCACCCCACGGCGAGCGTGTGCTCAGCCCCAGGTGCCTTCCATCACCACCGTCTCGCCGTGATCGGCCCCGCCGGAGGTGATGCGGCATCTAGGGTTTTTCACCCCTGTCAATTCGATCATGCGCTCGGTCGCGCCCAACAGATCGAGATACATCAGATGGTCGAACCCGCGGCAGTCCCTCACGGCGACGCGTAGGAAGCCTTTGGACTCAGCCTCGACCGTCAATCTCCCGTGTGCGTAGTAGCGAGGGAACAACAGCTTGAAGAATGAGACCAGCGTGCCGGGCTTCATCAGCTTGAACAAGGTTCGGTAGACGCCGTTGAGATCGAGCTCGATCCCGCGGCGACCCAGTTCACGAGCGATGCCTTTGCGTCCGCCTTCCCCCTCGACGATGGCTGCCAACAACTCGCGGTACCAGCTGATCGGGTACCACCCTCCGACGACGACCTGTTGGTAGCGCAGGGCGTCACGGACTTCGCGACGACAACGAGCGATGGAGCGATTGAGCGCGTCGTCCCCGCGCACATCTGCCAAGGCTCGCATCGTGGCCCGAAACGCAACGCCCTTCACCTTGTTT
>JBNKZR010000932.1:0-1377 GCA_050301735.1 Polyangiaceae bacterium | reverse complement strand
CAATGACCCAATCCAATCGAATCACCACCATCATCTTCACCTCAATCGTCGCCGGTACTTCCGCTGTCTACGGGCAAGTCGACGCGGGTCAACCCGCTCGAGTCGCGTCACCCAGCGAGTCCGGGGCCAACACTGTCGCTGAAACGAACCGCCCTGCTCCCGCATCACCAGCACGCGGCCCCGTGGTCGCCCCCGTCGAGGACGAGCCGGCCAACGACGACGCGGCGGACTCGGAACTCGCCCGCCGAATGCGCGACGCACTGACCGGCAAGAGCAAGACGCACAAGCCCCAAGTGCGTCGGCCCGCCAAGCCCTCTCATGAGAAGGTTTGGAGCTGCAGCGGCTGGGAAGAGCTCTGGCAAGGGCGAGGCAAAGCACGCAGCTGTGAGTGGCGATGACCGCAGCGCTTGCTCACTGATGGATCGAGACCAAGGTACCGCGCAGCAACGACTTGGCCGTGTGCCAGCGTTCCGGCACCTTGGGCTCGGTCCAATCGAAGAGCCAACGCGCGTCCAGAGGCGACAAGTTGACACACCCATGCGAGCGAGGAGCCCCGAAAGCGTCGTGCCAGAACGCGGCGTGCAGTGCGAAGTTGCCGTCGAAGTACTGGACGTAGGGCACGTCACGCAGGTCGAATTCGTCCCCGGGAACGTCACTGTCCATCGTCGCCGTCACGTGCTTGGTGTGGATCCGAAACTGCCCTTCCACGGTAGCGAAACTCGTCTCGCGCTCAACCCCACGCTCGCGACCACTGGAGATGAGCGTCGCGTAAATCGGCCGCATGCCTTCGTACGCAACCAAGGTTTGCGCGCCGAGCGAAATGTCGATCCACGTGCTGCCAGCTGAGGCCCAGCGCGGCTCCCGCTCGACGGCATCGACGCGAGTCAGCTGCGGCGTCTCCAGCAACCAGCCCCCATCGTCCACACCGAGGAATGTGCGACCGCCGACGCGCACACGCTCTCCAGTCAACCCGAAGGCTTCGCGAAAATGCACGCCGCGACGGACGGAGAGCCCTTCGAGCGGATGCCCCTCGAACAACTGAGCATGCCGCGCACGAACGAACACCAGCGGAAGCGACAACGCACGACCCAGCGGAACGCCCGCAAAATCGCTCGCGCGCACCGGGTCGAGATGGTCCAGCGGTAGCACCGATAGATCGGTACTCAATCCGTAGGCGCGCCCGGCCTCTTCGAACAGATACATGAACGCGAACGCGCTGTCGGCGATCGGCCTACCCGCAGAAACCGCCAGCAAGCTGCGCCGCTCGCCGTTGAACTTGAGTGACGCCTGACCGCCTGCCAAGAAGTCGGGCACCGCGTCTTGGACCCAGCCCTTCCACGCCGCGTGAGAGTTTGAGCGCGAGGTGCGCTCAGGCTC
>JBNKZR010000931.1:0-1381 GCA_050301735.1 Polyangiaceae bacterium | reverse complement strand
ACAACGCGCCGCCAGCGCCGAGCTGCCAGAGCTACCTCGCTGCGACCGCTGGTTTGAGACCGATGCCGTCGAGAGTGTCGAGCAGACGTCCCAAGATCACCTTGAACTCCGCGCGTTCGCTCGGGATCGCGGACATCAACGTGGCAGCCTCGTCCACCTGATTCAGGGGCAACGCGTGGAAGTTCTTCAAGGAAGGTGTGACCCAACCGATAGCCGTAGCCACACCGCGAGCCAGTCTCGAATCGGTCATCAACACGAGAGTGGGAAGGTTCCCGGTGAGATCGATCTTCGACATTTGTCGGCGTTGACGGGGAGTGGCCATCCCGCCCCTGGAGTAGATCAGCGCGCCCTTGCGTTCAGGCGCAACCCACTTGCCGTCGACCTCTCGAACGGTATTCGCCATGAAGCCTTCCCATTCCTCATCCGTCGGCGGCAGCTCGGAATGCACCATCATGCGAATGCTGCCGGTATCTGCCCAAACGAAGCGCGGCGTCTGCGACATGCCGGCAAATCTAGCATGTTCGCTCCGCGCACGGGCAAGCCGCCATTCGCCCGCAGCATTTAGTGCGGGCGCGGTTTCCCACGAAGAGACCGCGGAACAGCAAACGACCCAGCTCTGCTCACCCTAGCCTACAGCGCAATCCATCAACCGCCGCGCTGCGAGCAAGCGTGAAGCTTCACCACACCTCCGGACAGCAGCTCAACCCTCCTCGTTGTCACTCAGGGCACGCCGCACGCGAGCGCGCTGATCCGCGTCGAGCGGGAACTGCTGCCCGCAGGCACTCAGGCTGAAGTCACCTTCTTGCCCTGCATCGAAGAGCTCCCGCGCTCGCTCCACGCCCATCTCCGCTTTGAGCCGATCCCGTCCACCGTCGACAGACGGCTCGAAGCGCACGTCGGAGACTGCCGTTTCCACGTCATCGCGACGCAGGGACAGGCCCGAGCAATCCGCAGCCCCCTTGGGAGCCAAGATTGTCAACTGTACCGTGCCGCTCGCCAGCGTTCGAAGTACGACCAGCGCCCCTCCATCGAGGGCGAGGTTCAGACGCCCCACCACGACTTCGGAACCATCGTCGACCAGACTGACCTGCTCCGCAGCGGGCTCCGAATCGGAGGACGGCTCGGGGCTGACGGGTTCGGGACTGGGTGGTGGCGGCAGCGGCGAACGTTCTGGCTCGAGGCGCCCCTGGGCGATCAGGACATCGACATCCTTTTCCTCGGCTGCCTCGGCATTCTGACCTGCGGTCGCCTTGGCACCGGCAGCACCGAACCAACCCGTGACTCCCAAGAAGCCGATCACACCAGTTCCCGTCGTCTCTTCCTGGCCGTACTCGGTCGACGCGTGACCGATGTCCATCCCAACGTCGATGCTGACGACCTC
>JBNKZR010000930.1:0-1412 GCA_050301735.1 Polyangiaceae bacterium | reverse complement strand
GACCTGCCATTCACCCGCGAGCAGGTACCGGAAGGCCCATCAGGAAGGAATACTACCAACTAGCCGAGCCGGCGACTAGCCGGCACATCACGGGGCCTGTCAGCAAGGCGAGGCGCTACAGCCTGCTCGTCGGTGTGCAATGGCTTGTTAGACCGCGCGAATTCAAAACGTAAGTGCAACAACTCAAGGCGAAGACGAGGCGAGTTGGTGTAAGTCACGAGTTCTCAAACGACCAAGTAAGGGAACCCGCAAGTGACGTACAACCAACTCACCTCAGACGAACGATACACGATAGCGGCGCTGCGCCGGGAAGGATTTTCAGTGCCGGAGATTGGGGAGCGGCTGTGCCGTCACCGGAGCACAATCTGGCGAGAGGTGCGGCGGAACAGTTGCCGTCACGATGGTGCGTACAGGGCGTTGCGTGCGACAGAGCAGGCGAATGGGCGTCGGTCGCGGTCGCGTCAGGGGAGCCAATACAACGCAGGGCAACTGCGGCAGGTAGAGGAGAAGCTGCGGGAGGGTTGGAGCCCGGAGCAGATAGCGGGTCGTTTCAAGTTGGACGGAGTGATGTCGATCAGCCACGAAACGATCTACAAGCACGTGTGGGGGGACAAGGCTGAAGGGGGTGAACTGTGGCGTAGTCTGCGTTGCTCGCCGAAGCAGCGGCGGAAGCGCCACCACTCGTACGACAGTCGCGGTCGTCTTGCCGGGAAGCGACACATATCGGAGCGTCCTGCGGAGGTGGAGGTGCGTAGTGTCATTGGGCACTGGGAAATCGACACAGTGGTGGGCAAGGGCTCGAAAGACTGCGTGGTGACGCTGGTTGAGAGAAAAACGGGGTACGCGCTTGTTGGCAAGCTGAAGGACCGGAGCAAGAAAGGAATGGCACGCAGAACGAAGAAGCTCGTGCGGCGTCAACGAGGCCGATTCAAAACGATCACGGCGGACAACGGGACGGAGTTTCACGACTACGAGGCAGTGGAGAAAGCGACCGGAGTGAAGTACTACTTCGCGACGCCGTACCATTCGTGGGAGCGTGGAAGCAGTGAGAACTTCAACGGGCTGTTGAGGCAATACATCCCCAAGAAGGCGGATCAGGCCAATCTGACCCAGACGAAGTGCGATGCCATCGCGAGAAAGCTAAACACTCGGCCACGGAAAAGACTGAACTACTTAACCCCGGAGGAATGCTTCAATGGATGCTAACCTGCGTTGCACTTCAAGCTTGAAGTCACACCGCGTTGCGCTTCTGGACGGAAACTGGTCTTCCGAAGATAGTGTTGGCACCAATCCCGTCATTGATGAGCCCTCGATCACTCCCGAGCTGGTAGGGTTCTCTTTGCACGGCTTTGACCCAATGCAGGTAGTCGTTTCCACGAACCCTTCAGAACGCGATGTCAACGACGCTGAGG
>JBNKZR010000929.1:0-1432 GCA_050301735.1 Polyangiaceae bacterium | reverse complement strand
CGGGAATGGTTTTTCGGGCCCATTCGTTCCACTTGTAAATATGCACGTCCGTACCGCAGATGGCGGTCTTTTCGATCTTGATCAGCACGTCATTGATGCCGATGCCGGGAACCGGCACCTGCTCCAGCAAGTACTTCACCAGGCGATGGTCGCGATACAGCCCGAGCGCCAGTTCGGCGTGCTGCGCGTTCAAGCGATCGACCCGTGTCAAGAAATGGGCGGCGTGTCCCCGATGATCCATCCCGCGACAAGTATAAGCGGCGTGGGCTCGAGCGTAAACCGCGCGCTGCGGCGCGGGACAGCCACGGCGAAGCGCCGAGGGCTAGACGGTAGAAAATGTGAGCGCATGTAAAAGCGCGCTGCGTCATGTTCCGAGGGACGTTCGCGTGCTCGCTCAGGTCGTGTTGGCTCGCGCGACCCGCTGCGTCATGTTTTCTTATCGCGTTGAGTTGTTACGGCGCCAGGGCAACGCTGCTGAGTTTTCTCCTACGTAGACTGGTGTGGTGCCTGTTTCACGGGCGAAGCACACGCACGCTGCGTCGCGTGCACTCTTGACGTTCGCCACGTCGTCGAATTGACTGCCCTCGTCCGACAGGCGCCAGCGGGACCGAGTTGGCGGGGGAGCGGACACCACACCAACAGAAGAAGGGGTAAGACGACCATGGCATCGAAGATGGTGACCGACCGCATCGCGTCGGCAAATTGGGTGGCACAAGCTGCGGACACACACGCCTCGCGTATCGGGGCGGAGCTCGATTCGATCATGAGCTCACACCTCAGGGCTGGCGAAACCGCGCCCGACTGGAAGCTCGTCGTGCGCTTGTTGGGCAGGCACCTGATCAGTGATCTGGACGATCTGGCGGCCGCGGACGAAGCGCACGATCGCGAACAGACCGAAGACATCGCGGCGCGCCGGGCCCGTGACGAGGCCTCCGAGAAGCTGTATGCCTTGCTCGTGGCGATGCGTGGCGGGCTGGAGGCCAACATGGGCAGCAAAGCCGTCAAGGAGGTCGGCTTCACCGGTCGCACGCGCGAAGCACCGCGTGCGATGGTGCGCAGCGCGCTGCAAGTGGCCGAACGACTGCCTCTGGCCACGGCCAATCGCAGCCCTTCCGTCGCCGGTTTTCAGTTCGACGCGTCCGCGGCCCAAGCGGGACTGCGGGACCAGGCAGGCATCCTGGACCAGGCGCTTAGGAACCTACAACGCGAGGAGCGCGAATCCGAGGCCACGCTGGTCGAAAAGCAGCGTGCCCTGGACCAACACGACGACGTGTTCACCGGCAGCGCGGGTACGCTCTCGTTCCTATTTCGACTCGTGGGCGATCACGAACTCGCCAGTCGCATCAAGCCGTCCGAAACCCGCCCCGGCGAAACGGAAGAACCGGTCCAGAGCGCCGGCAACACGCCTCCAGCCGAGTGACGCATCGAGCCG
>JBNKZR010000928.1:0-1437 GCA_050301735.1 Polyangiaceae bacterium | reverse complement strand
GGGCAGAGATACCCCAGCGTTGGGATTGGAGGTCCAATGAACGAAGAAGAATACGAAGGACAGAGCGAGCTCATTGCTGATCTGGACGCTTTTCCGTTGAGTGACGTCATCGTTGCCACCAAGAATGCGCAGCGAGCTGGCGAGAAGTATCAAGGGCGTCCACGAGAGCCAGCACCCGGGGAAGGTGACGAGAAAGGTGACGAGATCGATCCCACGATGCTCGCCGATGAGGCCCGCATCTATCCTTATACGAAGGGCATCGAGTTGACCAACGACGGGGTGGGCTATGGCGAGCAGGTCACGGTAGTGGTGCTCAAGACGAAGAAGGGCACTCCCGGTTCGGTGCCGGCGAATGTCGAGACAGTGGAGCGCATCGAGCGTCGTACGCGCAGCGGCAGCCGCTTCTTGCTCGAACGTGGCAGCCTCTCGGGGCAGCAGAAAGGCCGACTGCTTGCGCCAGAGGCGCTGCCAGACCTTGCAATGGAGTTAGCAGGCCCTAACCAGAAGTTGTAGGAACGCATCCTGGCGCCAACAATCGCACCATGGCGCGAGGGTTTCTGACTCCGGCAGCGCTGAGCTGAGCCAAGGGGTGGTCGGCGCTGCTGCCAGCGACGAGTTGCTGTGCACATCGCGCGCTGAGTTCGTACAGACGCATTTCTTGGTTCGCGAATTCGCGTGCTGCCCGCTCGAGCTGCCCGAGGCAACGTTCCTGGCGACCTTCGAGCCTCTCGACGCCTGCGAGTATCAGCGCCGACCAGCCGGCGCCGCATGCAACGCGATGGCCCTCAATCGTGTTGGCGAGGCGCCGCGCCTCACGCCGTAAGGAGGCAGTGCCGGCGCTGACGTGTGCCACTCCAGCCTGCATTTCTTCTGCTGCAGCCAGTGCACATCGGGCGCGCAGTTGCGCCAGTTCGTCTCGAACGCCATTGCAACTCAGGAGCAGGGCGGACTTGAGCTGTGGCCACTCGGTTTCCGTGCGTTGCCAGGCGTCGCGTCCCTTGCCCTGGTAGATGAGGGCTTGGGCGGTAGCCAGATAGTGATGGTAGTGCGGAGTGGAGTACTCTGGCGGCATCCAGGGTAGCGTGTCGTCAGCTAGCTGTATCGCGTGGTCGGCTCGGTCATCCGCCAGCCACACGATGGTCTGTTCCCCCAATCTGCTGACGCGCCCCATGTAGCGGTCGGCAAGTTGGTCTGCCTCTTCGGCGATCTCGCTGAGTCGGCTGCGTAGGCGGTTGAGGTCGCCAAGAAAAGCTACCGCGGAAAGCCTCCAGATCTCACACAGAGCCATGTCGAAGGTGAGACGTTGATGCGACTTGCGCAACGTTTCGAGCTGAGCGTCGAAGTGCTTGGTCGCGGCCTTCCAGTCGCAGCGAAGCCAGGCCACTGCCCCTCGACCCCACGCCAAGTGGGCGTTGTCTATGATGGATTTCGTGTCGC
>JBNKZR010000927.1:0-1445 GCA_050301735.1 Polyangiaceae bacterium | reverse complement strand
GCCGTCGACGACTTCATTGCGCTGGACGCGAGTCTTCGGGCTTCTGGCTGGCGCCTCGACGACCTTTCGAGCGTGCTGCTTCCCGATGGGACGCCTCGCGTCGACGCAGTTTGGCACGATGGTTCGGAGGAATCCTACTGGGTTCAGGGCTACACGGTAGAAGACTTCTGGAGTGTCGAAAGTGACCTTCGCTGCCAAGGCTGGCAGTTGCAGACGATTCACTCGTGGCTGCTGGGCGACGGCACTCCCCGAGTTGACGGCGTTTGGCACCGGGACGCACCGCCCGCGCCGACCGCCTTGTGCCAAGACGTTCGGGTTGTTGCGGACGACAGCTGCGCCGGCTTCATCACGACGGACGACGTGGACAACGGTAGCTTCGCGCTGAGCAACGTGAAGCCGAACCTGACGCTCAGCGATTCCGGACCGTTCGCCCTCGGGGAGCACGAAGTGACGCTGACAGCAACCAGCGGCTCGCTATCGGACTCGTGCACGGCCACGATTACGGTGGTGGATGAGACTCCGCCCCAGGTCGCTGCGCCAGCACCCGAAGAAGTGCGCAGCTGCGGCGAGACCGCTGACGTGACGCTGACGCCACCTGACGTGACGGACAACTGTGCGGCAACCGTCGTGGGCGAGGTCATCACCAAGAACGGCGTCGTGCTGGATCCTCCGCTGCAGGTCGAGCCCGACCTTTCCTTGGAGCCAGGAACGTACCTTGTCCGATGGACTGCGTCAGACGGCACTTCGACGGCAGTCACGTTCCAAACGGTCAACGTGGGCACCGCGATCCAGGCGGGGGGCAGTTGGCGACTGGCAGACCGTGCGGAGGTCCGCACCACAGCAGGTGGCTACGGCCTCGTTGCGAACTCCGGTAGCGCCGTTACTCGCCTGGGCAACGATGCCCGCACGGGCCCGGTCCTGAGCGTGGGCATGGTGGACGTCAACCACCGAACCTGGGTTGACGGCGACGTCACCTCGGCGACTTCTGTCAGTGTCGAGAACGACTCACGAGTTCAGGGATCCACCTACCCGTTCAGCAGCGTGGTGTTGCCGCCGCTGCCGAGACTTCCCGCGTTCCCGCCGCCAGTCGACGGAAGTGTGATCGTCAACTGGGGTAGCCAGAGTATCTCGGATGGTTCGTACGGCAGCATCACCGCCAATGGTGGCGAGCTGGTGCTGGGTCCCGGTGACTACTACGTCGAGAGTCTGACGATCTACTCCGGTGCCGTGGTACGGGCTTCGGCAGACACGCGGTTGTTCGTCGAGAACCAACTCACGTACCACAGCCCGATTCGCGCATTGACGGGCTTCAGCGTTCAGCCCATCTACATGGCATTCGCGGGAACACAGACGGCTCTGTACGCGCCATTCGACGGAACCCTCGTCGCGCCCCAAGCCACGGTGATCTTTGGCACTGGATCCGGGATCACCTACACAGGGTCCTT
>JBNKZR010000926.1:0-1447 GCA_050301735.1 Polyangiaceae bacterium | reverse complement strand
AAGCGACCCGACGTCCGCCCCACTGACGTCTCCCGACGAAATCACGCCGCCAACGTCGGCACCCGTCGTGGGGCCCTGCGGCCAGCAGGACCTTTTGAAGGGGGGACCCAACAGGCGTCGTCGACGGTGTGGTCAGGTCGTCGGCAGGGGGTGTCGTCGCCTGGCTCTGGCCGCGGTCCAGCCTGTTGGGGGGAACCTTTTGGGGAATCCAAAAGTGTCCCCAACAACACGGTACCCCCGAGACGATTCGAACGTCCGACCTTCAGATTAGGAATCTGCTGCTCTATCCACTGAGCTACGAGGGGCTGAAGCCCACCCACGGGTGAGCGGGGGCGACTCTGGCTCGCTCGATGTCGAACGTCAAATCAAAACCAGGGCGCGCGGAGGGCGCTCCGGGCGTCGCGGAAGCGATCACGTTTTGAGACAGTCCGCCGGGACGTTTCCGACCAACCCCTAATTGTCCGCCTTCATTCGAAGCCAGGGGTGGGTGGGAAACGCACCCAAAACTCTGGGTTTCTTCTTCTGATTTCAGCTTCTTGAGAGCTTCTCAAAAAATGTCGACTCGGAATCGGCGGCGGAGTCGCAACCTGTTCCGTGCCGATGACCACTGTGCTCTAGCCTATCCTTGACTGCATTGGTCACTAACGAGGCCGAAGGCCAAGAGGTCAGATTTCCTCCGACCACTTTCGCTTCTCCCCCTCCGTCCGCTGCCAAGCTTGCGCATTACCGCCGAATCTCAGGAGCCCAGTTCATGTCGCTATCGTCCAAGACCTTCACCATTAGTGCTTTCCTTCTCGCAGCCGTCGCTTCCTGCGGCGATGACAAGAAGGGGTCGGACTCGGTCGATGCCGATGGGGCACGTCTGGTCGAGGTTTGCGGCAGCGAGATCACTTGCGACAGCGCCTGCTCGCGACAAAGCGACTGTCCCGATGGGCAGTTCTGCAACGACGAAGGAGAGTGCTACGCCGAGTGCACGCCAGACGTCGGCTGCATGGGCACGTGCCAGAGCGATGGCCACTGCGACGGCGAGCGCATCGTGGTGGTCTCCGGTCCCGGAGCGAGCAACGACGACGGCCCCCTCTTGGTGGGGGACGACGATTCGAGCAGCGGGGGCGCCAGCCTCGGAGACACCTGTGCGACGTCGCGCAACGAAGGGGAGCTCTCGCCGGTCAGCATGTTCGTCTTCATGGATAACTCGCTGTCCATGGACGACAACAACAAGTGGGTGAACGCCACCCAGGCGATGACGAGCTTCTTCGAAGATCCCGAGACGGCGGGTCTCAGCATCGCCATGCGCTTCTTCGGTGATAACCCCGAGCCGGGGTGCGACGCCGAGGCGTGCGGCAATGGCACGGTGTCCGCATGTAGCTCGCCCCAGGTGGATCTCGGGGAGCTCTCCGCGGCAGCTGGCGATCCGCAAGAAACCGCCTTGGTGCAGGCGGTCAAT
>JBNKZR010000925.1:0-1447 GCA_050301735.1 Polyangiaceae bacterium | reverse complement strand
GACGAAGTCGATGTCTTGAGTGGCGCGTGGAGTGCCATGGAAGCCGCTGGCGAAGGAGCCAGTGAGCATGTAGGGGATGCCGGCACTGTCCAGGATGCCTGCGAAGCGATGGATGACCTGCTCAGGTGTCTCGGCGGATGCCATAGAGCTCGAAGATGAGTTGCTCGAGAATCGCCGCTTCGTCGAGGGTGGGATTGGAGTGGTGGACGCGGGAAATGGCCATATCGCGAACGGACTGACTCATCATGGATGCTGTGCGCAAACGCTCCGGCCCGCCGAGGCGTCGTTGGGCCTCGGTTTGAGCCTGAAGGGCATCGGAGGTGGTGTCTAGCGGCACGGTCGCCATGATAGCAGAGAGGTCGAGAAGCGTCGACGGGGGGGATTGGGCTCAGTCGCGGCGTTAAGCAGGTAGCGCTGGTCTGGCAGACTGGCGAGCAGCGGCGCCCTCTGGATGCGAGGCAATTGCAGTACGACGGCGCAAGGCTGCCGTCTGGGCGGTGGCGACCAGTGGCGGACGACACGATGGCATCTAGACCGCCCCGCGTCGCTGGGCGTTACGCTCGAACTTGGTGAGCGCTCAGGCGAATACCAAGGGGGTCACATGGCCGTTCCGGAAACTGGTCTCCGCGGTGACGTTGGATGTGAACGATGAACGCTGCGGTTCTGGGTTGGCGTTGCCAAGTCGGGCTAACTACCTGCCATTCACGCGCGGGGAGGTACTGGAAGGCGCATCAGGAAGGAATACTACCAACGAACCGTGCCGGTGACCAGCCGGCACGTCCCGGGGCCTTTCAGCAAGCGAGGCGTCACAGCCTGCCCGTCGGTGTGCAATGGCCTGTTGGGCGGCGCCACGAACCCTGTCGCTTCTGAGCCGGACCCAGCCATTCGAGATTAGGAAGCTGCTTTGACTTGTACCTTGGCTGAGACGCCAGTGTCGTCGAGCATGTCCTGCAAGGCAACCTGGACAAAGTAAAGCTCATCGTAGCCGAGAATTTGGGCGAAGCGGACGGCGCGTTCGGGGCTAACTCTCTTCTGTCCAGACTCGAGCTGGTGCAGGTGCTGTCGGGAGATATCCAGTCGTGCGGCGAACTGGGCGAGAGATTGCTCGTCGGCTTCCCGGATAGCGGCGAGTAGCTGCGCAAAAGTGAGCGGACCGGAATTGAGGCCGTCCAGGAAGGCATTGGTGGAAGCGTTGAGCTTGCGGGCTTTGGACGTCTTTCGGGGAGTCATGGTACGACCTCAATACTTGTGCTTGTTGACGGCTTCGACGAGCGCGAATTCGATGGTGCCGTCATCGCGGATGGCGTAGATGGCGCGGTAGGCGATGCTGAGACGAATGGAGCGATGTCCTGCCCACTTGCCTCTGAGAGGTTCGTCGTGGAAGCCAGGGCTGCGGCGAGTCGCTTCCAGACCTACGGTTTGGACGGAGCCGACCCAAGCCATGAGC
>JBNKZR010000924.1:0-1454 GCA_050301735.1 Polyangiaceae bacterium | reverse complement strand
CGCCGAGAGCGCGAGACGAATGGCGCTCCGCCTCTGCACAATGGAGTTGATTTGTGAGGCCCGATTGGAGTCGGGGATCTATCCTTTGCCCCCTGTTTTCGCCCGGCCCGGCTTCAACTGGGGGCGCCAATACATCGAAGCGATTCATCGCTATCGGATTCAAGCGGCAGCGCGGCTCGCGAATGCCCTGGGCGTGAGTCCGGGTGCTCGAGATGTGGACGCATGAGCTCCCATCAGAGTGTGACGGCGCACCAGGGAATGAGCGCCGTTCACAATGTCGCGCTGCTCGGCAACGCGCTCCCACGTTATTGTGGAATCGCAACCTTCACGACGGACCTTAGGAACGCACTCTCAGCAGACGAACTTGCTCTTCAGTGCGGGATCGTGGCGATGAACGATCCGGGGAAGCGTCACCAGTACACCTCGGAAGTCACCTTTGAGATCGCTGAGCGCGATATCCTGGCGTACGGGAGAGCTGCGGACTTCCTGAATGTGGGGGGCTTCGACGTGCTCTGTCTCCAACACGAGTACGGAATCTTCGGGGGTCCAGCGGGCGGTCATGTTCTCAGTACTCTGAGCCAGCTGCGGATGCCGATCGTTACGACTCTTCACACGGTGTTGAGCAATCCGTCACCCGACCAGCGCAAGGTCATGGATGCCGTCTTGCGGCTGAGCACTCGAATTGTGGTCATGAGTTCGGCGGCAAGGGGAATTCTCGCAGAAGTTCACCGTGTCTCGCCCGACAAGATCGATCTGATTCCGCACGGAATAGCGCCGCTCCCCGATCGTGAACAAAGTCGACTGCGACTTGGCGTACATGAGGGCCTTCAGCTTCTCACCTACGGGCTACTTTCTCCCGACAAAGGAGTTGAGTACGTCATCGAGGCCCTGCCCAAGGTGATTGCTCGTTTTCCTGACACGAAGTACGTGATCCTGGGTACGACGCATCCGCAGGTCCGGGAGGTACACGGGGAAACCTACCGTCGTAGTCTCCAGATCCGTGCAGAGAAGTTGGGCGTTTCTGAGCACGTCGAGTTTCACGACCGCTTCGTTGGAGCGCGTGCGCTGGGCGAGTTTCTTTCCGCTGCGGACATCTACCTCACGCCGTACTTGAACCCCGAGCAAATTACGTCCGGGACACTGGCGCATGCCGTTGGGTCGGGAAAGGCGGTGGTGTCCACGCCGTACAAGTATGCTCAAGAGCTGCTGGCAGAAGATCGAGGTATCTTGGTTCCGTACAGGGACGCAGATGCGATCTCAAACGCGGTGCTTCGTTTGCTGGAGCGACCAGAGGAACGACGAGAGCTAGGTGCCCGCGCGGCAACACTAGGGCCAGCCATGAGCTGGGCAGCTGTTGCGGCGAGCTACAAGTCGACCTTCGAGTCCGCGTCTGCCGAGTTCTTCGCGCACCGAAAGAATCGTGCTCGGCGGGCTCCCTGGCGTGGGTCGCAGAT
>JBNKZR010000923.1:0-1455 GCA_050301735.1 Polyangiaceae bacterium | reverse complement strand
TTTCGATGGGCCTTCGCGCTGTCCGTCCTGTTGCTTGGCTGCGGAACCCCTGAGGACGCTGGGAACGAGACTGCAGCTCAGCAGGGCACGCCCACGGATGACGCCGCGCCGGGCTCGGCATCGGAGTTCGCACAGCTCGACGGATCCGAAGGCGACACCGCCGGCTCGGCAACGTCGACGAAGGAGGCCGGCGACGGAGACGGAGCTTCCGAGTCGCTTGCTGACCTCGACGCTGCCGAGCAGGACCCCGGCTCAGCCTCGGTCGCCGACGAAACCTCGGCCTCGCTCGCTGACGGTCCTGTCGAAGCAGAGTCGCAAGTGGCGGCGGAGGGCGAGGATCCCGCCACTGCCTCATCGCCCATGGCAGCCAACGCACCGGTCAGCGACGGCGAGGCGGGCGGCTCGGAGACGAGCGAAAGCACCGAAAACGGCCAGACCGGCTCGGCGAAGCCCGACGCTCCCTGCGAACCTCCTCCGCGTACATTCTGTGACGACACCTCCGACTGCGAAGAGGGCCAGGTGTGCGACGTCGCTCGCGACTGGGAGCTTGCCTGCGACGTGAGCTTTGCAGACAAGACCTGCGACGAACCCTGTGGGGCCGGCGACTGCCCGGACTTCTACGAGTGCAGCGGCGAAGGCCGCTGCGAACTGACGAGCTGCGTTGAGGGCTCGACACCGTGCCCCGGCATCTTCGTCTGTGATCCCGACAGCGTCGATCTCGCCGGGTCCGGAACGCCCGTCACCCGCGCAGGTTGCGTCCACGTGCTCTGCGACCACCCTGAGGGCCCCGAGTGCAGCGCCACCGAGACCTGCGATCCAAGCGCGTGTAGCTGCGTCGAGAGTGAGGTCAGCACTCAATGCAGCTGTGAACCCGGCGGCGACCTTCTCACCGGGTGCCGCGACCTGCCGTGTGACGATCCGGCCGTGACCTGTCCCGACAACACCACTTGTGAACCTGGTCACGAGCGCGCCAACGACATCGGCTGCGTGCCTGCCCGCTGCGACTTGGGCGAAGTGGAATGCAGCGAGCTGTTCGAGCCGACATCGATCTGCAAGCCCGAGTGCGGCACCCGCTTCGGCTGCGTCACGCCCAAAGAAGGAACGGACGAGTGCGGGCGAGCACCGCCAGGGCCCGATCAGCTCTGACACGCCGGGGGGTCACGGGCAGCTCTGACGCGGATCTGGAGGGCGGAGCCTCCGCCCAGCGCGACGTCGCAACCGCGGTGCCACGACGTCGCACTGCGTTCGGGCTCACTCGGATTTCGAGGAGCGTTTGCTCGAGCGGCGGAAGCGATCGAGCTGGGCGCTCGTCGCCTTGTCGTTGCGAAACGCTCCGCGGGCCGCGTTCAGTGCGACGCGATTCCACTAGCGCCCAATAGGCGTGCTTTTTGCCGTCCTTTTTGATATTTATTTTTCTGATATACACGCATGAAAAATAGTGAATAAATCATTAAA
>JBNKZR010000922.1:0-1486 GCA_050301735.1 Polyangiaceae bacterium | reverse complement strand
CGCAAACTACGCCGAAAGTCGTCGTGGTCGCGATGAACGTTTTCATCACTACGGCGCCCGCACGGCGGTCGGTACTTTCGCCGAAGTCACGAGCGACATTCGGAGCTGCCCCCGTGCGCGCGACCACCGTTGCGAGTGCAGAGTGCATGTGAAGTATCGAAAGGGGCAGGAGCGGGGGGTGATTCGGCCGCTCGGCGAGTTGGCTCTGTTAGAGCCTGCTGGCGCCCTGCAGCTCGGTCATTGAGAGTGAGCTGGCAGCCTCAGTGCGCGGCTACGGTAGCGGCAACGTCGACTGGATGAAACCCCGCCCCTGCGCGTGACAGCTCTCGCACCGTGGCGCGCCGCGTTCGGCCACCGCGGGCTGCCGGTCTGGCTCCAGGTGAAGTAACTCGAAGCAATACCACGCGTCAAACTCCGTGCCGGGGGCCACCTTCAGCAACACGGAATAGCCCGTCACGGTGGCAAAGTCTTCGGAATAGAGTTCGCGTACGGCAGCGGCGCCCGTGGGATGAACGTCGGCCCTCGCGCTCAGAGACTGAAGCAAGGCGTCGTTGAGGTAGACGCGAGCCCCGCCGAGGCCCAGCGTTGGGCCCACCTCCGACCAAGCTGGCCAATCGCGGTGCTCGCCGTTCTGAAGCCAGTCTCGCAGAGGATCTGCGGCAACCGGTGGCTGCGCCTGCTGCGGCGCGCCGTCATCGCCGTCCGCGCTGGCGCAGGCGAATGCCCCCAGCGCGGCGAAGACCGCCCCCTTCATGGCCGTGCGCCGGCAGCGATCCAGTCGTAGATCACTTGCGCCTGCTCGGCGGACAATCCGTCGCTGCCCTGGGGCATCTTCTCGACGCAGGGTTCACCGTCCTCCATCTCGGGGGGGCGAACTCGGTGCCACAAGATACTGGCTTCGGGATCACCCGGCACGACCCAGGTCGATACCCCGCAGGAGTCCTTCGATGCTTCACCGTTCAGCAGCAACTCGTAGGTCTGTTCTGCGGTGTCGAACGTCAGCTCTCCGGCCGCGGACCCGTGACAGTAACCCGTGGTGCAGCCCTCGGCCTCGAACACCAGTTCGAACACTGCCGCAAACGACGGCCCTTCGACGACGGGTTGCTCTGGCTCCGGCGTTGGGTCGGCGGGGGCAGCGTCCGTCACGGCCGCTTCATCAGGTACTTCTGTTGCGGGCTCGTTACCGAGGTCCATCGGAGCCTCGTCAGTCGGTAGACCTGCGGCCGCTTCCTCAGGAGCTGGTTCGTCTTCGCTGGCTTGTTCGGCCGTCGGAGTAGAGGGGCCGCCCCCGGACGTATCCCCTGGTACGTCGGCGTCGCCGTCGGGGATGGCACTGTTCATCTCAGGCGCGGTATCCGTCGAGGCTGCGGCCAGATCATCGGCGCTGGCCCCGTCGGTGTCAGCTGCCGCCGCTGGCCCCGTACCGGGCGACGGCGGCTCGACGGAGTCCCCAGCGTTCATGAGGTCGTCGCCCACTGCACCGGTT
>JBNKZR010000921.1:0-1491 GCA_050301735.1 Polyangiaceae bacterium | reverse complement strand
GCTCGAGCGTCGCCTGCGTGCGTTCTCCAAAGACGTGGTCGCAGACTTGCTCGCCCCCCTGCAGGAGCAACCGGGCGACGGCCCAGAACTGCGCGGCCTGTTGTACCAACTGCGAGCTGGGCTGGGCACCTTGCAACGGCGCGACGCCTTGGAACAACTGCAATCCCTCGACAAACAACAACGCCGTACACTGGACGAGCGCGGAGTGCACGTCGGAAGTGAATGGGTATTTGCACCTCGGCTGCTCTCTCGGGGTACGCTCGAAGTCCGACTGGCCCTGTGCTCTATCTACTTCAAAATCCCCTCGAGTGCCTTGCCGCAGGGGGCAAGTCCGTGCGCGCGGCGTCCGAAAACACAAGCGCCGATCTTGACTCCTCTCGGCTACGTGCCCGTGGGCAACACCGTGCTGCGCTGTGACGTGTACGAGAGTGCCCGCAAGCTGGTGCGCGAGGGTTCGGCAGACATCGAGCAGTTGTCCGCCGCTTGGGGCTGCGAGACCGCGCGCACGGCTCAACTACTGAATTTGCTAAGAACCCGCAAAGGTCGGAAACGCCGAAGAAAGCGCAGTTCACGCCCATAATCTTGCAAGCAAAGTGGAAGAAACGGCTGGGGTGTGGAAGGGGGTGAGCGTTTCTGGAACGCTCGCACACGGGGGGTCGATCTCACACCCTTCGGCGAGCTAACCTCCGGGCCTCAGGAAATTCCGTAATGGACGACAGCAGCCTAGACTTCCTCGACCAGATCGTTCCCGGCGACACACGCGCAGATGCCGACGCTGCGCCCAGCATGCGCCAGGGACGAGGCCGTTCACTTCCCCCACCCCCTCCCTCGGTCGTCGCTGCTTCGCAGCGGCCGCATGGAGACATCGACATCGACGTCGACATAGACAGTAGGCCTGCGAATCCAGCACCGTCGGCGTCCCCGCCATCGACCCAGATCCCGATGCCTGAGGGGAGGTCACGCTCGGGATATCCGCCGGGCAAGACTTCGAGGCCCCCCCCTCCGCCCTCCATGCGACCTCATGCTCCGCCGCCGAGTACGGGTCCGGCTGCGTTGCGAGCCAGCGTGGCACCTCCGGCGCCGCCGCGTCCTCCGGCGCCACCGAGTGTCGCCATCAAACGCGCCGCGACCGCGGCCATCGCCGACGACATCGAAGAGGTGGACGCCGTCGAAGAGTTCGATACGGCCGAAGAGGCAGCGGCTCAGACGGCGACCCTCGACACGGACGCCCTCCAAGCGGAAGAGCGCGAGCGAGAGCGCGCCGTCGCCGAAGCCGAAGCTGCGGCGGCGATCGCCGAAGCCCGCGCAGAAGAGGAAGCCGAAGAGCGAGCGCGAGCCATCGCCGAAGCCGAAGCTGCGGCAGCTGAAGCCATCGCCGAAGCCGAAGCCGAAGAGCGAGCCGCAGCGTTGGCGGAGGTTCCGGTCGCGGCAGCCCCCCCAGGGCAGCTCGCCAGCGACGTGGAAGACGACGACGCGCCCACCGGCGTTGCC
>JBNKZR010000920.1:0-1504 GCA_050301735.1 Polyangiaceae bacterium | reverse complement strand
GAGGACGCAGACCCAACGGCCTTCTTGCGCTTGACGGCCTTCTTGGATTTGACGGGCTTCTTGGGTTTGACGGGCTTCTTGGATTTGACGGGCTTCTTGGATTTGACGGGCTTCTTGGGTTTGACGGCCGTCTTGCTTCGTGCTGCTAGTGCGACCTGTCGCTTCCTCGCCCAGTGGGCGGCGTTCATGAGCGCGATGCAGAGCGCTTCGGCGTCCGCGTAACCAAGCTTCTCCGGCAACGCTGCCAGAAGCTTCTGACGTTTCGCCTCCACCTGTTCCAACTCGAATACGGTGTCCCAGTCCATTGGGACTCGACCGTACCCGTTTAGCCGAGCTCGATAAACAACGGAGTGGCTTGGGAGCGACGAAGCCGAAAACGCAGCATGGGAGTTTGGCCAGACCTGTAGCGGGCCAGCGCCGAGGGCACGAGCGTGCCCTCGCGTTGGACGCGGCGGCGTCCGAGGTAGCCCTTCTTCAGCCTAGAGAGCGCTGAAGAACTGCCAAACCTCTTGCGGCTGCCAGCGTTGGCCTCCCTCGCGGGGAGGATCAGGCGTGTGAGGACCCACGAACGAACAGAACTCGACGGGATAGTCCGCCTCGCAACCCATGAAATTGGTGCATACGTGGTTGCCGTTGGCTCGGGTCGGCGTCATCACCATGCAGCCGTTCAGTTCCGCATAGGTCGTAGCCATCGAGACGCCACCGTCGTATCCGAGCACGTTGTCGTCGGTGCCATGGGATGCGTAGAAGGCGACCGACTTGCTCGGATTGCAACCCCCGGAGCTGAGCTGCGCTGCTCCGTTGTAGACCGCGACGGCGCGCACGCCCCAATCGGCGTCGTCGCCGTCCAACGGGCGCGAGCAAGCTGTGCGGTACGACATGCTGCCGCCGTAGCTCCAGCCGTTTGCGAAGATCCGGCGCTTGTCGATGCAGAAGTTTGCTTCGATCTCGGCCACCACGGCATCTGCGAGCTCGACGTTCGAGCCGTTCGAATCCGGCCACCCGCAGCCTCCTTCGGCGATACCCATCCCCGTGCATGGCGTACCGTTCTTCTCGCCGTTGGGAGCCACGAAAATGGTGCTGCTCGCCGCCTCGGGGATGTCCTTGATCCAGTAGAAGTTCTGGTCGTACATCTGCTTGTCGTTTCCGTCGAGCTGATGCCACGCGATGACCAAGTTGTACGGCCTGGTATTGTCGTAGTCGTCGGGCACGCTCAAGATGTAGCGACGGTCTCTGCCCGCGGCCGAGATCGGTATCGGGTTACCGTTGTTGTACATGTTGCTGGCGATGCCCGGCTCCGTGCCGCAGCCGGCAGACTGGTTCGACGGCGTGTCGCCTCCGTCGGAGCCGCCCGCGCCGGCGCTAGCACCGCCCGCTGCTGCGCCGCCTTCGCCCTCGCCCGGGGTGCCGCCGCTGCTCGCGCCGCCTTCGCCGCCGAGCTCGCTCATCCCACCTGCACCAGACGCGTCGGGACCAGACGAATCGCCTCCTGCGCCGTCCATGG
>JBNKZR010000919.1:0-1510 GCA_050301735.1 Polyangiaceae bacterium | reverse complement strand
TTCTACCTAGTGACGGCTGCACGAGCTGGGTCGCATCGCCCTTGGGCGGGCAGGATGAGGCGCCCCGATGCGCCGACGAGCGCCCCTCGAGCCTACCCCCGCTTCTCCCCCCCCCATGGCTGTTAGCAGTTTAGGCGACATGGAGGAGGCGCCGGGGGAGGGCCGAACGGAATTCCCGGATCTGGCGTGGTCGCGAGCGGTCGAATTCCGAGCGGTCGTCGTCGGGTTCATCGGCAGTATCGAGACGACAGAGGATTCGAGGGAGCCGGGCGAGCAGGTCATGCAGCGCGAGCGGCAGCAGTGCGCCGATGATAGCGGGCCAAAGCAGCGAAACGAGTTTCCAGGGTTGGTGCGTGCGAAGGTCTGCGTCGTCGTGGTTTAGGTTTTTCAGTCTCCTCCGGGGGGGAAAGAGCGGAGGAGGCCATCCGCTGCATGAGAAGCGCCAACAGGACTTTGGCGTAGAGCCAGGCGAGGATCGTTTCGTCGAGGTAGTTCGGGAGTCGGTCGAATCCGCACAGCGACTTCCACCGCTTGAACAGCAACTCCACTTGCCACCGAACTCGGTACAGAGCGAGACATCGCGTCGCATCGAGCTTCGACTTTGGAGCGGTCGTGAAGAGGACAACGTAGGCAGCTGCTTCGCGGTCGAGCTGTGTGACCTTGCCCTTCAGTTCGCGTTTCAGCCGAGCTCGCGCCTTCTCAGCCTGCGCAGCCGGCAACCGCGTGGCTATCAGTCGTCCTCGGATCTCGCGTTTGTGCTCCCGGTCCCGGATCACTACTGGCCGCTCGTGGTCGTCGTGACCCCGCAAAGAACGCAACCATTGCATGAGCTCGATCGCATGGCCCTCAGGATCCATCATTGGCAAGGACGTACGGTTGACCCGAACCAAAACGTCAGCGCCACACCCGACGACGTAACCGATCCCCGGTGCATTGCCATAGCCTCGGTCGCCCAATGCAAGCTGCCCCGGCTGCCAAGGAAACCGCTTGAAGCTCTCCCCCACCGAAACCCCTGTGGCACGAACCGTCAGCACATCGAGGTCGCAGAGCCTCAACTGCACGTGGAGCCGTGCATCGGTGGTCTCAGCCCCAGGGGCGCAGAAGCACGAGGCATCCACGGTCACCACGTCGTAGCCGGCCCAGCGCTCCGGTTGCACTCCAGCGGTGTCCACCATCTCGCTCACCAGAGCTCTGAGGTAGGGGACCGCTCGAAACATCTTCTTGTGCAGCCGCACGTGGCTCAACGATGGCCCTCCGGCTTCCGCCATGAGCGCCACTGTCTGCCGTAGCGGCAGGTCCGTCCCCACGTGCAGCAAAGTGAGCCGCAGCAGGTCGTCTGCCGTGCGGATCTTCGCGTTGCCGTACTGCGTCTGCAGCTGTTTCAGCTCGTGGGCCAGCTCAGCATAATCCTCTGGAAGATAGCTGCGGATGGAGTTCCAGTCGTTGGTCACGTCGAGGCGGGATTCGGTCATGCCAACCCCCTCGCACGACTGCCCTCCAATGGAAAAGA
>JBNKZR010000918.1:0-1518 GCA_050301735.1 Polyangiaceae bacterium | reverse complement strand
CAGCTTCGCCACCAGCATGCGCGGCCGACGGCCCGAGGTCCGTGCGAAGTCTTCGACGCGCCGGCGCAATCGTCGCCACTGTTCATCGTCCGCAAATCCACTGGAGAACACACCCACCACTTGAGACCCGGTGCTCGTATGTCTACCCCACAATCGCTCCAACGTCTCGCTCACTTCGCCCACCGTCGCCCGAGCAGTCATGCACTCGATACTCGCCTGCAGCAGGTTTCCGATGCCGCTACTCGCAACCTCGCGCAGCCGCTCGAGCGCGCTCTCGACCCGAGCCACATCGCGGGACGCCTTCAGTTCGGCGAGTCGACGGCGCTGTTCCTCGAGCACCGCGCGATCGTCGACCCGACGAACTTCGGGTTCGACGTGCTCGGAGCTCGCATGCACATTCACTCCCACCACGCAGTCCTCACGGCGCTCGATTCGAACCTGGCGTTCCACGGCCGAGCGCTCGATGTGGCGTTGGGGCACCCCCTGCTCGATGGCCTTCGTCATCCCCCCCAGACGCTCCATTTCCTCGATCAGTTCACGTGCTTTGGAAACCAGCTCCGCCGTCAAGCTCTCGATGAAGTACGACCCACCGAGTGGATCGACGACCTGCGCGGCGTCGGTTTCGTGCTGAATGATGAGCTGCGTGTTGCGCGCCACCCTCGCCGCGTGGTCACTCGGAAGCGCCAGAGCTTCATCGTACGAATTCGTGTGCAGACTCTGTGTCCCGCCCAAGACGGCCGCCAGCGCCTCCAGCGTCGTTCGAACGACGTTGTTGAGCGGCTCCTGCGCCGTCAGACTCACACCCGACGTCTGACAGTGCATGCGCAATCGTAGCGAATCTGGCGACTCGGGAGAGAACTTCTCCTGCATCAGCAGCGCCCACAACTGGCGAGCCGCCCGCAGTTTGGCCACCTCGGCGAAGAAGTCCATCCCAACACCGAAGAAGAAGGAGAGCCGAGGCGCGAAGTCGTCGATCTTGCAGCCCCGGGCAAGCGCCGCACGGACATACTCGATACCATTGGCCAAGGTAAACGCCAGCTCCTGAACGGGCGTCGCTCCGGCCTCTTGCATGTGATAACCGGAGATGGAAACCGGATTGAACTTGGGGGCATGCTCGGCGCAGTAGGCGATCACGTCGGCCACGACGCGCATCGACGGTTCCGGCGGGTAGATGTACGTGTGCCGAACCATGAACTCCTTGAGGATGTCGTTCTGGATCGTCCCGCGGAGCTGCGACAACGAGTGCCCTTGCTCGAGTGCCAAACCGAAGAACGCCCCGAGCACTGGCAGGACGCCTCCGTTCATGGTCATCGAGACGCTCGTCTTGCCGAGGTCGATGCCATCGAGTAACCGCGACATGTCGTCGATGGAGTCGACGGCAACCCCGGCTTTGCCCACATCGCCCAGCACCCGCTCGTGATCGCTGTCGTAGCCGCGGTGGGTCGGCAGATCGAAGGCCACGCTCAGGCCCCGCTGCCCGGCGGCCAAAGCGGTCTTGAAGAAGCGGTTGGTCTCTTC
>JBNKZR010000917.1:0-1532 GCA_050301735.1 Polyangiaceae bacterium | reverse complement strand
ATCGCAGCAACGACTATGACAGACCCGATCATCGTAGCCTCCTTCGTTTCCATCCTGCAAGCCTTCTCAGGCTGCTTCACAGCTCCCTCGATGACGAGCTTCGTCACGTTGATGGCAGGCTGGGTGCTCGACTTGCGTCGGCATACCGTCACTGAGGTCATTCGAGCGGCGGGAGCGGTCAGCCACAAGCACATTAGCAGCTACCATCGCTTCTTCTCCCGTGCCCGCTGGACGACCGACAAGGTTGGACTGACTCTGGCCGACCTCGTCATCAACAAGCTGCTTCCCCATGGCGTCATCCGCCTGGTTGTCGATGACACGCTGGGACGACATACCGGCAAGCGGATTGCTGCCGCTTCCATGCACCGCGACCCTCTGTTGTCCACGGGACGGCGTCCCTTCTTCCATTGGGGCCATGTTTGGGTCGTGCTTGCGATCGAAGTAGAGCTACTGGGCAAGAGCTGGGCACTGCCTGTCCTGTTTCGGCTTCATCGCAACGAGAAGCGCTGTAAGGCCGAAAAGCGACCCTATCGCAAGCTCACTGAGCAAGCGCGCGAGCTCGTAGAGCTGCTGGCTCCGCGCTACCCCGAGCGGCGCTTCGAGCTACTGGGTGATGCAGCCTACACCAATGGTGCCCTGATCAAGGACCGCCCGTCCAACGTGACCCTCATCGGCCGTGGGCGGCTCGACGCAGCCCTGTATGCCCCACCGCCGCGCCGACGTCCTGGCCAGAGGGGTCGACCTCGAGTCCGGGGCAAGCGGCTGGCCTCTCCTGCTCGACGAGCTCGTCGCAAGGACGCCCCCTGGAAGAAGGTCGTGGTCACCGTCTATGGGCGTACCGTCACGGTCAGAGTGTTCGTCATTGATGCGCTGTGGTACGTCGCTGCCGGCAGCGAGCGGATGCGGCTTGTCGTGGTCCGTGACTTCCCGGGACACGAGAAGGACGATGTGTTTGTGTCGACCGACCCGACACTGTCGCCACGCCACATCATCCAGTCATTCTCCAAACGCTGGTCACTCGAATGCACGTTCCATGAGGCCAAGGGAAAGCTCGGCTTTTCAGACCCCCAGAACCGCACCGAGCGGGCAGTCGAACGGACCGCGCCGCTGGCGCTCGTCGGCTATACGCTCACCGTGCTCTGGTACGTGCAGCATGGTCAGCGCAGTCGGGCCGCGCGACTCCCTTTGCTCCCCTGGTACCAGCACAAGGCCGGGACCACCTTCAGCGACATGCTAGCGACACTGCGCCGAGCTTCCTGGCGACAAAGACTTCTTGATCCGGCGTCTTCGCCACGTGACTTGAGAAAACGTTTGCGCCCTCTTGTCGACTACGTTGCCAGTGCCGCATGACGCCGCCTCCCCCTGAGCGCGCGTAGCGCGCGATTTGGGGGAGGGCGCCGCCCGGAGCCCGCAGGGCGAGGACGGACGCGGTGGGGGCAGCTACCCAAAAACCCGCGCTGCGAATTGGCACAAATCGAGCCTAGTACCGCGTGCCGGGAATCCTTGCCGGGTTTCTGCAGGCCCTTTGCCCT
>JBNKZR010000916.1:0-1541 GCA_050301735.1 Polyangiaceae bacterium | reverse complement strand
AGCGAGGTCGTGCGAGGGCGCGCCAGAGTTTCGAGCAGTTCGTGCGCGGCGTCTTCGGCCGAGTCGTGCGCGTTCGGCCCGCCCATGTCCGTGCGCAGCCAACCGGGGTGAACCGCGCGCACGTCCACACCGGATTTACGGTTCAGTTCGCGCACCTCCAGCAAGCGAGCAAACATGTTGAGTGCGGCTTTCGACATGCAGTAGCCGTACTCGCTTTCGCGCCAGCACTGCCCGATGCTGCCCGCTTCGGACGAGATGAGTACGAGCTGTCCGCCATCCCGCAGCAATGGGCGCAGGTGCTTGACCGTGCGGACGGCACCGACGCTGTTGACGTCCAATGTTCGCAAGACGTCGTCGATGGTGGAGGCGAGTACGTCGGGGCCCCCGTGTTCCAGATGAACGGCAGCGTTGAAGATGATTTGGTCGAAGCTCACGCTCGGCGCCGACTTGGATGAGGCGCTGACTGGCGCTGTTGCCGTGCCGGGTAGCGCGTTGGGGGCAATCGCGCGGAGTCTGACAGCGGCCTCGCGCAAGGTTGCCTCTTGGGTCACGTCCGCTTGGAGCAGGAGTAGACGGTCGGTGAAGTTCTCGGCCAAGCCGTCCAATCCCGAGCTGCGCTGCCTGTGAATTGCGACGACGTGGTGTCCGTCTTTCAGCAAGCTGGCGACCAGCGCCAGACCCAGACCACGACCCGCTCCGACGACGATACTGTGCATCCTCCGCTTATAGCCGCGTGGCACCGGCGTGCACAGAATCAGGTGGCACTCGAGCGTTGGTTGATTGTTACGAAAGCGCCATACGGACGCCACGTTCCACCGGTCGTCGGGTTGCATCAGGAGGCCGCCGCCTGACTCGACCGCGGCATTGTCGTGCTCCGAGCGACAACTGTCGCACTGGCGTCACGTGGCAGCGGCCGATGGCATCTAACCAGGGCCCGACGTCGCACCAGCAGTAGTTGCTCGTCGGCGCACGACAACGAGTTGGAAGAGAAAGGATACCGGCATGCGCACTTTGAGTTCCCTGGCACTGGGGCTGATCGCGTTGAGCACCCTTGGTAGCGCACAGGCGCGAGGCAACGGCAGCGGTGGGCACGGTCAAAGTTGGCCCAGCGAGTGGAAACGGGGCCGCGGCAGCGGGCCGAAGGTCTTCAATCGCGTCGCAACCTTCGCGAACTACATGAACAACGTCGACCTCGCCGATGAGACAGTCTCGGAGATCACCGCGGCGACGCGAGACGGCAGGACACTGGTCTACACGGACGGCACCCTCGAAGAGGTGGGTTTCATCGACATCGCGAACCCCGCGGAGCCCATGCCTGACGGCAAGATCGCCGTGGGAGGCGAGCCCACGTCGGTGGCTGTCACTGACGGCGGCTTGGCGTTGGTGGGAGTGAACACCAGCGAGTCGTTCGTGACTCCTGGCGGGCACCTCTCTGTCATAGACGTCGCTACCCGAACTGTCGTCGCGGAGTTGCCTCTCGGGGGGCAGCCGGACTCAGTTGCCATCAGCCCGGATGGTTTGTACGCGGCCGTCGCGATCGA
>JBNKZR010000915.1:0-1545 GCA_050301735.1 Polyangiaceae bacterium | reverse complement strand
GTGCGCAGGGACTTCATCAACGTGGCTCGAACGCTCGAGCTGTCCCCGATCCGGACGGCGCTCACCGTGATTCTTCCGGCCGCAGCCCCCACCATCTTGACCGGCATGCGGATCTCCATCGGCATCTCTTGGCTCGTCATCGTCGCCGCCGAGATGCTCGTCGGCGGCACGGGCGTAGGTTACTACGTCTGGAACGAGTGGAACAATCTGGACTTGGCCTCCGTCATCTTCTCGATCCTGATGATTGGTGCAGTCGGAATGATGTTGGATTGGATCCTGGCTCGCGCAGCGCTCACCGTCAGCTACCAGGACTGACCCGCAGATGCGACTCCAAAGGACGTCATGAGCACACAACCATACCTATATGTCGACAACCTCTGCATGCGCTTCCCTTCGGGCAAGAAGACGGAGGAGTTGACCGTGTTCGACGAGGTCACCTTCGGCGTAGCCAAGGGCGAGTTCGCCTCCATCATCGGCCACTCGGGATGTGGCAAGTCCACCATCCTCAACGCCATCGCCGGGCTGAGCACCCCAACGTCCGGCTACGTCTTCGTCAATGGGCGCAGTGTCACCGCGCCTGGTCTCGGGCGTGGCGTCATATTTCAGAACCACAGCTTGCTACCTTGGAAGACGGCGCTCGCCAACGTCATGTTCTCCGTTCGAGCCAAGTTCCCTGCTTGGTCCAAAGCTGAGGTCCGGGACCACAGCTACAAGTACCTGGAAATGGTCGGGCTCGAGGATGCCGCCCACCGCCGGCCAGCGCAGCTCTCGGGTGGCATGCGCCAGCGCGTCGGGATCGCGCGGGCATTTGCGATCGAACCTCAGATCCTCCTGATGGATGAACCGTTTGGTGCACTCGACGCCCTTACCCGAGGAGCCATCCAGGATGAGCTCGTCGCCATCTGCGCCAAGACAGGCCAGACGGTATTCATGATCACCCATGACGTGGACGAGGCCATCTACCTATCGGATCGCATCTTGCTGATGTCGAACGGGCCCGACGCTCGAGTGGCCGAACAGGTCGACGTCTCCATCGAGCGCCCACGCAGCCGAAGCCAAATGTCGAAGCTGCCGGAGTACTACGATCTTCGGGCCAACCTGCTCGACTTCCTGACCACTCGGGCCCAACGAAAACCGGCGGCGGCCTGCAGAACCGCCACGGAAGACTCGCCTGAAGGCGCCAACACCAACTCGGGATATCGCATGACGACTCCCTCCCCACTGATCACACGTCGGGCCGCTGGCAGCGAGAACGCGTGAATGTCGGATACCCCCAATCTCTTCTACCTGACAAGCAACCCACCAAACCACAGGAGCAAGCGCAAGATGGACAAGAGCGAAATGAAGACCACCATTTTGGAGGCCAAGAAAGCCAAAGGCGTTAGCTGGACGGCACTCAGCGAAGCGGTTGGAATGGCGGAGGTGTACATCGCCTCCTGCGTCTATGGCGAGAACTCCATGACGAAGGACGTGGCCGACAAGCTCTGCTCGGCGCTCGAGCTGAGCCCCGAAGTTGCCGCCGCGCTGACGGAATACCCGATGAAG
>JBNKZR010000914.1:0-1560 GCA_050301735.1 Polyangiaceae bacterium | reverse complement strand
GGCCCTCGATGGTGGGGAGATCGGGCGCGCCCAGTACGTTCAAGCCTTGGCTTGCCGACGCCAGCCGTCCGTGCACCACAACCCGGTCTTGCTCAAGCCCTCCGCGGACGATTCGAGTCAAGTCATCCTGCGCGGGCAGGCGCTGGGCAATACCCGCGCCAGCGAGTATTTCGCCGACAACGGGCGGCTGCGGGAGGTCGCCTACGACAGTCTGAGACGATTGTGCGCGACGCATCAGGTGGTGGTTTTGGAGGGAGCGGGCTCGTGCGCCGAGGTCAACTTGCGTAGCCGGGAGTTCGTCAACTTTCCCGCAGCGCACGCCGCCGAAGCCCGCGTGATCCTCGTGGCCGACATCGACAAGGGCGGCGTGTTCGCACAGGTCGTCGGCAGTCTCGAAGTGATGCCGCCCGAGGACAGAGCGCGCGTGTGCGGTGTGATCGTCAACAAGTTCCGCGGCGATCGTCGTCTGTTCGACGATGGAGTCACGTACTTGGAGCAGCGCACGGGCTTGCCCGTGCTCGGTGTCGTGCCGTTCCTGTACGGCTTCGAACTGGACTCGGAGGACGCGGTGCCGCTCTCGCTGGCGCTCGATCCGCCGGCGGGCACGGATGCCGGGCAGCTGAAGATCGCGGTTCTTCGTTTGCCTCACATCTCGAACTTCACAGACTTCGACGCGCTGGCTCGCACCGACGGGGTCGCCGTGCACTACATCTATCGCCCTCGCGACTTGAGCGACTACGATGCGGTGATTTTGCCGGGCACCAAGAGCGTGGCCGCGGACTTGGCATGGCTCAGGGAGACGGGGCACGCCGAGCGGGTGCTGCAATACCACCGACGGGGCGGCAAGCTGGTGGGGATCTGTGGCGGACTACAAGCTCTGGGTGAACGCATCGTGGATGAACACGGCGTGGAGAGTGACTGTCGGGAGGTGTCAGGCTTGGGGGTCGTGCCAGCGCTGACGCAGCTCCGCTTGCCGAAGATCGTGCGTCGCGTTCGCGGTCGTCTGTGTGACGGTGGACAACGCGTTTCCGGCTACGAGATCCACGTCGGTCGCACGACCTTCGAGCAGCCCTCACCGCTGATCGAACTCGATCCGGTGGAGGCTAGCTTGGGTGAGCCGCCCACGCCTTCTGGCTCGGACGGGGGGGCTGGCGAGCCGTCGACGACGGGCGCTTCACACGATGCACCACGGCTCGATGGCCTCGTCGACGATGGCCGTCGCGTGTGGCTGACCTACTTGCACGGCGTCTTCGATGAGCCGGCGGCGCGCCACGCTTTCTTGCGTTGGGTCGAGCCGGGGTTCGTCGCGCCCGAGGGAGAGCTCAGTCGTGACGCCTGGATCGAGGGGCAGCTCGACGCTTTCGCCGCTCACGTGCGGGCGCACGTGGACGTCGAGCGCGTCTTCGGCTGGCTGACGGATCGTTGAGCAAGAGAGGACCCCGAGAACGAAAAACGACAGCGCCGGCCGGGGGAGCGCGGCGTCAGGGCTCGTCGTCCTCACCGAACACGGGCTCGATGCGCTCGGTCGTGGCCAGCTCGGGCACCCTGGGTTCACCGCGA
>JBNKZR010000913.1:0-1568 GCA_050301735.1 Polyangiaceae bacterium | reverse complement strand
GACTGTCCGCGCACGTGGTACCCCGCACGACTGGCCCAAGTAGGAGTGGCCGAGATGGTTGCGACTCCCTCCACCGGCTCGAACAACATGAACGCCAGGTCCCGAAAGACCACCTTCTCCGGCCCCGCCTCCGCAGGCGGCTTGCCCGCGCCGTACGCCTCCATGATGATCAGAGGAATGTCGGAGCTGACGTCGAATGTTCGCCGGATGTAGATGGCGGTGACCGGAACTCCGACGGCTCCGCTCTCGTCGAACCGCTGCGCGCGGAGCTGCGTGGTTTCCTCGACCTCCAGGGGCGCGCCTTCGTAGAGCGTCGAACTCGGCGTCGGCAGCGTCCCGTCCGTCGTGTAGCGGATCTCGATTCCATCCGAAGCGCCCAGGATGCTCACGGACAGCGACCCCTCGAAGGTGCCGCTTGGCACCGAGAAGCCGAGCGCACTATCGGGCATCGCAGTTGGCGAGATCTCCGCATCCTGTTCGCCCCCCGAAGGCTCACTGGGCTCCTCCATGTCGGGTGGATCACTCGGCACGAGCGGCGACTGGCTCATCGGGGCATCGCCGTCCGTCGCTGCCGGTTGCGGATTCACGGGGGCCGCGGCTTCACCCGGAACCGACGCGGACGGCACCGCACTCGACTCAACCCCTGGAACCGTCGCGGACGGCGACCCACTCGACTCAACGCCCGGCCCCGCGACGTCACCCGAGTTATCCGAGGGCTGCTCCTCGGATTCACCTGAGCAAGCGAAGGCCCCCAAACCGGCGAGAGAGAAGACGAGGACGGACGAATACGATCTCAAAGTTGTCATCTAGGCGACTCGGGGCGGCGTTTGCCTCAGAACGGCGTGGTGATTTGCGGTACCCGGAGTGTGACCAGACCAGGCTCGTCGGTCCTTGCAATACCCAAGAAAACGCCGCGCGGGGCACGGTTTCGTCCCTGGGCTCCTCTTCTGTCGCAACATTCCAATGGGATCCGCGATGGAACACTTTTCAGTTTTTGTCGTCTGTCGGTGTCAGTTCCGGCGCTTCAGCAACTTCTCCAAGCGGAGTGAAAGATGGCGAGAACCCCAAGTTCGTTCACTTCGTTCAGTGACCCTGGTCACCACCTGCGACCCTGCCCAGGATACACTGCTGCAGATACACACCAGCGCCGACCGGGCGAAGGAGGAACTCGAGGAGACACCTCGCTCCTCGCGCGGCATGATCGCGCTGCGAGACAGCCGGAACAAGCGCTCACTGGGGGATGCACCGTGAATCGCCTCTTGGCTCGAGCCCGTGGAGTCCAGCTTACGTTCACCCAGCCACACCGCGGGGCTTGGTGGCCTGAGCCGCGTGCGCGCCGAAGCGCAATCGGAGCCACGACCGTCATACCGATTGGCTTCCTCGGAGCAACGGTATCACATCCGCGGTCCACGAGGTCTGTGACTCAGAGAGTGCGAGCCGCTCCATCCCGTGCGAGGCGTCGACCTTCGGCCGCCGCCGTCCGGCACCAAGCCGCACTCCGTATCGGGTGGCTTGCACGGCCAAGGAATGTCGTCGCCCGGGCTGGCTTCGGGGCACGGCGCACACGC
>JBNKZR010000912.1:0-1569 GCA_050301735.1 Polyangiaceae bacterium | reverse complement strand
TGCCGAGCCCCAAGAAGCCCACCTGACGTGGGTCGATGTCGTTCTGCAGAATCAGCCGCAGAACGGCGTTCGCCGCCATCGTGTAGACGTTTTCGTGCCGATTGCAGACGCGAAAGCTGCGCCCGACGACGTTCTGGATCTTGTCCCAGGAATTGTCTGTCCATTGACACCAACTCTCGAGCGAGACGCGGAGGCGGGGCACATACACGCTGATGGCGCTGACACCGGCGTGATTTGAATTCGTTGACATCGCTAGCCTTTCTTCGGTGGCTGGGACCCATCGCATCAGGTCCGCGACTTGCCACGTGACCGCCGGTTTTAGTCGGCAACCCGCGCCAAGGAAGGGGACTTCTGTGGAGCGTTCATGAAAAACGCAGTTTGGCTCCACTTACAGAACGGCCAATCCAGGCCGAGGGCACGACTCACATGGGTCAAACCGCACTTTCCGTACCAACCCGACTCAAGCTAGCGTGGCAGTGGTCGTTTCTTACTGCTGAGTCCAGTCAACAGAAGGCGTGACAGTTGAGAGCTATAGTCTTCAATCTACTTCAAGCACAGGCCCGGGCATCCGACTGCGAGCACGAAGCGTGGGAAATCGTTACCGAATTTGCGGCAGCAGAGGCGCTCTTGGAGCGCGTGTGTGAGCCGGATGCGCGCACTTCCAACGACGAAATGCGTCGCCAAGCGGGCTTCATCGCAGCGGCTGAGGCCCTCCTGGGTTGCATTGGCAACGCAACCCGAGGCATCGACTTCTTCGACGATGACGAGCTCGACGACAACGACTTCGGCCCGCGACCAAGTGCCTGCCCCGAGCCTGACTGAGTCAGGCTAACGCGCCACGCCATCATGGACGCGGGTCGTTCTCGCGCTCCGGGACCTGGGCCTCGGATCGGCCGCAGGCCTGCAGGCCTGACGCCCGGCAGTCTTCAGCCGCGTCGCCCTCCGACACCTCACCCATCGAGGCTCGCCCGCGTCGGCAAACGAACCCGATAGCGTCGATGACTCCCCGGCCCACCGTCTTCGTTGGGTTCGGAGGCGGTGAGGCTCGAGCGTCGTCGCCCGCGCTGCACACAACGCTTCGTCCCAGCGCCGTCCGTCTCGTTCGAACGCAGCGGAGCCCAATGAAGTGCAGTGGCTACGGGATAACGGCGTGCGAACGCCCCCCGGCCGCATCCGAGACGCGCCCCGATCTCTAGACAGCGCACGCGGGTCGGCAGTGGGCCCCCAGAGAGAGGCTGAAGGCCCGCACCGAGGGCGACGTGGCACGGCGAGTGCGCGCTCCCACACCGCGCCGAGGCCAGCCGAGTATTCGGCAGGTGCGCCAGCCTCGGGGCTTCCCCAACGGCGGCTGGAGTGGCAAGTTCCGCGGACCGTTGCCCATGGATGAAAAACCGAACATGAAAGGTCTCTTGCTTGCCACTTGGGGAGTGGGTGGCGTGCTCCTCCTGCTGGGGCAAGCCATTTGGCGACTTGGGGCCCGGGCGCTGGAAGCCATGACCCAACCACTGAGCACGGTGCAGATCGCTGCGCTCGTCGCTTGGTCGCTCTTCTCGCTCTACGGGGAGGGCT
>JBNKZR010000911.1:0-1569 GCA_050301735.1 Polyangiaceae bacterium | reverse complement strand
CAGGCGGCGGAGCTCACGTCGTTCCTGAGTTGAAACCGCACCAGCTCCACGCCAGCTGAACTCCCAGTTGCTCGCGGCTCGAGTCACGCGCCGGCATTCACGGGTCGCGTCACTCGACCGTGCACTTCATCGTCGTGGCCCAAAACTCGTGATTCGCTCCACTGCGTACCATGTAGCTCACCAGCACGTGGTCACCGAGTTGAATCAGCTCGCCGTTGTATGCGTCCTTGTCGTGGGGCGAAACCAAGACGGGCTTGCCCAGCGGCTCGTTATCCTTGCTGACGACCTGGGCCAGCACTCGCTGTTCGGTGAGCTCACCCAACGTGTACTGGATCAAGTGCGCACCTTGGGGTAGTGCCACGGCACCGACGGCAGTAACGGGCTCATCGAAATCGAGTACTGATTTGGCTTTGCCGGAAAGCTCTTTCTTACTCCAGCTCGCCAGGTAGATGTGCTTCTCGTCGGGCGCGCTTCGGTCAGTACCGTCAAACGCCACGACCACTCGCCCGCGTCCAGTCGTGACCGTAGGAAAGCCGAGCTTCGTCGTACCCGGAGCCAGCTCTTGGAGTTCGCCCTTGGCGTGCCCGGTTTCGCTCACTTTCGCCATCAGAATGGCACCGCGCTCACCTCCAGCACGCACTACGACAAGGTGCGTGTCCGCGTCTACGCGCGCCGTCGAAGGCACGTTGATGGTCGCCCACTGAGGCTTCCACAACACGTCATCCCCCTCGCCCTCACGCCGAACCGCGACGCCGTACTTGTTCTGCCCGATGATGAACGGTTCCTTGGCGGGCACGTACACCGCGCTCTGCAACGTCGACGCAGCTCGGCTCTCCAAGAACTCCAACTGACTTCCCATCGCGTGAGTCACGGGGGTCACACTCAAGAGCGGGCTGTTCTGGTAGTTGGAGTAGGGCTTTTCGGCGTTGAGAGTCTTGATATCCAGGACTAGGCCGACAGCCAGCTTGCTCGTTTGGGCGTAGCCGACGGCGACACGATCCTCACCTGGAGCACGCCCCAGGATAGGGCGCACGGCGATGTGCGCCCATCCAGCAACGGCGACTGGCGTGGTCGAAACCTCACACACCGGTTTCGGGGGTTCTGGCGTCTTTGCTGGCTCCGTGGCCGTAGCAACCGGGGTCGGTGCAGGCTGGTCGTCCTTGCTGCGGCCCAGCAGGAAGAAGGCCAAGCCGATGGCCCCGGCAAGGAGAAGTGCGACCCACGGCCACAGGGGCTTCTTGGGTTGGGGTAACGGCTCCGCAAGAGGCGGAGGCGAAAGTCCCGGCGAGGAGCCCAAGGAGGGACGTGACCCCAACACCCCAGCTGGTACGGGTGTGGGTGCCATCGCCCGCGGCGGCGGGGACGACGCGCCCGGTCCCACCGATGCGACTGCCGACCCGGGCACAGGAGTTGGCGCCATCATCCGCGGCGACGCGGGCACGGGCGTGGGTGTCATCGCTTGCGGACGAAAACCGGCTGGAGTGGGCATCTTCGGCCCGGGGTCAATCACAGCCGGGGAAGCGCTCGCCAGGCCGGGAGCCCGCGGGCGAGGACCGACCACCGTCGGGG
>JBNKZR010000910.1:0-1574 GCA_050301735.1 Polyangiaceae bacterium | reverse complement strand
TATCTCCCTCATCTCATCCCGAGACTGCTGAGGCGGTAGCTTGATGCGCCGGTAGCCGAGCATCACACTGAGCGCCGAATCCCCATCGAGCACAAGAACCCCCCAATCCCGAAGAGCTAGCTCAAAAGCGGATTCGTCCGCCCCCGGCTTCAGTCCAACGATCAATTCGTCAGAAACGGCCAGGGCCGCACGAGAATCAACGATTTGTGGTTTGTCATCTTTGCTGGGATCAGCTTGTGGGTCCGAAGAACTCGAATCGTCCACCTCGTCCGGGTTGGCCGAGGTCTGAGACCCGCCGAGAACTCGTTCGCTCGCATCATGACGCGGCGTCAATTGCCCTTGAAAACTCCCCTGTCCCCGTTGCGCTGCCCCATCGCCCTCCGCCTCGGCACCGTCATCCGAACCGAAATAGCGAGGGGCAACTGGACCGCACGCCACTATTGCGCTCAAGAGCACGGGGACAAAAAAGCCGACCCGCGCCGCCGCTGGAGAGGAGGAAAAAATAAGCACGCCATAAGTCGTGAGCGGTTTTCCTCCCGGGCACTAAAACCAGCGCGCGGTCTTTGTCGACAATTGGGTAGGACGCGTGAGCACCGATGCCCACCGGGTGGGGGGAGGCCCCCCACTCCGCCCGGGGGGGCTCAGGCGGCGCGCCTCGAGCGGCGTCGAATCAGTAGACCGCCACCAAAGAGCAAGAGCAGAGATGCTGACCAAGGTCGTGAACCACCCGGGATACCCGTGCCCTCCGTGGAGCAAGCGCACCCCTCTTTGTCCGAAGCCGAATCACCGTCGCTCGGATCGGTAGGCTCGTCATCGCCACCCATCCCGCTGTCGCCGCTTTCTCCCCCGACGCCAGTGGTGGAGTCTTCGGAATCGCCGGTGTCGTCCGTCGTGGAGTCGTTGCTGTCGCCCGTCGTGGAGCCACCGCCTACACCGCCGGTCGACTCAGGAGTCGAGCAAAGACCACTCGTACAGAGGAGACTGCCACCGCAGTCCTCATCTTTCGTGCAGCCCTCGCCTTCTTCCTGCTTGCAGGTCGAGTCGCAACCATCGTCGCTGTCGGAGTTGCCGTCATCACAGGCTTCACCTGACTCGATAACACTGTTTCCGCAGGTGTCTTCGGCTTCGCAGGTGCTCGAGTCGACGCTGTCGCAGACGGTGCCGCTTGCGCATTCTTCGCTTTCGCTGCAGGTTTCGCCCAGTTCGAGTTTGCAGCTCGCGTCACAACCATCGTCGCTGTCCCGAGCGCCGTCATCGCAGGCTTCACTGTCTTCGATGACCCCGTTGCCGCAAGTGTTTTCGGTCTCACAAGTTCCTGAGCCGAGGGTGTCACAGACGCCGCCATTGGCGCAGTTTGCGTCTTCGGTACAATCTTCGCCGAGTTCGAGCTTGCAGGAAGAATCACAGCCGTCTTCATCGTCGGTGTTGCCGTCATCGCAGCTTTCTTCCGCGTCGATAGCTCCGTTGCCGCAAGTGGCCGCCTCTTCACAAGTGTTCGAATCAAGCGTGTCGCAGACCCATCCGCTCGCGCACTGAGCGTTTTCTGTACAGGCTTCGCCAACTTCTTTCTTGCA
>JBNKZR010000909.1:0-1576 GCA_050301735.1 Polyangiaceae bacterium | reverse complement strand
GCACCAACGATCAGTCGGTCCTTCTGCAGGAGCAGACTTGGGGATGCTGGAAGGTTCACCGAAGTACCTCGACGGTAGCTCCAGGGGTCAGTCGGTGATGGCCGCTCGTGACCACTCGGTCGCCTTCGGCCAGCTCGCCGCGTACCAGCGCCCGACCCTGCCACAGCCCCTGCGGCTCGACGTCGACCTTTTCAACATGGTCACCGACGACGCGAAACACCGCGGCCTGGGTGCCTCCCGGGTTGACTACCGACTCGACGGGAACCCCCAACGTTGCCTCAGCTTCGATCCCGAGTTCGAGCTGCGCAGACATTCCCGGCGTCAGCCCTTCACTCGACAGCAGTTGGATCACGACCGGAAACAACTTGCCTCGCTCCGGCATGGCGTGGGTTACCTCAGACACGCGTCCCTCGACTCGCTGGTCTCCGCGTCGTGGCAAACTGACTTGCACCTCAAGATCCGGTGGAAGCTGCGCCAAGAGCTCCTCCGGGACCTCGACTTCCAGCTCCAGAGCGCCTCCCCCTTCCAGAACCACGACTGGTCGCCCAGCGACGGCGATCTCACCCGCTTCGACGTCCACCGAGGTGACCACACCTGCGAAGGGAGCGCGCAGGGTGGCCTCGCGTAGCAGTCTTTGCGCCTCTTGCAGTTGAACTTGGGCCGCTGCGTGGGCTGCGGTGAGAACCTCGACACCGCTACTGGCTTCTTCTGCGACGGCGACAGGAATGGCCTTGCCCGAGAGCAACTCTTCAGCTCGACGTTCGTCGCGCTGCCCTTGTGCCAACTGGGCTTTCAGTCGGGCCTCGTCAGCCTCGGCTGCCCCCACCTGATTTCGCAGTGGGGCGAGGTCCAGCTGCGCCAGGGTCTGCCCTTGCTTGACGTGTTGGCCCGGCTCGACCGGCAGCGCAGCGACGCGGCCCGTGATGGTGAATGCCAGGCGTCCACTCTTCGCAGCTCTCAGCGTGCCTGAAAAGCTGCGAGCCCGGTTCGAGTCTACCAAGCCCACTTGGCCGACCCTCACCGTCAACACATCGCGCGCCGGGACAGAACCCGCCTCCACGCGCACGGAGGGGCGCACGGCGAGGGCGATCAAGACCAGGGCGGCCAGGCCCCCGAAGAGCAGACGTATCTTCATCGACCGAGCTCCAATGTGTTCAGCCTGGGATCGCTACGTTGATTGTGCGCGCAACTGAGCATCTACCTGCTCGATGGATACCGCGCCCGTGCCGTCGCGTGCAACGAGCGTGTGCGCGTCGCGGTAAATGGCGGGCGTTCTGAAGAGTCCTTTGATCGCCGGCCACAACGGGTAGAGGTTGATCGCCTTGGGAGCGATACGCTGGACGTTCTCCCGCACCAAGGGTGCGTATCTGGGGCTCATCTGCGGGAAAATGTGGTGCTCTTGGTGAAAGCTGAAGGCCACGTGGAGCCAATCAAAGAACTTTGGGCAGCGCACGCTGGTCGTATTGGTGAAAGGGTTATTGTGGTCCGTCATCGGACGCAGCCAGTGGTTGGTGGCGATGTACATCATCAGCGTCAGATTCGAGGTCGCCATCGGAATGATGATCAAGCAAAATGC
>JBNKZR010000908.1:0-1579 GCA_050301735.1 Polyangiaceae bacterium | reverse complement strand
GTGTGATCTCGAGGCTCCAGCGAGCCCTGAGCAGTGCGTTGAGGGGCAAGTCTACACCTGTCTCTACGGCGACTTCGAGTCGCCCGATGGTTCCATCCAAGCACTGCCCTACGACTGCAGGTGCCTCCCGTCCGATCCGTCGACGGGTAGCGTGAGCTGCGACCAGCACCCCAACGCGCACGAGGAAGCCCGCGGCAGTAGCGCGGACCAGGTGGGGGAAGTCCCACTGTGGTGCGGCAACTGTGCCGTGCCGTTGATACGTTGAGGTATGCGCGCCACTTCCAGCCAAGTCTTCGAACCTCCGGCCCGGGATCTGCCCCTCGCCGGCCTGGATTCGCTCGACGGCTCCCAGCGTGCCTTGCTGCTCGACTACTGGCGAAGCCGCGCCGACGCCGAGTGGACGACGATGGAAGCGCTGAGCCACGTGCGTGACGACCTACTAGCACTGGGGGCGCCAACGGTGCTCCTGGAGCTTGCCGACCACGCCATCAACGATGAAGAACGTCACAGCCGGTGGTGTCATGCGATGGCTGAACGGGTCGGGCAGGCGAACTTGCCGCGACCCAAACTGCGTGGCAGTCGCCCCCTGGTATTCCCCGACACGACAGCAGCCGAAGCGCGTCTCCTGCGTCCAATTTTCGCCGGCTGTCTGAGTGAGACCATCGCGGTGTGCGTGCTCCAACTGAACCGAGACGAGATTGCGCCCGGCGCGGTCAGAGAGGCGCAACGCGTGCACCTCGCGGATGAGGTCCAGCATTCGCGTCTCGGGTGGGCGTTCCTGGCCCACGCTTCGGAAAGCGGCTGGCTCGACAGCGCCAGCCGCAACGCCATCGCGAAGGCGCTCCCCATGATGTGTACACTCGCCAAAGAGCTGTGGTCCGCCGGTGAGCTCACGGACGATCCCGAGTTGGCGGCCCTCGGCTTCATCACGCGCCAGCAGATTGATGCGGGTATCAAGACGGCTTTCGGCGACGTGATCGGTCCGGCGTTCCTCCATCACGGCTTCGCCGCAGAGACTGGGCAGAGGAGCGACTAGCTGCTACCAAGATAGCGCTCATGGTCATGATCAAATGCAGCTATCGCTGTGGGCTGTTCTTCCTGTGTCTGTGTGGCGCCTGCACTAGCCCACCACCACCAGAACCTCGCGCACCAGAACCTCACGCGCCAAGGGCGGTGAGCATCCCCACCGCCAAACCGCCCCCCGCTGCGACGACGAAGACCCTCGACGAAATGCGGCCAGCCCCGATCGAGTGTCCTCCATCGACGAGCGGCGTTTCCAAGGAGACGCTGCTCGGTATCGAATACGATCCCCCGACGGCTCTGGCTGAGCTAGAAGCACAAGGTTACGATACGGCGCCGCTGCTGAATCGCTTGCTTTTCGAATTGGCACGTTGGGGCGCCAACATGCAGCGCCGCGTCGAGCAGGGGGAGCCGGTGCGCAGCTACGCAGAGCATCTGCGCACCAGCAGCTTGCCGCCGTCGAACCCGGAAGTGGCGTGCGCGCTCTTGTCCCTCGCTCTGGAGTGTGCGTTGGCGGAGGATGTCGGAGACTCCTCCGTCGAGGAAAGCGCGGGCATCA
>JBNKZR010000907.1:0-1584 GCA_050301735.1 Polyangiaceae bacterium | reverse complement strand
GTACCGCCACGAATAGCGGGCAACCGCAAAGCTCGATAGGTCTTCATACGTAAACTCCGTACCCTGGAAGCTCGCACTACGATTGGCCCCCGAGATGCGACGAACCCGGCGGCTCGCCGGCAGGTACAGCCAGCTGTCGTCCGTGGCGCGCGGGTGCTCGTGGATGAGAGCCGCTACACCTTGCACGTCGGCGGGAGTGAGGAATTTGACCAACGACTTGTCCCCGTCGTTGCCCTCCAGCACCATCTGCGTGATGCCCCGCCGAACGCTGTCGCCGCGCGCATCGAACAGGGTCATGCGGCCCTTGCTGTATTGGTCGATCCAGCCGCTGTCGTACCGCTCGGCGTGTTGCGCGATGGCCAAGCCCTTGCGCGCAGCATCTCCACCGAAGCTCGGGGCGACAGGGACTGGCACTCCGGATTCGTTCGCAAGGGCGGAAGGCGACGCCGCACCCACGGCCAGTGCGCCGAGTAGCCCCAAAGCCTGACGGCGCGTCGTCTTGTACTGATTGCTCGTATTCTGTTCCATTTTCGATGTTCCTTTCTGTGAATGAATGAATGAATGAATGAATGAACGGCTCGCTAGGTGCGCGGCTCAGCTCAGCGCACTTCGAGCACTCGACCGCGCTTCGAGCAGCTGCCGCTGTTCCAAACGCACGCCGTATGAGGCGTCAGGCGGTAACTTCGCGAACGGACTGAGGCAGCTTCTCCGTCTGCCGCTTCTCGATCAGAGTGAGCAGCACCGGTGTGACGACCAAGTCCGCAACCCAAGCGAGCAGCACCATCACCGCCCCCAACGCCCCAATCATCATGTTCGGCCGGAAGGCGCTGAGTGACATCACCGAAAAACCGAGCACCAGCACCAACGTCGTCCACGACAGCGCGTTGCCCACCTTGCGCAGAGCCATGCGCAACGCGTCTTCCATCGAAGCGCCCGCCCGACGCGCATCGCTGAACTTGGAGAACAAGTGGATGGTGTCGTCAACGCAGACTCCCAGAGCCACGGTTGCAACGATCACCGCCGGTCCGTCGAGAGCTATCCCGAGCACACCCAGCAACCCAAGTGGGATGACCAGTGGCAACACGTTTGGAACGATGCTCAGCAAGCCCAGCGAGACGGAACGGAACACCAAAGCAATCAAAGCCGTGATGACCAAAGCCGCGATCAGCATCGACTTCAGAAGCGTGGCCGTGAAACGTTCCAGCATGGTGATGAACAGATAGTGCTTCCCTGTCAGACGCATCGTCGACAGGGCCTCCCCGCTTTGCACTTGCTCTGGCGTTCCCGTCAGTTGCGGGAATTCGGAGCGAGCGATGTCCCGGATGCGGTCATAAGCCGCGATCAATTCTGCGCTCGGGCGCCCTGCGACTCGCGCCGCAATCCGAAAACCTCGTCGGTCTTGGGTGACGAGCGGAGAAAGGTTCTCGGCTGGACGCGCTCCGTTTTCGTACTGCAAGTAGTACTGGGAAGCCAACGTGGACACCGTCTGCGCTGGAATGAACGACACCTCCTCGGTGACTTCGTCGATCGAAACGATAGGCTTGCGCGCGGCTTCGGGCACGTCGTCGATGGTCGGCACGCGGT
>JBNKZR010000906.1:0-1590 GCA_050301735.1 Polyangiaceae bacterium | reverse complement strand
GAAGGCGGTTGCTGCCCGGCGGCGGGCTCGGCTCCCGCGTCGTCGGATGACGCCTGAGCGCCCGTAGATGGCATCGTCGCAGCATCGGTGTGTTCCGACGCCTGGGAAGCCGAAGCATCCGCTACGGGGCTCTCCTCGTCCACATCGGGGCTGATGGGAGACGCTGAATCGTCCTCGCGAGTGGCGGGCGCGGCGCCTTCGGAGCCTGCGTCTGTATCGACACGTTCGCCTTGGGAGGACGCCTCGCTTTCGGGATCGGAGCTCGTCGTGCAAGCATACGACCCTGTGCAACAGAGTAGGAGTACCAGACGCCAAGTTCGGGATGCCATGTTCTGACGTACCCAGAGCGAAGCGTGGCGGCTCAACAAAGTGCTGGCAGACGAAAGTCCGTCTTCGAGACCTCGCGGACCAGCGCCGTCTTCGGGCCCCCAGGGGGAGTGACACCTGACGCTGGCGAGGCGTGTTCGTCGGGCTTCGGGAGGATGCAGAAAGCCGTGTTCGCTCATTGTCGCTAACGGCCTGGAATTGATTTCGCTCGGTGCGTTCCTCGTGATGTTGACGATGTCCGGGCACTGAGCGGCGCCTTCCTCAGCCTCATGCGCGAGAGCAGCTGCGCGGAGCAGTCCCACTCGTGGGTCACGCAGCTGCCTGGGTACGAACGGTGCTCCGCCGGGCTACCTCACGCACGATTCGAGCCGCGTCGCGCGTTCCGCTCGTTCTCCCCGTCGGCACCCTTGAGTCCGGTGGAGCCGGAACTCGAACTGCCCCGCGCCCCGCGTAGTTACCCCACACCAGGTAGGTCACGGAGGGCCACTGCGTACTCACTGCGGATGCGGGCGCGGCAGTGACCCAATCGATCATCCTGCGGAGATCCCAGGAGGGGTCTTCTGGAACGCGCGCTAGCTCTTCCGTGGATTCACGTGTCGGTCGTCGCGCAACGCGCAGTCCAGGTTGATACCGGCAGCACTGCCCGAGAACGGACTAGCGACCGACCCGCGCGACCTCGATGAGGGTGGTGTTTTCGGCCGGCGTGATCACTCCCTCGAGGCTGTTGTTCCTCAGCTTGAGACCGACGATATCGCCGGCCGCCAGCGCAAGTAGTGACGACACCTGGAATGCTCTTCGACAGCAGGCGGCGTCCGTGCGCGTCACTCCGTAGTTCTTCTGAGCCCCGTTTACATCAATCACGAGTTCAATCGTTTCATCCCCCCCGTTTGTCGTATCGAAGGACGCGTCTATCTGAACGACGACTGAATACACCCCTGGCGCCGGGGCCGTGTAGATTTGCGTGGAGCCAGACTCACCCATTGCCGCAGTAGAGGTATCGCTTTCGACATTGCGCACCTGGAGCGAAACGAAACCATCGTCGTCCGCGTCCGCCCTTGCGAACCGCGCGTCCGGCAACTCGGGCTTCAACGCGAACAATAGCCGACCGTCACCCGGGTTGGTCTCCAGGCTACTTGGCGCAGCCGAGCCGGGGCTCGGATCGTAACAGATTTGAAGTTCGTCTTCCTCCGCGCTGTAGGCGGCCGATATTGACCTCTCGTGGGTGCCGAGAAACGAAGAAGTCGTCATCACCTTGGGCCGGCT
>JBNKZR010000905.1:0-1591 GCA_050301735.1 Polyangiaceae bacterium | reverse complement strand
CGGGCGGCTGCCGTTTTCTGGAGCGCCATTTCAGATGCTGCAACAGAAGAGGGAGCGTGATTACCCGCCGATCGACGTTGTCACGACCGGGGTTCCGGAGTCCATGGCGCAACTGGTCCACAGCTTGCTCGATCCTGACCCGTCTCAGCGCCCCGATAACGAAGCCTTGTTGGCGTACTTTCAACCGGGTCGGGGACGAAGCGTCGCGTACCCAACGAACCTCTTGCCCGCGCCGTCGCATCGCACCCACTTCGTGGGGAGGCAATCCGAGCTCGAGCATCTCGCACAGGTACTGAACGAACGTGAACGCTCGGAACCTCGCATCGTCACGGTGAGCGGAGCATCCGGGATTGGCAAGTCCGAGCTCATGCGCCAATTCAGCGAAGACGCTGCGCGAGGCTCGAAAGTGCTCGTCGTTCAAGGGCATTGCCAGCCGCACGAGACCGTGCCCTTCAATGCCCTGGATGGAGTCGTCGAAGGGCTTGCGCGCTTCCTGAAGAAGGCACCAGCCGAAGACCTCGTGCGCTTGTTGCCACCCGACGCCGACGCCTTGCAGCGCGTGTTTCCAGTTTTCAGCGGAGTGGAAACGGCGGGACGCGCATCCCATACCTCGATTGAGGAGCGCGCCGCATTGCGGCGACGTGCGGCGCGAGCACTGAGAACACTTCTCGCCGAGATTGCCAGAGAGCGTCCCCTGGTCGTGTGGATCGACGATGCTCAGTGGGGGGATGACGACAGTGGCCTTTTCCTCAAGGAGCTGTTTCGCAGAGACGCGCCACCGCTGATGCTCGTACTGAGTTATCGTTCCGGCGCGAGTGCTGCCAGTCCGTGTCTCGAGGCGCTCGAGGACATGCCCGCGATCCAGCCAAGTTGGCGCCATGACATCCACCTCGGGCCACTCTCTCAGGGCGAGAGTCGCCAACTCGTGCGCAAGATCATCGGCGAGAGCGATGAGAACAGCACAGCTGATTCATTGGTCGATGATGCGGGTGGGCTGCCCTTCATGCTGTGTGAGCTCGGAGGATACCTGGCTTCTTACGCGCAGCACGAGCGCCCCACGTCTGCACCTCAGCTAGCCGAAATCATCGATCGCAAACTGAGTGGCCTGCCGGCGAGCGCCTGGGACATTCTTCAGGTGTACGCCCTGGCGCGCGGTCCCCTGCACCCGGACGTAGCACTTTCTGCGATCGGCAAGGCGAACGAGCGGCACGTACTGCTCACACTCGAGAAGTTGGGCCTGATCCGCACCGTTTCAGTGGAGGTCGGCGACGCCCAGATCTACCACGACCGCATTTGCACGTATGTCATCGAGCGACTCGGAGACGACCTGCGTCGGGAACGCCACAGGCAACTCGCCGAAGCAATGCTCCTGCAACCCACAGTCCCATTGACGCAAGTGGTGGAGCACTATCTGGAAGCAGAAGATACCGCCACGGCCAAACGCTACATCGTCCCAGCGGCACGAGCCGCTGATGCCGCATTCGCGTTCGACCAAGCAGCGCGCCTGTACCAGAAGGCAATCGACCTCGGGTGTGGCGACGTCAGCCAACCCGAGCTTCATACACGTTTGGGCCAAGCACTCATGAGTTCA
>JBNKZR010000904.1:0-1606 GCA_050301735.1 Polyangiaceae bacterium | reverse complement strand
GGTTTTGACGAGGAGGCGGGCGGCATCCATGCGAAAGAGGCGCAGGTGCAAACCGAAATCCTCGACGCGATTCCCGAGGCCACCGAATTGGTGCATCGCGACCTGGTGGCCGGGCTTCGACGACCGGAGAAGGGGCGTCGCGGCCTGTCCGCCGAGCAACTGCTGCGCGCGCTGGTACTCAAGCAGATGAACGGCTTCAGCTACGACGAACTCGCGTTCCACCTGGCGGACTCGAGGGCGTACCGCTGGTTCTGTCGTCTCGGTATCGACGGCGTGACTCCGAAGCGAACAGCGCTGCAGAAGGCCAGCAAGCGAGTACGTCCCGAGACGTGGGAAGCGATCAACCAGCTGCTTGTTCAACACGCGGCAGCACTGAAGGTCGAGAATGGCGAGAAGACGAGGACCGACTCCACGGTAGTCGAATCCCACATCCATTACCCAACGGATTCCTCTCTGCTGTGGGATGCCGTGCGGGTGCTATGTCGCCTGATGAAGCAGGCCAAGCAGGACCACGGCATTGGCTACGAGGACAGAAAGCGGCGCGCGAAGCGTCGGCACCGCGAGATCAACAACGCGAAGAAACAGCGCGACCGGCAGGCCGCCTACAAGGATCTGATCCGCGTTGCCGACGACATCGTTGATCAGGCGACGACTGTCGCCGATGCGCTGGGGGACGTCACGCCAAACAGCATTGTTGATGCTGCAAAGCTACAGGCGCTGGAGACGCACCTGCGCCACTACGCAACTCTCGGGCACCAGGTGATCTCGCAGACGGAGCGACGAATCCTGCGTGGCGAAACAGTGCCATCGACGGAGAAGATCGTCAGCATCTTCGAGCCCCATACGGACATCATCGTCAAGGACAACCGCGACACCCAGTATGGCCACAAGCTCTGTCTGACAACGGGAGCGTCAGGAATCGTGACCGATGTCGTTGTCGGTCGTGGCAACCCGGCGGACCGCGCGATGACAGTCGAAATGATGGAGCGACATCGTGCACTGTATGGAAAGGCCCCGCGACAAGCTTGCTTCGACGGTGGCTTCGCCTCTCGTGCGAACCTCGACGAACTGAAGGCTCTCGGTGTTGAGGACGTAGCCTTTGCCAAGCGTGTCGGCATGGCCATCGACGAGATGGTCAAGTCCACCTGGGTGTACCGGCGCCTGCGCAACTTTCGCGCCGGGGTCGAGGGAGTCATCTCCTTCCTCAAGCGCTCCTTCGGCCTCGATCGCTGTCGCTGGAGCGGATTTGAATCTTTCTGCGCCTACGTCCAAGCGTCGGTGATGAGCTGCAACCTCCTGCTCCTCGCGCGCCACCTGCTGCCAAAGACCACCTGAAATCGAGCACTCGCCGGTGCCGACGTCACGCTCGCACTGGCGTGGACGGAGTCGTGCGTCCGGAGGTGGCGGGCATGCCGCCAGGCGTGCTCGACGCCTCCCTCGCACGCCCTGCGCTGGCCGTCGACGACCTCGCGATCCCGCGGTAAACTCGCCGAAATCGGCCATTTCGCGCCGCGAACTAGCTAGCGCATGCGGCGTCGCGCCCCTCGTCGAATGACGAGTCCCCGTGGCGGGCTCACGCGTTGTCGGGAGCTAGCGGAGTGGCAGG
>JBNKZR010000903.1:0-1614 GCA_050301735.1 Polyangiaceae bacterium | reverse complement strand
CACCGATCAGCCCGCAGCTCAGGATCAGCATGAACTCGGAGCTCGGCCGCTGCGCGCGAGCGAGGTGCAGCGCGACGGCGGCGAACACGACCAGCGGACCCAGCCAGGGAATCTGCTGGGCACCGCCTACGACGGACGAGATCCAGCCGAGTCTCGGCCTGTAGCGACTCCCTTCAGTGACATTCGTCGGGCGCCTTTGGTGAAACTCCCAGAGCCAGACCACGCGCGCGTCTGGAACCAACTCCGCTCTGAATCGAAGCTACCGTACTCGTTACGTTCTTGCACTCAGCTGGCGCAGAGCGCGTGAGCTGTTAGGATAGCTGGGTGATGCGAAGCGCGTTCTTTCTTGTCGGCTGTCCCGGCGCCGCGGCAATGGTCCTGGCCCTCGGTTGCGGCGCCCAGGCGGACGTCCCCACGCCCGACGACGCAGACTCGGCGCTGGACGGCGCCCACGCCGACACGTCCGCCCGTGCCGACGAGGACGCCCAGGACACTTCCCCAAGCACCGATCCGACGCTGACCCACGAAACGGCCACCCACGAAGCAGTGCCCGACGAAGCTGTACCCGACGAAGCAGCGCACCACGAAGCTCCCCTGCACGACGTCCCGGCCGCTCCCGAAAAGACGCAGGACGACGAAGCCGTTTGCGATCCGATGGTCGTTCAGCACCCGCTGATCAACGACTTCGAAAACGGCGAAGTGAACGTCGAGAGTCCGAGCGGCATCCCGCAAACCTGGTACCCCGGTGGCGTGATCACTGAGGAGCGCGAGTTTGGGATCCTGCCCCTCGCAGATCCCAGAGAGGGCACATCGAGCGAGCTGGGCGCATCGCTGCGCGGTGTGGGCACCGGGGGAATGATCGGCGTGACTTTTTGGGGTTGCTACGCCCTGCCCGCGGCCAAGGGAATTCGCTTTTCCGTCCGCGTGGACACCGAAGGCGGGCAAGTAGAGCCCCTGCGCATGGTGGTGCGGGGGGATACGTTGGCGAACTCGCCACCTCACGCGGGCGGCTCCTGTGCGGATTGCATGCAGAACTACACCACTGTGGATTTGGAAGCTGGTTGGCAAGAGATTGAAGTCTCATTCGACGAGTTCACAGGCGGCACTTACCCTTACGATCCCGAAGATCAGCGGGGCTTCAGCTTCCAGTGGCACGCCCCCTACATGGTGCCCGTCGCGTGGGAGCTTTGGGTGGACGACGTATCGTACGTCTTCTAGCGCCACGACCCGAGAGCACGCCAAGTCGCGGCGGCGCTAGAGTGCTTCAGCGAGCGCGGCGCCAGGTCGCTTGCACGCAAGGCTCAGTCGCAGCTGCCCGCTTCCGCGTTCCCCTCGCAGGCGCATGGCACAGCAGACAGCTCTTCTAGCCACTGATACGCGCACGGCGGCAGGTTCTCGTTGTTCCGGATGTGCAGCTCACCCACCATTTGCAGGGAGCCAAAATCGCCGAGCTCCGTCAAGGCGGGGCTACCATTGATGTTGAGCTGGGCGGTGATTTCTTGAAGTTGTGGCGCCGAGAGCGCGGCGCCAAGGAAGTACGAACGGCATATTCGCCCCCGCCAGCGAACTGGGTGACGCCGCTGAACAGCGGTGGTGCGTCATCCTCTAGGGGCT
>JBNKZR010000902.1:0-1616 GCA_050301735.1 Polyangiaceae bacterium | reverse complement strand
CATGGCGATGTCCCGGTCCTTGGGCGCCACGTCGTCGACCCGCCGGTCGCCGATCTTGAGGTCGCCGGAGGTGACCTCCTCCAGCCCCGCCACCATCCGGAGCAGGGTCGACTTCCCGCAGCCCGAAGGCCCGATGAGCGATGTGATGCGCCCGGCCGCGACACTCAAGTCGATGTCGTGCAGCGCCTGGAAGTTGCCGTACCAAAGGTTCAGCCCGACCACCTCGACCGCGGGCGTGTCCGCCCGAGAATCCTGCTCTTGATCAGCCAAAACGTCCATCCAAGTAGTCGCGGGTACGTTGGTCTTTTGCGCCACCGTTGAACAGGTCTTCGGTGTTGCCGATCTCCACACAGTTGCCGGTCAAGAAGAACGCAGTGCGGTTTGCCAGGCGTCGCGCCTGTTGAACCAGGTTGGTGACGAGGACGATCGTCATCTCTTTCTGCAGTTCCTTCAAAACATCTTCTATGCGCATGGTCGTGACGGGATCGACCGCGATCGAAAACTCGTCCAACAGCAGCAACTTCGGCGACTGCGAGAGTGCGCGCGCAATGGTCAGTCGTTGCTGCTGGCCACCAGAGAGCAGGCTCCCTAGGGCATTCAAGCGATCCTTGACCTCATCCCACAGAGCCGCTCGTCGCAGGGAACGCTCGACGATTTCGTCCAGGTCCGCCTTGTGGCGGACGCCGCTGAGTCGCGGGGAGAGCGCCACGTTGTCGTACACGGTCATGGGCAGACCGACGGGCAGCGGGAACACGACCCCGATTCGTCGCCGCAAGGCGTAGAGGTTCTGCCAAGAGCGGATGTTCTTTCCACCGATCGTGACATCACCCTCGAAGTGCATCGTGCGGTTGAACGAATCCATCCGGTTGAGTACGCGGATGAAGGAAGTCTTGCCGCTGTTGGCAGGGCCCACGATCGCAAATATCTCGTTGCGTTCGATCTCCAGGTTGACGCCCGAAAGGGCGGTTTTGGAACCGTAGGAGATGGACAGATGGTGAGTGGTGACCTCGACCTCACGCGCCTTTGCACTGCTCTCGTTCGCCGTATCCGTCACCACTTCTTCCTCCCGCGAAGGTACATCCGGAGGGCAATCGACGCGGCGTTCATCAGCAACACGATGGCAATCAACGTCAGGGCAACACCAAAGGGCAGCTCCTCGGGAACGCCCGGCACCTGGGTCGAGACGACGAATAGGTGGAGCGACATAGCCATCGTCTGATCGAAGACGCTCTCCGGAAGATAGGGTAGGAAGAACGCAGCCCCGGTGAACATGATCGGGGCCGTCTCTCCTGCCGTCCGCGATACCTCCAGAATCACGCCTGTCAGAATGCCGCTGATCGAGTTCGGCAAGACCACCGTGCGGATCGTTTGCCAGCGCGTCGCGCCCATGGCCCAACACGCTTGACGGAACGATTGAGGCACGGCTTGCAGCGCCTCTCGGGTGGAGACGATGACGACCGGTAGCGTCATGACGGCTAGCGTCGAGCTGGCGGCCAGGATGCTCGTCCCGAAGCCGAAGAAGAGCACGAAGGCGCCGACTCCGAACAGGGCATGCACGATTGACGGCACGCCCGCGAGGTTGATGATGGCGAGATTGATGAGTCGCGTCAGCCAGT
>JBNKZR010000901.1:0-1624 GCA_050301735.1 Polyangiaceae bacterium | reverse complement strand
CGAAGGCCAGGGAGCTGCTCAAGCAGGGCGGCTACAAGGGCGAGCCAATCACGATCCTGCACGCGACCGACGCCCCGATCATCACCGCGCTCGGCACGGTCACCGCCGAGGCGCTGCGTTCGATCGGCATGAACGTCAACCTGCTGATCGACAACATCGTACGCCAGACGACGCTGCTGATCGCCCAGCTGGCTACTGCGGCGGGCGGGCGGGCGCCCTTGTCGCACGTCGCCGGGCAGGTCTTTCTCGACCTGGTCAAGGAGCTCAAAGCCCAGGGCCTGGGACACAAGGTGATCGCCGACATGTTCGGCCTGGCGCTGCGCACCTACCACGACCGCGTTCGCCGCCTGTCCGAAAGCGCCACCGATCGCGGCGTGTCGCTGTGGGAAGCCGTGCTGTCGTACCTGCGCGCCCACGACGTGGTCACCCGCGCCGAATTGCTGCGGAGATTCCACGCCGACGACGAAGTCAGCGTGCGCGGCGTGCTCAATGACCTGGTCGAGAGCAGCCTCGTGTTCAAGTCGGGCCGCGAAGACAGCACTACCTTTCGCGCAGCGAGCGCCGAGGAACTCGGCTCTGCCCTCGGAGGCGATCCCCGCCGCGCCCTGGTCGACATGGTGTGGGTCGTCTTGCACCAGCAGGGGGCGAGCAACGCAGAGCAACTCGCGAGCGCTCTCGGGCTGACCGAAGAGCAAACCCGCACCGCTCTTTCGACGCTGACCACCGAGAGACGCGCGCGCTTCGATGAGGCGGCCGGGGCGTACGCGGCGGACGAGTGCATCATCGGCTTTGGTGCCGAACACGGCTGGGAAGCCGCACTGTTCGATCACTACCAGGCCGTGGTCACAGCCATGGCCGCCAAGGTCGCAGCCGGGCAAACGCGCGCACTGCAAAGCCAGGCCACCGGCGGCAGTACTTACCACTTCGACCTCCACCCCGGCCATCCCGAGGAAAAGGAGGTACTCGCGTTTCTGGCACGCGTTCGCGAACAGGCCTCGGAGCTCCGCGAACGCGTCGACCGAGCGCGCGTGCGCGAACACCAGGACGCGTATCGCGTCGTTTTCTATGCGGGACAAAACGTGATTGGGGCGGAGGGTGCTTCGTCCAAGACAACCAACCCGAGAGCTGAGACATGATTGCTTTGAGGCCAGTGAAGAAAATGATCACCCAACCGACGACGCTGCAGGTCCGACTCTTCTCGCTGTTCATGTTCATTGCTTTCGCGGCTCTCGCTGCGTGCAACACATCCGCGAAGGAAGAGGTCGGCGGTGAAACGCACTGGCTCAGGTGCGAATCCGATTCCGAATGTGACGGCGGCAACGCTTGCTTGTGCGGCCTGTGTTCACGCGAGTGCAACGCGAACGACGACTGCAACGGCGTGGGTCCGGATCCCGCGTGCGCGCCCGGCAACAAAACGGAGTTCGCGAGCGCCTGTGATGAACCCGGGATGCGGATGTGCGTTCCGACCGAGAGCGTCGTCGGCGGCGACGACGCAGAGGCCGACGACAACGTGGGCAGCAACGACGTCGTGAGCGACAATGACGTTGACGATGGTGACGTGAACGATGGCGACGTGAACGATGGTGACGTGAACGATGGTGACGTGAACGATGGTGACGTGAAC
>JBNKZR010000900.1:0-1627 GCA_050301735.1 Polyangiaceae bacterium | reverse complement strand
GCATTGCGTGGCACCCCGATACTGGCGTCGGTCCCTGATGGTGAGGCGCCGACCAGCTGACCAACAGGAAGTTCCGCCGCCACTCCACCGAAAGTCAGCTACCTTCAGGGAAGAGCACCCTTACGTCCCTGTATCGCAAAACTGTCCACCTAGGCGCGATCTGCTTGCAAACCGCCCATGCGAAAGTCCTCGTTAGGCCCCAATCCAGCCCCGTCAGGAAAGACGACGGCAGGCGCGCGTGATCTCCCAGTTCTCTGTGCCACGCTCGCGAGTCTGCTGTGTGGAGGCTGCATTCTGGACTTGGCACCCCCTTTGATTGAGCAGGACGGTGGCGTCTTGCCAGCCATCTCCGTGGAGACGATGTCGACGGACGAGAGCGATCCTGCGGAGACAGAGACGGGCACCACGACGGAGGAGAGCGATCCAAACGTCACTGAAACGGAAGGTCCCACCCCGACCGACGCCGCTAGCACTGACGAAGGCCCCGATGCCATGCCCACGGATGAGCCGAGCGTCACGGACCCGAACACCGGATGTGAGGCAAACGAAGAGGAGTGCGACAGTGGCTGCGTGCCCGTGGGAGGCTGCACTCCCCCGTCCCCTCCGCCGTGCGAAGAAACCTGCGTAGTGCCCAACGCGACCACGGAGTGTGTGGACGGACTGTGCATGTTCGTTGCGTGCGACTCAGATTGGGTCGATTGCGATGGCTCCCTGGCGGAGGGCCTCGTGACTGAACCGGATAGCGACAATGGGTGCGAAACGAAATTCGGCTCGGGGGTCTCGGAGCAAGAGCCCCTGGTCGTGTTACCGCTCACCAATCCAACGGAAGAAGACTGGTTGGGCGTCGATAGCTACCGCCTGCTCGCGACGTGCTCGGTCGATGACTGCGGCCAAGACCACTACGGTGTCCCCCCTCAGGTGGATCTGTACGAGAACGCGGTCCCAGAAGATGACAGTGATCTGCGCGCTGGCGTCAGCATGGGGTGGGAAGCATCGGGCCTGTGGATAAGGGTGGCGTTGCTCGACGACGAGTGGATTGAGGGACTGGTCCCGAGTGGCAGCCAGGATCCCGATCCGCGCATCTACGATCACGTGGAATTCGTCTTCGACGGCGTCAACTTGGAGAGTTACGGCGACCCGCAGGACCACCACCTCTTCATGGGCATCGACGGCAATGCCTGGGACGAGCGAACTCCCATGCTCGATGAACGCGTCAACGTGGAGGTGGAAACCTACGGCATCTGCCGCATCATGGAGAGCAAGCTGAGCGATGGCTACATCAGCGACTCTTCTCCGACATCCCTGCTCGAAGCCGGAAACGTCTTCGGCTTTTCAATCGCTGTCAACGACTTCGACAGGAACGACGACGACCCCGAAGACATTCAGCGCCAACACCGGCTGTTCTACGAGAACCCGGGCGCGACCTACGTTTTCGGCCCCAGCCGCACCCTGCCCCAGATGACGCTGAGCGAGTAACACGCCCCACCCCTCGGCGAGCGCGGCAGCGATGCATGCACTTGTCGTTGGAATCGACCGCCCATCGCTGGCGTTGTCATCAGCGTCGCGAGTGAAGGATCCGGGCTACAATCACGTTATGTCTCGCTCGGCTCTGCGCTGGGTCGGGCTG
>JBNKZR010000899.1:0-1632 GCA_050301735.1 Polyangiaceae bacterium | reverse complement strand
ACTACGCACACGCCTGTTGCGCCATGCCCACCCCTTTGTTGCGACCCCTCGCCTGGTTTGTGCGACGGCATGCCCGCGAAGTGCGAACGGGTCGCCGAGTTGGTGCGAATGCTTGCCCGCGAAGTGCGAACGGGTCGCCGAGTTGGTGCGAATGCTTGCCGGCGAAGTGCGAATGGTCGCCGAGTTGGTGCGAACGACGGCCGGCGAAGTGCGAACGGCGGGTGGGGGTTCGGAAAAGATCAATAGTCATCAGTGGTTGCTGTGCCTTTTGGCGTCGGTGCGCGACGCCAAGTGGCATTGGCCTTCTCACGCGACTCGCGAAGAGCGCGCCGGGGTTCGACCGGGACTGTACGGAGTCCAGCAGCTGGACGGAGTACAGTGACGACCACGGTCGGGCCGAAACGCCAGAAGCGAGGCAAGTGAATCCCTTCTCCCGCTCCCATGTGCGCCTAGTTCGGGCGGCGCGGAGCGGGAATTCTGCCGCACCACGCGCTGTGCTATCCTGCGCCTGATGTCCTCGCCCATGCCAGAAACGCCTATGCGTGCGGACCAATACTTGGTGTGGGAGTCGCAACAGGCGGAGCGGCATGAGTTCTTCCGCGGAGAGGTATTCGCCATGGCTGGCGGAAGTCCGCGCCACAACGCTTTGAGCGCCGCTGTGACCATCGATCTCGGAGCAGCTCTCCGCAGCGGTCCGTGCCGTGTCCTCTCTGCTGATCAACGCATCGGTCTGCGCGACGGCGAGCACTACGCTTACGCCGATGTGAGTGTCGTGTGCGGGCCGTTGCAAATGCAGCGTGGGACCACTGACGTGCTGGTCAATCCGAGCCTCATCGTGGGAGTTCTGTCCAAACGCACCGAGACGTACGACCGTGGGCTCAAGTGGGAAGGCTACCAACGGCTGGCTTCGGTTCAGGACTACGTGCTCGTGTCCCAAACCTCCGCCCAGATTGAGCACTACAGACGCGAGCCCGGCGGCGGCTGGCACTACAGCATCGCCGAGTCCGGCGGTCAGGTCGTCTTGTCTGGCGGGGTGTGCCTGGACGTGGACGCGATCTACTCCGGGGTGTTCGAACTGGCGGGCGAGTCGTAGGCTTCAGGCCGACGCGACATCGACGCGTCGGCGTGGTCATGAATCGGAACCGCCTGAGAAGGTGAGCGAGGTCGACGAGCGCGCCAGGGCTACGGGTGTTCACCGAACGCAACCCCCCCCCCACGCTGCGCCGCGTCATATGCGCCCACCCGCTCTTGTGACGTCGCCCGGCCGACCCCCGAATGGCCTGGAACAGCCAATTGTCGATGGAGGCGTCAACGGTGCCGACCACTCCCCGAAGGACGAAAATCTCCTGAGTGGTGATGGGTTACGTCGCGCGGTGATCGAACTTGGAGCGGCCTGCGTGCTCGGGGTTGGGGATCCTCCCAAGCGTGTGTCGGTCGCGCGATACGGAGGGTGGTGTTTGCTGAGACTTGTCGTGCAAGGTGAGTAACGACAGAGGCATAGACATCCAGCAGCCGTACCGTGACTGCAGACAATCGATTCGACCTAAGGGGACTCCTATGTTCATACGAAAGACTGGCTTCCTGTTGCCGATGTTGTGCGCCATGGCGATGACCGCAGCAGGATGTGGCGAT
>JBNKZR010000898.1:0-1632 GCA_050301735.1 Polyangiaceae bacterium | reverse complement strand
CAAGCTGTGGACGGAGCACCCCGAGCTCGTGCGGGGCTTCTTCGATACGTACGCCAACGTACTCGCACTCGACCACGCGACGCTGGGTAAAAGCCCCATCCAGAACGCGTTGACGTTGGCCGAGGCGCTTCCCAGCGGCGCCAAGGTCCACTTGTTGACTCACTCGCGAGGCGGGTTGGTCGCCGAGGTGTTGGCACGAGTGAGCGCCAATCCCGTACTGAGCCCGGCCGATCTGAAGTTGTTCGAAGGCGATGCCTACGAGGCGGACCTCGAGGCGTTGCAAAAGCTCTCTACCCTCGCCACGACAAAGCGATTCGAGGTCGAGCGCGTCGTGCGCGTTGCCTGTCCCGCGCGGGGCACCTTGCTCGCGTCCAAGCGACTGGACGCGTACGTTTCTGCGTTCAAGTGGGTGCTGGAACTTGGAGGCATCCCCATCGCACCGCAGATTGTCGACTTCCTGTTGGCCGTTGCAGCGAAGCGATTTGACGCCGACAGCCTGCCCGGCCTGGCGGCGATGGTGCCCGACAGCCAGCTGATCGCGTGGCTCCACGCAAAGGGCACCGAGGCGGCTGGCGACTTGCGCGTGGTCGCCGGCGACTGCGAAGGCGACTCGATCATGTCGTGGTTCCAGACTCTGGTCGCCGACGCCTTCTTCTGGACGGACAACGACCTAGTCGTGCAGACCCGATCCATGTACGGCGGGTGTCGTCGCCCACTGGGCAAAGCGCACTTCGCACTGCAGACAGGCGCGGGCGTCTCCCACTTCACCTACTTCAGCAAGCGCGCGACGGCTGAGCTGGTCGCTCGTGGAGTGCTGGACGAGACGCCCGAACAGTATCGAGCCATCGGCCCGCAATCGTGGGCGGGCGAAAGCGCATCGGGAGTGCGCGCCGGAAGCAAACGCCCAGGGGAGGACGCCGAGCGACCTGCGCTATTCTTGGTGCCCGGCATCTTGGGCTCCAACCTCAAGATCGGCAACGAGAGAGTCTGGCTCAGCATCAACATCATCAACAGCTTCGACGAGCTGCGTTACTGTGCAGGAGAGCAGAGCGTGTTGCCTGACGGTCCCCTGGAACGGGCGTACGAGGACCTGCGCGACTTTTTCGCAGAGACTCACGATGTCGTGGAGTTTGGCTACGATTGGCGCAGCCCTCTCGAAGGCCAAGCTCGAGATCTGGCCCGCGCCGTGCGACGAGCGGTCGAGGTCCGGCAGGGGCGCCAGCCTGTAAGCTTTGTGGCGCACTCCATGGGCGGCCTGCTGGTGCGCACCATGATGCTGGAGTGCCCCGAGGTTTGGGACTCGTGCATGGATCACGAAGACGCTCGACTGTTGATGCTTGGCACGCCCAACGGGGGTTCCTGGGCGCCGATGCAGGTGCTCTCGGGGGACGACACCTTCGGAAATCTGCTGGCCTTCGTGGGCGCTCCCTTTCGCGAAGGCGAAGCCCGCCAGATCATGGCGGGGATGCCGGGCTTTCTGCAATTGCAGGCCGCGCTGCTCGATCCGAACGAAAAGCTGGGCAAGCAATCGACCTGGCTCGAAAGTCAGGCGCGGGATCGTCAGCTGCTCGAGGAGCGTTCGTTCTGGCACAGCTTGACCTTGCAGAAGAGCGTTTGTGACTGGGGCATCCC
>JBNKZR010000897.1:0-1640 GCA_050301735.1 Polyangiaceae bacterium | reverse complement strand
GTGTTCACCAGCGCGCTCGACGGAGCGCGGGGCGATGATGAGTCCACCGTTGGCGAACCGGCCGCCAAGAATTGGCAAGGGCTCTCCTTCAACGAAGGCGCGTCCGGGTCTGTTAAGAACGCCGAGGTCCACTTCGCTAACGTGGCCATACTCACCGATGGGGCTTCCCCAGTACTCGACACCATCAAGGTGCGGGACGTGACGATACCGTTGGAAGCAGGACCGGCAGACTCGCCGAAGGTGAGTGACTGGGACGTCTTGCGCTGCAGCTATTGGTGTGGGTTGTGGCGCAGCACCGGCACCATCAGCGAAGACGTCACCTGGGATCAAACGGAACTGGCTCAGTTGGTGACGGAACTCACCGTTGCCGAAGGCGCCAAGTTGACGCTTGCCGCCGGCCTCGTCATCAAAGCCAACCCTTTCTTGCGGAGCTTCAACAGCTACCAGGCTCCCGAACCGATCGTCGTTCAGGGAGAGTTGCACGCCGAAGGCACTGAGGATGCGCCCGTCAGATTCACGTCCGGGCGCGACGACACAGTGCTGGGCGATACCAATGCGGACGAAGGGGGGACCGAACCCGCCCGTAACAACTGGGGCGGCTTGCGGTTCGAGGAAGGCTCCAAGGGCGTCCTCGAAAACACCGAAGTCGCCTACGCGCGGGAGATCTACGTGCAGCGAGGTGACCTGTCCCTGCAAGGCGCGGAGCTCAGGCATTGCAGCATCGCTCTGAACGTCGGCGCGTCCGACGAGCCGTCGTTGCAGGACACGAACGTCCGCGACTGCAGCGTCGCGAGCATCGACCACCGTGAAGGCACCATCACCGACGAAGAGGTCGTGTGGCAGCAAACGGCGCTCCCCCATTCGCTGGAAGGCGGCGTCACTGTCGCCGCCAGCGCGCGCCTCACGCTGGCGGCCGGAGTGACCGTGAAGTTCGGGCGCAGTGGCTCCGGGTCAGCTTTCCACGTCAACGGCGAGTTACTCGTGGCCGGTACCCCCGACGCTCCTGTTTTCCTGACCAGCTACGCGGATGATTCGCACGGCGGGGATAGCAACAACGACGAGGGAGATTCGGTTCCCACGAGCACCCGATGGGCCGGCCTGAACGTAGATGACGGTGGCTGGGCGGAAGTCACGTCGGCGTTGATTGGTTTTGGCAGGTACGGAGTCGTGAACGACGCGGGCGAGCTGTTGGTGCGGGACTCTGCTTTCGTCGCCAACACGACGGCCGTCAGTGTTCTGGGAGCCAGCGCGACTGAAGTCACGGGCTGCTCCTTCGTGGACAATGGGCTCGCCATCGAGGCTTGGGACGGAAACGTCGAGGCGACTAACAACTGGTGGGGAGATCCGACGGGACCATCCGGAGTCGGCGACGCCACAGGCGAGGGGCAGCCCATCAACGATGAGAACGGACTGGTGACTTACGAGCCAGTGCTCGATTCTCCTCCGCAGGTCCCTCAGTAATGGTGAGTGGCTGGTAATTCATCCAACCAACCGGTACTCTCTGGAACTCTGGTCGGTGTTGAATGAGGGAATCGAGCGTGCACTCGGCGAGGCAGAAGTTGGCATTGGGACGTCGTGCGCTGCTCAAGGCGGGCGACGAGCCGCTTCTGCTGGAGGCCGCACTGACGAAGATCCACGGG
>JBNKZR010000896.1:0-1641 GCA_050301735.1 Polyangiaceae bacterium | reverse complement strand
TCACCACAGGCCGCATTCATGCACTCACCGACACAAGCGTCAGTGTTGCTCTGGTTGCCGTCGTCGCACTCCTCACCGTCCTGGACGTAGCCGTCGCCGCACTCAGCTTCCTCGCACTCCTCGGTGCAGTCGTTGGTGTTCCCATTGTCTTCACCGTCGTCGCACTCCTCGTTGCCCTGGATATAACCGTCACCGCAAGCCGCGGCGGCACAATCATTGGTACACTCGTCGGTGTTGCTCTGGTTGCCGTCGTCGCACTCCTCGGTGCCCTGCACCATGCCGTCGCCGCAGAACTCGCCCAGACGACACATCGCGTCGCACTCGCCGTAGCCACCGTCGTTCTGCCCCGGGCCGGAGCCTTCGTCGCACTCTTCGCCGAAGGCGACGATGCCGTCGCCGCACAGGGCGCGGCATTCGCTGGGCGTATTCTCGAAGCCCGAAAGCGTGAGCCGGAAGGAGGACCCCTCCATGCGGCGCTCCGCCTGGAACACGGTGATGTTGTAGACGCCGCCTTCGACCATGCCGAATTGGGCCGCCGTAGCAGCACTGATGGTGACCTGACCGTCCTCCGGCACGTGAATACCGCCGAGATCCACCGCCAGGATGCCGTTGACGAACACCCACACGTCATCGTCACCGGTGAACTCCAGAGTCGCGTTGGTGGTCGCGGTGTACTGGAGCCAGGTCTGCACCTCGGTGGTGAAGTAGAAGTTGTGCGTCTTGTTGGTGTTGAAGACGTCATCCTCCCAGGGCCAGGCGAGGTAGCCGTATTCGGCCGGCACCTTGGCTTTGCCCATGTCCGTCGCGGCGCCCGTGAGGCTGTCGACCGGGAAGAAGAGCGGATTGCCGTCGTACTCGGTCTCGACGCCGGAGCACGGGTCCGAACAGCTGCCGTCGAGGCACCAGCTGCAGGTGATGTTGCTGTTCTGATCGTCGTACTCTTCGTCCTCGTAGCCGACGAAGCGCTCTGCCGTCTGGCCATCGCCGTTGGTACCGAAGCGATTGACGAAGGCGCCAGCGCCGTTGTCGAAGAGGATGATGTCGCCGACCAAGGTGGTCACGTTGGCACCGTCGCGGAACCAGTCGTTGAACTGGGTGATGCCCGTGTAGGAAGCGACGTTCGCGTCGGCCTCACACTTCTGAGTTCCGGTCGCGCCCACCAGTTGGGGGCGCCCTTCCGCGTCGAGTTCCGTGCTCACCAAGCCGGTGCTCAGTGCGTTCGCAGGAACGATCTCGCCAGTGTCTTCTACCGAGCGCGTGCACTCGCCAGCGACGGGCCCGAAGTCGGGGTGGGCTTCGCTGTGGTCGCGGAAGACCGCGGGAACCCGGAGCACGCACTCGCCTCCAATCATCTCGCAGGGCGGAGCGATCTGTTCACACATGAAGCCGGGCTCGACCACGCAAGTGGATGAGCAACCGTCGCCGTCGATGGTGTTACCGTCGTCGCACTCCTCGCCGATGACCAGGCCATCGCCGCACTCCGAAGTGCAACCCGTGCCTGGGGTGCACGCTGGCTCCGTGATGCACAGCTCGGAACAACCGTCGAAGGGCTGGTTATTGCCATCATCGCAACTCTCGGCGCCCTCCTTCAGACCGTCGCCACAGGTGGTCGGCGTGCAGGCGCTCGGCATGCCGTCGCAC
>JBNKZR010000895.1:0-1642 GCA_050301735.1 Polyangiaceae bacterium | reverse complement strand
ATGTGTTGTCCTGGTGCTTGCCGCGTTGGGATCTGCTTGTCCATCGTGCGCGAGAGAGTCTGGGCACGAGTTGGCTATCGATCCACCTGAAGCTGGCGGCATCCCTACGACTGAACCCGATGCTGGGCGGACGCTGCCGGTCCCGACAGATGCGTCGACGACGGGATCCGATGCCGTGCTTCCACAGGCTGATGCCACGCTTCCGCGACGTGATGCCGCTCCTGCACCAGCCGACGCCGCTCCCGCACCAGCTGATGCCGCGCTGGAGGAACGCCCCTACTCGTGTAGCCCACGCGCTACCCGTCAACCGGGCGTATTCGTGCACCCGGGGGGACTACACAAGCGCTCCGATCTCCAACGCATGCGGTACATGGTAGAGGCAGGAGTAGAACCTTGGGCGAGCTCCGCGGCGGCTCTCCTCGAGCACCCACTTGCGAGCTTCGACTACAGCGTCATGGGTGATTCGACGTGGACGGTGGTCAATCGCGAAGGTGAGCACGGGCGTGAGTGGGAGTCCGACGCGACGGCCGCGTATTTCAACGCCCTGGCCTGGGCCGCTACCGCGGATGCGCGACACGCCGAAAAGTGCGTGGAGATATTCAACGCCTGGAGCGGCCTGACGGAGGTCACCGGCGGCGGAACCGAGGCGCTGAACGCGGGGTTGTTCGCCTGGAAGATGGTCGAGGCGGCAGAGCTCGTCCGCAACACCTACGACGGATGGAGTCCCGAAGACATTCGAGCGTTCGCTGACATGTTGGTCTACCCAGGGTATTCGAACACGGCGGTGCCAGAGTCCTTGTCCGAGAACAACGGCACGTTCTATTGGCGGATCTATCGCGGCGATCCAGGGCGGCACGGCAACCAGGACATCATCGCGTGGCGGGCGATGATCACGCTCGGTGTCTTTCTGGACAACGCGACCCTGTTCGAACGGGCTCTGAACTACATCAAGGGGCTCGCTCATCCAACCGGCGATCTTCCGTATGCGAGCGGCCCGTCGCCTTCCGGCGCAGAGCTCGATGACAATCCCTATTTCACGACGTACCAGTACGTCGGCTCCGAAGGTAGCGTCGAAGACTACGGCTACAACGGTGTTCTCGAGCACTACATTTGGGACAATGGCCAGATTCAAGAAAGCTCACGTGACCAGCAGCACACGCTGTTTGGTTTGAGCGCCATGGCGGGTATCGCGGAGGTCGCGTGGAACCAAGGCGATGAACTCTACAATGCGTTGGACAGTCGAATACTGCGAGGCTTCGAGTTCGCGGGTCGGTACAACACGTCCTTCGTGATGCCGTTCCCAGACCAACCAGAGCCATGGGAGCCGACAGTCACGGAGCGCCTCGATAGAACGGGACGTTGGCTGTCCAAGGCCGTCAATCCTCACTTCGAGAACGACTTCGAGCAGCTCAGCCGCGGGGATTTTGCTGGCAAGCGACCTGTGTTCGAGCAACCGCTCGCGCATTACGAAGTGCGCATGGGGCTGCCAGCGGAACTGACCAACTGGACTCGACGTTCGCGCGACGTTGCGATCGAGCTTTCGGGTTTCGAGAGCGGGGGATTCAGTCTCGATCATGCGGGTTGGGGGGCGCTCACCTTTCGGCGCCCGGAGCAGTGCGCCGGCGACCCAATTTCGGGTTTC
>JBNKZR010000894.1:0-1643 GCA_050301735.1 Polyangiaceae bacterium | reverse complement strand
ATTCTGACCTTGGTGCTGCGCTCTCGCATGCATGACGCCGGCGCGACAGACTGGGCCAACTACGTCAGTTGGAAGAGTGAGAGCGACGCCAAGCGCTGGGCCGGCAAGAAGATCCCGATGGAGATACTGTACGAGGCGTACATGGCCGGGAAGCTGGACTTCATAGGCGACGTCTACGAGACGATGCTGCGACGCAACTCGTTGTTTCGCTTTTGCTTCACCTGGGGAGACGTGAAGTTCTACTTCAAGGAATTCCTCGGACAGAACGTCACTCATAGCCTCAAGTCCGACGAGGGTGACATCGCTCACGTCTACAATCGAGGCAACGACTTCTACAATTGGTTCCTCGGCGAAACGATGGTCTACACCAGCGGCATCTTCCAAGATCCGGAAGAGACGCTCGAGGCGGCACAAGAGCGCAAGCTCGAGACGGTCTGCAACTACGTGCAAATGAAGCCGGGCGATCGTCACCTCGACATCGGTTGCGGCTGGGGCCCACTGATCACCCACGCCGCACAGCATCACGGCGCTCACAGCACGGGCATCACTCTGGCCAAAGAACAAGCCGAGTGGGCGAGGAAGCGCGCCGCCAATGCCGGCGTCGCGGATCGCGTCAACGTGATCGTCGACGACTACCGCAATCTCCCTCAGCAGAAGTGGGACAAGATCACCTGCTTGGAGATGGCTGAACACGTCGGCATCAAGAACTTTCAGAAGTTCCTGCTCCAGGTGCGAAGCATGCTTGAGGACGACGGCATCTTCTACCTGCAGATCGCCGGCCTGCGACGCCCCTGGCAGTTCGAGGATCTGGTGTGGGGTCTGTTCATGGCCAAGTACATCTTCCCCGGCGCAGATGCGAGTTGCCCCTTGGGCTTCGTCGTCTCCCAAGCAGAACGCGCCGGCTTCGAGGTACACCGCGTCGAGAACTGCGGCGTGCACTACGCTGAGACCATCCGCAAGTGGTACTACAACTGGCTCGAGAACGAAGAGGCAGTGGTCGCCAAGTACGGACAGCGTTGGTTCCGGATGTGGTCCATATTCTTGGCCTGGTCCGTCATCATCGCCGGTCAGGGAAGCTCGACCGTGTTCATGATCACCTTGACCAAGAACACCAAGAACGACCAGGAGACGCTCCCCGCGGGCGAGCATTCCCCGGACGCGCCCTTCAGCCGAACCAAACGCTGGATCGGCAAGAATCCCGTCGCCACTCAGCAGTGACGCGAGCCGCTCTGACAGCGCCGTCCGAGTCGACGGCGCTGGTCAGAAGCGGGCTTCTACCTTCAGATTGGGCAAGAAGATGGGGCCGATCACCGTCTCCTCGCAGCCCTCGTCGGGTACGCACACCCGGCGAATCGCCTCGCTGCTGAACGTGGCGTTGAGCAATTCGGCCACCACCGACAAGTAGCCGTTGTCGTGCAGGCGAAAGCGCCGCTCGAGCCGCAAGTCACCGCGGAAGAACGGCGCGGCACGACCGCGGTCGAACACACGGCGCGCACCCTCCAACCGCCCCGGAACCCCCGAGTAGATCACGCTGCGCGCCCCAACACGCCAGTTGGGGCCCAAGGTGTACATACCGGCCAGGTTCAGCACGTGGGTTCGGTCGGAGCCTGCGACAGTCGTGAACTCCTCGTACGTTCGCGTCG
>JBNKZR010000893.1:0-1645 GCA_050301735.1 Polyangiaceae bacterium | reverse complement strand
AACTCGTGCTGCGCTGCACCGAACTGGAGGGCGCGTTCATCATCGACGCTGAGGCCGTGTGGTGCGATCCGAACGGAAGTGGGGTCGGCCTCGAGTTCGTCGATTGGACGAAGGAACGAGCGGAAGCGCTCGTGGAGTTTGCGAGCAAGAAGAAACCCAACGTCAAACGCGCCACCAACGTCTACGAACGAGTTCGACGCTTGAAATCCCACGAACAACAGCAACTCGCCCGGCAGTGCGGTCAGACCGAGCGCATCGCATTGGAGCGTTGCTTCGGTGGTGCTGTGTGGGAAGCGTTGCTGCAGAATCCACAACTGACGGGCCCCGAAGTCGCCAACATCGCCAGGAAAGGCAGCTTGCCGCGCCCCGTCTTGGCGAGCATCGTCGCAAACGCGAGCTGGTTGGCCGTGCCGGAGGTGCAACGCGCCCTGCTGGCCAATCCGCGCCTCGAGGCTGGCGCCATCAGCCGCATCCTGCGCTGCATGCCGCGGGCAGAGCTCGCCAGGATCCCACAACAAACCCGCTACGCCGCGCGAGTCCGCGACGAAGCTCGTCGCTTATTGAACGCGTAGCGAGACAAAGGTCTGTTCAACCGCGGGCGGTTGCCTCAGAATCCCCGCCCGATGAAGACGCTCAGTATCCTACCCCTGGCCATTTGCCTCGCCCTCAGCGCCCCTGCTTGCAAGAAGAAGGAGCCCAAAACGGAGGAGGCCAAGACGGAGGCCAAGGCCGACACCACGGCAGCAGCAGCTGCCAGCGGCACGGGCGCGGCAAAGCCCGAGAAACCCCAGATCCCCGCACCCGACAACGTCGCTGCCCCACCGGCAGAAGCAGAGAAGACGGAAAGCGGTCTGGCCAGCATCGTGTTGACCAAGGGCACGGGCGAGAAGAAGCCCACCGAATGGGACAAGGTGAAGGTGAACTACACGGGGTGGACCAAAGACGGCGAGATGTTCGACAGTTCGGTGACTCGTAACCGTCCCGCCACCTTCGGCGTCAACCGCGTCATCAAGGGCTGGACGGAAGGGCTTCAGCTCATGGTCGCAGGCGAGAAGCGTCGCTTCTGGATCCCTGCCAACTTGGCCTACGGCGATAAGCCGCGCCGCCCGGGCAGTCCGTCGGGGCAGCTAACCTTCGACGTCGAGCTGCTCGAGGTGATTGAGGGTCCGAAGCCCCCGGAGGTACCAGAGGACGTGGCAGCGCCACCTGCCACCGCAAAGAAGACCAAGAGCGGCATTGCCTATCGCGTGCTGACGAAAGGCACGGGCAAGACGCATCCCAAAGCCACGGACCGCGTGAAGGTCCACTACTCCGGATGGACGACGGACGGGAAGATGTTCGACAGCTCCGTGATGCGCGGTGAGCCTGCGACCTTCGGTTTGAACCAGGTGATCGCAGGCTGGACCGAGGGCGTCCAGCTCATGACGCCGGGCTCCAAGTACCGCTTCTGGATCCCGGCGGACCTCGCCTACGGTGAGAAGGCGACGCGTCCCGGAGCCCCGTCGGGTCAGCTCACCTTCGACATCGAGCTCGTCGAAATCGCTAGTAGAAGCATGGCGAACCCGCACGCGGGCCTCAATCCCCACGCACCCAAGGGTAGTAAGCCCGCGGCGACGAAGCCTGCAGCACCCAAGCCTGCTGCACC
>JBNKZR010000892.1:0-1648 GCA_050301735.1 Polyangiaceae bacterium | reverse complement strand
CACCGACGCCCGCACCGCTACGTTGGCCCTTGCTTCCGCCCCTCGCAAAGCACTCGGCTTTCAGCCGACTGCTTCTTTCTCCTTCCCCACCTGTTGCCTCGTCGCCAGTGCGGCCGCGGGTGAATGGCAGGGCGTTAGCCTGACTGGTCAGTGCCGCGTTTCAAGTCGTCAACCATCCGAGCAGTTGCTTCGCATGCCTGGTTCGCGACCGCCGCTCCGTGCACCCGCCCCTGAGCTCGCCGCCCGGCTACTCGGAGCGACAGTACCGAATCAGGCCCCCGTCCTCCAAACCGGCGATCACGTCGCCATCTGGCGCGAAGATCGATGCACGGATCGCATCGGGTAGCGTCACAAGCGTCTCCGAAGACCAGTGCAGCACCCGATCGCCAGCAACTACCCATTGCCCGTCCGGGGATAGATGCCGCTGCTGGATCGCCGAGTCGAGCGCCGACAGACTCGCGTCGCCCAGCGTCGAACGGCACACCTCATCGCGACAACTGGTTCGTAGCAACCTGCTTCCTTCGACTGAGTACTCGATCTGATCGAGAGCGTCGGCGTGCCACCCATCAGGTACCGCACGCACGTTTCCAACTGCCGTCCACGTTTCGGTCGAAAAGACCCCTTCAGGCGTCGCCAGCCTACTGCCGTCTGGAGAAAAGCTGATCCCCTGTCCGCAGCTCGGCGTCACGAGCTGCGCCACCAGCTCTTGGGTCTCCGTCTCGAAGATGTCCACGTGCGCCTGCCACTGCTTGCCCGCAACCCAGCGCCCGTCAGGCGAAAACTCGAACTCAACGTTCAGGCAGAGGTCTTCCACACTCACTGCCCCAGCCGGCGGATCCCCCGGGTTCAGACTGATCAACTCTCCAGTCTGCCCCTCCAACAAGGCTCGAATGTCTCCGGATACGGTCGCAAAGCGCCCATCCGCCGAAACCGCAACGTTACCGTTCTCTGGCGTGCCGTACCATGTCCAACGTATCGTCGACTCCGAGAACTCTGAGGCTACTTGCCATGCCGTCGTTCCGTAGGCGTTTACCAGCAGCAGACTACCATCCGCTGTGATAGACAGGTCGCGCACCGCCACGAGGTACGGTTCTACTCCCGCGGGAGCCATACTTTCGACGCGCCCGCATTCGGTCCATCGGAAACTGTCGGGACCAGCCACCGCCGGGCTTTGCTCTTCGGCTACGGCAGGCTGAAGGGCCCCCTCCTCCCCTGGGGGCGCTTGCATACTGCGCTCATCAACCGCCTCTGGATCCAGCTGCAGGCCTTGTTCCTCAGCAACGTCCGGATCGACTGAAACCCCCTCCCCCAGCGGCGCCTGCATACTGGGCACAACAACCGCGTGCGAACCTGGCGCCCGATCCGGCTCCGCCACGTCGTCATGGTCACCGCATGCCATGATGACCAACGCGCTCACGCTCAGCGCGCAGAGTTGCCCTACAGCCAAGACTGCCACACCAGACAGATTACCCGACCCGCCATCATTGTCGAGCGAGTCCAGCCCGGCTGTCCTTACACCACTACAGTGCAACACCCCCACCCCTGGTACGGGGTACGAGCGCAGGCTAACAGGCCATTGCACTCCGACGAGCAGGCTGTGGCGCTTCGCCTTGCTCGCAGGCCCCGTGATGTGCCGGCTAGTCGCCGG
>JBNKZR010000891.1:0-1649 GCA_050301735.1 Polyangiaceae bacterium | reverse complement strand
ACACGCCTCACGTCGCGACTCACAGCGTGCGCAAATAGGCGACGAGCGCTTGGCGGTCGGGTGGGTCGAGGGGCTGCTGCTGCCCCATGCTGCCCTGCGAGTGAACGAGCATGTCGTCGAGGCTGGCGTAGCTGCCGTCGTGAAAGAACGGCGCGGTGCCGGCAATGTAGCGCAGCGAGGGCGTGTCGCGAGTGACTTGGCCCTCGAGTTCGTGCTGGTCGCCGTCGACGGTGCCCTCGGCGTCGTGGCAATCCGCACAGCCCACCTCCGCGTCGTAGAACAGCGCCTCGCCGCGCGCCACCACATCGCTGTTCACCGCTGAAGTGCGCTGGGGGCCGGGCAGATGCTCCAGGTAGTTCACCAGCGTCGCGAGCTCCGCGTCGCTGAGCCCCGTCCCGTGCAACTGCTGCTCGATGGTGTGCGTCACGTGCTCGCTCAGCGTCGCGTGCTCACCGCGCCAGCCGTAGGGCGCGGTATCCTGCACGCGCCCGGCGAGCATCATGGTCTGGCGCGTCGCGAGCTGTCCCGGAGTGCGCCAACTCAAACCGTCATCGCGACCGCTGGGATGACAGCTGGCACACGCGCGCCCGTCTTTGCTGATGGCGGCATCCAAGGCGCGGTGAAAGAGCGCCCGCCCGGCGAGGGCTGCGAGCTTCTCGGCCTCGCTCGACGAAAGCTCGACCGGCACGCTCGCCAGCAACAGGCCGCTGGGCGTCTCGGCCCGGCGCGCCTGTAAAGCTTCGGGACTGTGCTCGCTGCGGCGCGGAGCCGGCGCCGCAGGCAACTCGAGACGCGACAAGCTGCGCTCGAACTCGGACCAGACGAGCAAGCTGCGCCTGCTCTGCTCGAGATGCAGCGCTGTCGGCCCTGCCGGCACACGCCACGCCGTCCACTCGGTGCGCGCCGGATCGCGCGCCAAAGCGTCGTATTCGAGCACTCGCCCCGAGCCCGCACAAGCAACGAGCAGACTGCCGCGCGCTGCGTCGTAGACCGCGGCGCGCGGCAGTCTGCAGACGTTCTTGTCGCTCGCCTTCCAACCGTCGATGATGGCGAAGGTCTTGCCGCCGCGGTTGGACGTGCCCGTCTTCGGATCGTAGACGGCGACGTCTTGGATCGTGGGCGGGAAGTTGTCGATGCTGGTGCCGTAACCCGTCGCCACGCGGCCACCCCCGTCGGGGCTTGCGAGCACCTGCGGCACGAACACCTTTTCGTCTCCCTGCGTGTCGTCCCCCAGCGTCAGGGCGAAGGCTTGGGTGGCGAACACGCGAACGCTCTGCACGCTGCGCCGCAGGTGAGCCCGATGAGGGCTCGGAGCTTCGAAGCCCATGCCAAAGTCGAGCTCGAAGGCGGGGTGCCTCATGCGTCGCGGATGAACGTGACGCAACGACACGCGCGCTCGCACGGCTCCCAGATGCTGCTGAGTCACCTCCGAGCTCTGCAGATCGACGACCGAAAGAACATCCCCTGCGGCGTGAGTGACGTAAGCCGTGCGCGCATCGCGAGTGACGGCGACCGCACGCGGCGAGCGACTGAGCTCGAGGCGCGACCGCAGCTCGAGCGTGTCACGCCGCACGCGCGAGAGCGTCGCGCCCCAATCGGAGACCACGACCAGCTCGTCGCCTGCGACCGCCATCGATACGGGTTCACTC
>JBNKZR010000890.1:0-1656 GCA_050301735.1 Polyangiaceae bacterium | reverse complement strand
GGCCTGGACGCAGGCTCGTTCAGAGCAGGGTCGGATCCGGTTCCGATCTACGTGCGGGCGCCTCTCGGGGAGAACACCACGTTGGAGACGCTCGACAGCCTCGGCGTGGCGGGTCCTGCGGGAGGCCTCACACCACTTCAGGAACTTGCGGCGCCCTCTGTGGCGTGGCGCCCTGCCGGCGTCAAACATCGCGATGCGAAGCGCGCGGTGACTGTTTTTGCCGAAGTCTTGGAGGGGCATACCAGCGCGGGCGTCGTTCACCAGCTGAATTCCTTGATTGCCAGTCGGGGCGTCCCCCAAGGGGTGGAGTTCAGCTACGGCGGCGAGATCGAAGGAATGGGCGAGTCCACCAAAGCCATGTTCGTCTATTTACCCATCGGCATGGCGCTGCTGATCTTGCTCTTGATGGTCGAGTTCAACTCCTTTCGACGCACCGCCATTGTCTTGGCGACGGTACCGTTGGCGGCGGTCGGAGTCGTGCCTGGGCTGGTCTTGGGCGGACAACCCTTCGGCTTCATGTCGCTGATGGGTGTGATCGCACTGACGGGAGTCGTCGTCAACAACGCCATCGTTCTGCTGGACGTCATCGAGCGCCGTCAGCTGGACGGACTCACGGTAGAAGACGCAGTGGCTGAATCGGTGCGCACCCGAACACGCCCCATTCTGTTGACCAGTGTGACGACGATTGCGGGGCTCATCCCGCTGGCGCTTTCGCCGTCGTCGCTGTGGCCGCCGTTAGCCTGGTCCATGATCACGGGATTGGGCGCCTCGACGGGACTGACGTTGTTGGTCGTGCCGGCACTATATCGAGTCCTGTTCGGGGGGACGAGCGCAGCGAACGCGCCCTTGCCAGTTCCCACGGACAGCGCCAATCGTGATGCCTCGCTGGCTGTGCCCGCGCACGACGGGACAGCCGTAGAAAACCATCTGGCGCATCTAGGACTTGGTCCACCTGGTCAAGTGGATCTCAGGCGGAAGACGAAACGCAGTGAAACAGGACTACGACGTGGCGGTGACCGGTAGCGGCATCGCGGGTTCGATGACGGCAATGGTGCTCAGCCGCGAGGGGCTCAGCACGCTGGTAGTGGAACGCAAGTCGCACCCGCGCTTCGTCATCGGAGAATCGACGATCCCAACCACGACGTTGATGATGTCGTCTCTCGCCCGAAAGTACGACATCCCCGAGCTCGAGCAAATCTCCCACTACCTCGGTCTCAAAGAAAACGGCTGCATCGCTTTTCCCGTACTGTCCCAAAACTTGATCCGCCCACCGACGCCGCGTCTGGATAGTAGTACCTGAGCGTTCCTCCGAGCCTTTCCCGACACTTGATCGGCGCGCTGCTGTTCGAGTTGGCTGCGCCCTGGTCCGTGCCGTCGATCAACATGTTGTCCAACCCCTGATGGTTGCGCTCGAGCATGGCTTCACGACGAGATGCTTCCTGGTAGTTCAGATCTCGACGTCGACATGCCCGTGACTGACGGCGAGAATCCCGACGTGGGGATGGAGGTTACGGACGACGGCACAGTGAGGGCAGCTGGCTCCTCCCATTGCTGCTGACAGGGGCCTGAGGCGCCTCGCTCCGCTGTTGGGCTGGATGTAGCTCGATTCCGCCCTTTGGGACTTCACCCACAACCCGTGGGTTGTGCTGCAGACGG
>JBNKZR010000889.1:0-1661 GCA_050301735.1 Polyangiaceae bacterium | reverse complement strand
GCGAAACTTGCTCAACAGCTCGTTGACTGCACTGGGCGACCGTCGCTGCCTCGGGGTGACGCCCGAGCGCATGCGCAACGCTTCAATCGCTGTCTTGCTGCCCTCGATCTTGCTATCAACCGCGGGGGCCATCTCACCGCTCAAATACTGAGCTGCCGCAGTGCCGGTTGCTTTCTCGACGCCCCCCTCGCGCACGGCTTTCTCGCCTACCGCAACGCCGCCTTTCGACTTGGGAACCGTCACACGACGGTGCGCGCTGATCTCCGCACGCCGCGCTAGCAGCCACGCGGCCACCTCCGGCGGCATGCTTTGCGCATCCTGCGCCACGGGCTCTTCCAGCGAAGTCATGGGGTCCCATACGTCAATCAAGTAACGCCAACCCGCCTGGGCGCTGGCAGACGCAGCGCCATGCAACGGCAGTCCAGCGGCATGACTGATCCCGATATCTCGAGCGGCAAGCGGCTGCTCGGCGAGTGGAGACTGAGCCAGCTCATGAAATTGTTGTCCTGTTTCGTCACTCATGCTCAGCGCGGCTGAACCGGACGCGAGCTGATTGCCCCCCAATTGGTACTTGGAAACCATGCGCAGTGAGTCGTCCATGCTGCGCACTCGATGAGCACCTGAGATCAATTTCACGCCACGAGTTTCCCGGGCAAAGTCGGTACTGATCCCGGCCTCCGCCGGCAGCATGTCGCTGAAGATGCTAACCCACATCGCGCGGCCGATGCCGCCGCTGACGGCCGAAAGGCCATAGCCACCGAAGCCAAGGGCGGGTGAGCCCGCGAGCGAGAACGCATCCCGGCGGGCCCCCGAGCTATCTTTCTGATACGTGAGCTGCTGAACGAGCTGCCACATCGGGTCTTTTGCCTCCTGCGTCGGACTCCTAAACGCACTCCAGCGCCGGTACACGTCCATGAACTCGTCCAAACCGTAGGTGGGTTGAATGGGCACGACCAGCTCATCCAGGCGCTCCCGTTCGGCACTGGTGTCAGCCAGGTGCTTGCGCAACTCCTCGATCCAGCGACGGCTAGCGTCATCCGTCGCCAGAGGAAACGCCTCCTCGGGTTGAATCTCCCGGATGGCGTCCACCTCGTCCACCCCCGCCTCGATGCTCAACGGAGACAGCAGTTCCGGATGGTCTACGAAGTACTCGCTCGTCGTCGACTCCTGACTGGCGCGGCTTCGAATGTCGGCTTGCTGGATCGAGACCTTTTCCAACGCATCAGACAGCGCGCCGGGTTCGCTCTCTGGCAGAGAGTTCGCCGCACGCAATCGCTCGTCCAACATCAACGCGCGCCGCGCCAGCACGCCGATCATGGCGCCCGCATTGGCTCTCTGGGTCGGCTCAGTAGCAAATTCCGAACGATAGCGCTGCAGCTCCGCCATCGTGCCGTCGAGTTCAAACTGCCACGCCGTTTCGACATCTGACAGCACATCGACGGCGAGCTGCAGATCTTCGGAAAGATACGCCCGGGGAGTGAACGGCAGAATCGCGGACGCGTCAACCTTGTCATCCGAGTAAGGCTCTGCCTCCTCCCGCGCGTGTTCCACGGCGAGCGTTGCTGAGGCGTCCGCCCCAATGTGGTCCACCCACATCGTGACCCCAAAAGAGACTTCTGGAAGACTGGCGATCGAGACATCAAACCCCAACGTGTCCCCTA
>JBNKZR010000888.1:0-1665 GCA_050301735.1 Polyangiaceae bacterium | reverse complement strand
GAAATATCGCCCCCCATTAGCCGGCTGAGTTTGCGACAAATCGCCAGGCCGAGGCCGCTGCCACCGTATTTGCGCGTGGTGGAATTGTCCGCTTGCACAAACTCCACGAACAGTTTTTCCATATCTTCACCGGAGATGCCGATGCCGGTGTCGTTGACCTCAATTCTGAAGTGGCAGCGACCGCGGCTGGACTGGATGCGGCGGCAGACGAGTCCGACGTGTCCGCTGTTTGTGAACTTGATGGCGTTGGTGAGCAAGTTGGTCAATATCTGGCGGGTTCGCGCCGGATCGCCTTCTGTTTCGCAGTAGCATTCGTTCGCGATGTCGGAGAACAGCTCGAGTCCTTTCTCGTGGGCTTGCGGAGCGAGCAGGGAGAGGACGTCCTCGACCATTTCCGGGAAGTCGTAGCGTATGCGTTCGAGCTTGAGTTCTCCGGCTTCGATCTTGGAGAAGTCGAGGATGTCGCCGAGGACGGTCATTAGCGACTGGGCGCTGCCGACGATGATGCGAACCATTTCCGATTGCTCGTGGTCGAGCCGGGTATCGGCGAGCAGGGTGGCCATGCCGATGACGCCGTTCATAGGGGTGCGGATCTCGTGGCTCATGTTGGCGAGAAACTCGGACTTGGCACGGTTGGCGGCGAGGGCTTGGTCTCGGGCGACGAGGAGCTTGCCCTCGAGCTGTCGGCGTTCGGTGATGTCCTCGATTTGCGAAATGTAGTAGAGAGGGGTTTCGTCTTCGTCTCGGACGATGGTCGTTGTCAGGCGCGCCCAGAGGTAGTCGCCATCTGATTTGCGATAGCGTTTCTCCACTTGCATGACCGAGCTCTCTCCGGCAAGGAGGCGTTGTAGAGTGGGGCGATGGGTTGCGAGGTCGTCGGGATGGGTGAGTTCCTGAAAGGTCGTTTGCTTGAGTTGCTCCGGTGGGTAGCCAAGCATTTTGCTCAGCGCTTTGTTCACGCGCAGCCATCGTCCTTCCATGCTGACCAATGCCATGCCGATGCCGGCGTGCTCGAAGGCTCCGCGAAACCGCTCTTCGCTACTGCGGAGTTCCTGCTGCATGCGTTTGCGCTCGGTGATGTCGACCAGGAAGCCATGCCATATGACGCCGCCGTCGGGGTGGGGCTGGGGTTGCGTGTGTCCTTCCATCCAGAGCTCGCCTCGCTGTGGATGCAGGATTCGGAATTCTTCGTGCCAGATGGTCATCGAGCTGGCCGATGCCATAATGGAGTCGTGCACGCGCTGGGCGTCATCGGGATGGTTTCGCGCGAGCATGGGTGTCGCGTCATCGATGAGGTCTTCGGGACGTACTTCGAATAGATCCCAAATATTCGGAGAGACGTAGGGCATACTGACGCGTCCGTCGGGGTGGAGGCGGAATCGTCCCATAATGCTTGGCGAGGCTTCGGCCATGATGCGGAACTCGCGTTCTTTCGCTTCAACGGTTTCCTGCAGACGGTAGAGGTCCGTCATGTCGCGGCCGATGCCTAGCACGCCGGTGATCTGGCCTGCGTCGTCGAATTCGGGCACAATTCTAAAGTCGTGAATCGCGATCTCGCCGTTGGCGGTGGGGACGGGCTGACGCGTCCTCGACGCCGGTTTTCCGGTGTCGAGGACGTGGTTGACCACTGACTCGAGCATATCGAATCGTCCGTCGGGGAAGGCT
>JBNKZR010000887.1:0-1669 GCA_050301735.1 Polyangiaceae bacterium | reverse complement strand
GGGAAGCAAAGGGAATGCTTCGACGTCAGGTGGCCCCTCGGCAGATTGGATTATTTCCCAGCAGCTGAACCCGGCCAATACCGATGGGCTCAACCTCTACACTGGTGCGCAGTCGGCCTTCATCGGCGAGCGCCTTTCCTTCGAAGGAGCAGGGACGGCTCGACGTTCGCAGCTCAATCCCTACGAGACTTACAAGCGTCTTGTCGGTGTCGGCTCCACGGAAGACCCAATGATAGGTACTGGTGGCGGCGGCACCGTGGATCCCGGCGTCGACACGGCGGGCGAGCTTCTCCTTCGCAAGAAGAGCGTCAACGATCAGGTTCTCGCTGAGTTCAACTATCTCTTGAACCTGCCCCAGCTCAGCGCTGCGGACCGTGAACGTCTCGAAGCTCACATGGCAGGTATTCGTCAGCTCGAGGAAAACCTCATGAGCACCGGCGGCACCATGAACGAGATGAACGACGGCAACGGCGAATTCTACGGCTGCAACATCAGCCCCTCAACGATGACGGCGCTCGACGCCTACAAGAACGGCGTCAACTTCAGCACCAACGGTCACATGATCGAGGATCTCGGCATCCTTCATGGCGCAACTGTGGCGCTCACCTTCGCTTGTGGCGCTAATCGCACCGCAGCTCTCCAGTGGGGTAGTGGTACGGATGGTACGGTCTACAGCACCAACGCGAAGGGTGACTACGATACCTTCCACAAGATCAGCCACCAGACGGACAGTGATTCTGCGAGCGGCAACGACTCGTTCGCCGCTCAGGCTCATGCGGAGATTGACGTCATCCGTATGGAATCGTTGGCCAAGATCATCGACGAGTTTGCCAACTACGGCCTGCTCGACAAGGCGATCATCATGTGCACCAACTCGATCGACGATGGTCGAGGACACACCTTCAATGACATCCCGATCGTTTGCGCTGGTACCGCGGGTGGCTACTTCAAGAACGGTGAGTACTTGAACGTTAGTGGCAACATGAACTCGCATCTGCTGCGCTCGATCATCGACGCGTCCGGCGCCGACTCGAGCCAGTTTGGCGAGGGCTCTGGGCTCCTCACGGACGCTCACGCATAAGAGCAACTCGTCATCGAAGCAAACGGGGCCGTTCTCGGAAACGAGAGTGGCCCCTTCTTCGTTCAGGGGTGTCGACAAGGCGATAAGGGGCTGTTCTCAGAAACGAGAGTGGCCTCTTTTCCTTGTGTGCGCTCACAAACGGCACGCCGAGTCATGGGGGCTCTGCTCCATATCACATCCAGGCGATGACGGATCTCATCCGCAAAGGCGCCAGATCTCGCCCGCGCGTGAATGCTGATTTTCACCGCTGCAGATCTCATTGCGCCGATGTGTTTGAAATCCATGGAGGGGGGAAGTGGCACGGTCGTTGCTGCGTCCATGAACGTGACGGTTTTTAGACACCCGTCCAACAGGTCGACGCCATGCAGCCTAGAATTATCCCTGAGCCGATCCGTCCGTCCCTCCTCCCTACGCTCAATCCAGCCCGGCGTACGGATCAGGTCGTCCCCAAGTCGGTCTTTCAGCCGATCTTTAGTGTCGCCCATCGTCAAGCCGTGGGGCACGAGGCATTGGTGCGCGGCATGCTTGGCGAAAAGCAACTCGGGGCAGCGGAGTCCCTTTCGGCTTTGGCGAGGGCCAGAGATCCAG
>JBNKZR010000886.1:0-1675 GCA_050301735.1 Polyangiaceae bacterium | reverse complement strand
GACGGTGTATGGCAGTCTGGACAATGTCCTGCGCGCCTGCGAACTCCCGCCGGATGGGTACGTTGACGACTGGTGCGCCGTTCACGCGGAAGCATTCGAGCGGCACAGCTGCCAGGGCTTTATCGAAGATGCCTGCATGCAAGCCCGCTACGAATGTCCCGCAGGCGATCTCCCCGAGTGGTTCGACGAAAACGGTATCGATCCGAACGATCCCAATGCACCGTACAACCCGAACGATCCAAACTACGGAACTGGCGGCGTCGGCAACGGTGGGAGCGGTACGGGAGCTTCGTCGAGCGGGGCAACTGCCAACGGCGCAACAGGCGGCGACGACGGTGTCGGCGCAGAGAGCGGAACGGAAGACGACAGCGGCGCAAGCTCGGATCCCGGGGGATGCAGCTGCTCCACCGGTACGTCACGAAATGTTGGACCGAGCGGCAGCGCCTCATTGATGGCCGGATTGGCAGGGCTTTTCGTTGCGCTCCGTCGCCGCCAGCGTAAGTTCGTGCGGTGAACCGCTTCGTTCCCGCTCTGGCACTACTGACCCTCGCAGGATGTCGTTCTCGCATTCAAGACGACTCCTGCGATGAGTCAGCGCGACGTGGCGAACTCGTGATCAACGAGTGCGTGAGCGATAACGAGGGCGTCTTCATCGATCAAACAGGCGAAGCCGACGACTGGGTCGAGCTGATGAACGTGAGTGATCGAACCCTTCGTCTATCGAACTTTCGTCTGGCCGACAAAAACAACGAAGCCCCCCTCCCGGATCGAACCCTCGAGCCGGGAGGGCGCACGTTGATTTGGCTCGATGACGAGCCCGAAGAGGGCGACGATCATATGCCCTTCAAGCTCTCCTCCGACGGTGAAGAGCTACGCCTCCTCAGTTGCGACCTGACGATCGACAAGATCGATGTCCCCGCCCTTGAGGAAAACGAAGCCTACGCTCGTTACCCCGACGGCGGGGACGACTGGGCCACTTGTCGCTACACGACTCCTCGCGCCGACAACGGCGAAGAATGCACCATCCCGGATCCCTACGGACTCGTCACCGGCATGAACTACGAGGACTTCGAGTGGCCGGAATCGCACCCTGAACTTCCCAACGGGCTAGTCCTTTCCGAATTGGCTCTCCTTCCGGCGGAGTTCATCGAGCTGCGGAACACCAGCGACGAGCCATTTGCCCTCGACGATTTTCGCCTACAAATCGCCGCCATTGCTCCAGGCCTTCCGTTCCCCAAGCTGGGTGAAGGCGTCGACATCCCACTCCCCGAGGCAGAACTAGACGAAGGCGACTTCGTCTCCATCCCGATTTCGGACGAACTGGTCTCCCAGGCCATCACATCGGAACAATTCGAAGGCGTCGTCACTCTCTTCGACGCCGATGGCGCGGTGGTCGATCGTGTGGACTTCATGCACTTTCCGGAAGGCGCTGTCCTCGCGCGCCCCGAAGCAGCGCCAGAACCTCCGGTTTTCTGCGAAGAACAGACCCCTGGCGCGGCCAACGAATGCACCATCCTCAAGAGCCGCTCCATCGACGATCGCGTGCGCGGTCTACGCACTCTCGGCGACTATGCTTTCCTTGCCGAGGGCGGCACGACGTTGCAGACATCGGCCGTCAAATTCGTCATCGACGTCGAACAGGACCGGGCCGTGCACTTCCTCAGCTCGGCACGTT
>JBNKZR010000885.1:0-1716 GCA_050301735.1 Polyangiaceae bacterium | reverse complement strand
CTGAGAGAACACATCTTGCAGGTTGCCGATCCGGCGACCCCCGTGCCTCTGGCGCCGCCGGCTCTGGCTGGTGCCGGCGCCGAATAGGAAGAGCTCTGCCCAGTCGCGCCCGTCGCGTCGCCGAGGTGATCGACGACGCGCAGCACGAAGACGCTTGCGTCAGGCGACGGGCTGCGTGAGCCAGCCGTCGGCTAGAGCGTGCCGAAGGTGCTCCAAGGAGCCGCAAGCCGACGTCACACCCACCTGGGAAGTGCGGGAACAGACCAGGAAGGTGTTCAAGCCCTCGTCGCGTGCCGGGCTGATGTCGGCATCGGGATCGTTGCCGACCATCAGCGCTTCTGCTGGTCGACAACCGACGCGCTGCAGGATCTCTCGATAGTAGGCGCGGTGCGGCTTCGTCGCGTGCATGTTTTCGTAGCTGGTGATCAGCGAAAAGGGGAGCGGGTCGCTCTCGAATCCTGCCCACCTCAATCGCTCCACGATGCCCGCGGCGGGGTAGACGGGGTTGGTGGCGATCACCACTTGGAGCCCTCGGCTCAGGCAAGCCTCGACGAGCGCCTGGGCGCCGGCGACCGGGCTCGTCACGGCTCTCAAACTCGGGTACGCCTCGTGATAGAAGCGCTCGAAAAACGACTCGTTCGCGGCTTGCGAGAGGTCCGTCAGTGGCTCGAAGGTCGCCCAGAAGACCTCTCGGTTGGTGAGCTTGGGGTCGGTGTTGGACAGCATCGCCTGGGTGCTGGTGAGCACGGCGGCGATCAGGTCTTGCTTGGGGTGTCGGCTGTCTGCATAGCTTCCCAGGCTGTCCAGATACCTGGGCACGAATACCGCCATGTCGTTTTGCAGCAGGGTGTCGTCCAGGTCCAACAAGACCGCGCGAAGCATGGCCCCTGTGTGGCAACCCGAGGCGCGGTTGGCAAGGGGGCTGTTCCGGGAGCGGTAGGGCAGACGGTTTGGGCTTGATTCGTGCTAGCTTCAGAGGATGGCGCTACAGAGGCAGGAACTCGTCGACGGAGGCATCCTGCATTTCGACGAGCGCGGTGCGCTACAAAGTCATCGTCTCGGCAGTGGCGTGCTCTTGCACACGCGTAGTGGTGTCATCCACGGTGAGTTCGCCAACATCGTGCGGGCCGACTGCGATGCTCAAATGAGCGACTTCGGTCGCTGCATTCTGATGGTCGACGCCGTGCTGACCCGGATGCACACGACCGACTTTCGCGAAGTGATGACGACCTGGTTCGAAACTCACGTCGAGGCCGAGGTGCACGTGTTGACACAATCGTCCATGGTTCGCATGGCGGTGACCGTGGCGAACATGTCGAGCGACAAGGTCCACGCCCTGTCCTACGAGAGCGAGACCTTGTGGTTGGCGGTCGGTCGCCGCCACCTGGCGAACTTCAGGCGTCGGCCACTGAGTACCCCCAGGCCTGAGTTAGGAACGACCCCGCGATGAACGATACGGTCGGATGTCCCTTTTGCGGCGAAGAGATTGACGTCTGGGTCGATCCGGGTGGAGGTGACCGACAGGAGTACATCGAGGACTGCTCGGTATGCTGCCGTCCGATTCGCTTCGTGACGCAGCGCGAGGACGAGGGCTCGGGGCAGACGGTGCTCGCGTTTCGCGAGTGAGCGCCTGCCACGACGGGGCTTGTCAGTCGGCTCCTGCCGGACCATACCGGCTGCCATGACATTGGCAATCGTCACTGGGGCAAATCGGGG
>JBNKZR010000884.1:0-1727 GCA_050301735.1 Polyangiaceae bacterium | reverse complement strand
GAGAAGACGCCCGAGCAATGCAAACTTTATGGCGATCCCTGCACGCCGGAAAACCCGCTCGGCGCCTGCATGGTGTCGAGCGAGGGCGCCTGTGCAGCCTATTTTCGCTTTCGGCATCGGGCTGGTGCCGAGCGCAATTACGTTGCCGGTGCGTGAGGCGCGCACTATGCAACGCCGGTGGCCCGGTACGTCGCTTTTCTACGCGGGATGAACCTCGGGGGTCGGCGCATCACCAACGATGCGCTCTGCTCTGCCGTCACTTCGTTGGGCTTTGCCAACGCGCAGGCCTTTCTCGCTAGTGGTAACGTGATTTTCGACGCCGAGGGCACGCCGAGCAGCGTCAGCCATCGCATGAGCTCGGGCTTGACCCAAGCCCTGGGCTACCAGGTGCCGACGTTCATTCGTAGCGGCAAGCAGATAGCCCGTGTGCTCAGCGCCGAACCTTTTACCGAGAGAAAATCAAGCAATCGAGGAAAAGTACAGGTGGCCTTCCTAGAGCGTAGGCCCAAGCCTGCCGCGGTTCGGGCGGCCCTGACTCTGTCCACGGACGAAGATTGGCTCGTAGTGGACGAGACGGAACTTTTCTGGTGGCCCGCGGGGAATATGTCCGCCTCCGAATTGGATCTGGCTGCCTTGGTGAAGCAGCTGGGGCAGATGACCATTCGAACATTACGCACGGTCGAACGACTTCATATCAGGTTTTTCGATGGAAGCTGAAGGCTTTTTCAATGAAAGGTGCGCGTCGTTCCGTGTCCTGGTACGAAAGGTGTTGCCCCAGCGAAGCGTGGCCCACGGCGGCCGGACTGGAAGCGTGCGTGTTACTTTCTTGCAAGCAGTCGAAAAACGAAAGCGTTGTGTCGTGTCGACTGGGATCCGCCTAGAGCGGGAGGTGACTGATGTCTGAGTCAATCAACGTCGTTCCTGTCGGCAAAGAAGGTGCACACGCCCTCGACGTGAGGGATTCGGACCGCTTGTGGCGCTACTATCACGAGCACTACTGCATCACACTCATCCACCACGGGTATGGGAGTTGGCGCTACCGAGGTAAGGACGAGGTTGCGACGCCGAAAACACTCATGCTGATGGAGCCTGGGGAGGTGCACGTTGCGACCGAGATTGCCGTGCCCAGTTCGTTCTTCGCCGTGTTCGTCAGTCAGGATCACCTGCGTCGATTGGCGACCGACGAGGAGGGCGCAGAGCCGCACTTCGCCATCCAGTCCTTGGAGTCCCCGAATTGCGTGGCACACATGCGCGCCCTGTTCGCAGCGACCCGAGACGGCGACGTGCAAGCGCAGGATGAACAGCTCTGCCTGGCGTACTCGGAGGCGTTGCGCGCGGCGGGAGAGAGCGCACCGCGTGCACCCAGCAGTGCGACGAGCCGGGTGCGTCAGGGCGCGGCTCTCCTGGAGGAGCGCTACCGCTCGGAACCAGGCAAGACCGTGGTGATTCAAGAGATCGCGGCTGAACTGAAGATGAGTTACCACTGGTTCGTGCACGCGTTCAGCAAAGAGTACGGGATCCCGCCCTACCGCTTCGTGCAGTCGCTGCGCTTGGCACACGCGCGGCAGCTGATGGCGAGCGGTCCGAACGACGCGCTGCGCTCCGTGCGTGATGTCGCCGTCGCCGCCGGCTACGTCGACGCGCCGCACATGGCCCGAGATTTCCGGCGCGTGCAGGGGTCCCCGCCGCGCAAGTGGGCCAGAGCTCTCAACCCGCGCTGGGCGTGA
>JBNKZR010000883.1:0-1730 GCA_050301735.1 Polyangiaceae bacterium | reverse complement strand
AGAGAAGTCTTCAATCCACAGCATCCCGAAAGCGATGAGGTCTGGAATGGGGAGGACGACCTTCTGCCCGCCGAGGAAGACGAAGACGAGGGTAACGAGAATCTGAAAGGTCCAAATGAGCTTGTTCATGGGGTCTCCAATCGGTTGATGATTAATCTAAATTCGATCGCAGTTGTAAACAATGTTGTATTCTAACCATCAGTTGGTCATATTCGTTACAAATGATTGCTGAGGGTTTGAAGGAGTTCGTCGCGGTCGTCGACCGCGGCAGCGTGACCGGTGCAGCTGCGGCGCTCGACTTGCCACGGCCCACCGTGAGCAAACGACTTGCGCGACTGGAGGACCGTCTTGGCGTGCTGCTTCTCCACCGCACCACGCGTCGCATGACTCTCACGGAGCAGGGACAGGTGCTCTATGAGCGCGGGCGCCGAATTGTTCATGCCGTGCGCGAAGCCGAAGTCGCCGTGCAGCGTCATGACGATCACCCGCGTGGACTTCTTCGTGTGGCAATCCCACCGCGCGTTCCGGAAGTCACCTTCACGGGGTGGCTCGTTGCGTTCATGGAGAAGTATCCTGACGTGAGTCTCGACGTGGTGGGCACAGAAGCTCACGTCGATCTCGTGGCAGAAGGGTTCGACGTGGCGCTCTTCTATGGTGAAGTCGAGGACCAATCGCTCGTTTCACGGACTCTTGCCGTCAATCACGAGATTGCGGTGGCGTCGCCCGCGTATCTCAAGGCTCATGGCACTCCAAGGAGTACCGCCGAGCTTTCCGAACACAGCTGCATTATCGGCCACAAGAGCGGCATCGTTCCGAACCCACGGTGGCCTTTGCTCGACGGTGGAACCGTAGCGGTGTCCGGAAAACTGATGACGAACCACGATGGTTTGCGACTGCAGGCGGCCTTGCGAGGGGAGGGCATTGCCCTTGTTATTGAGGAGTTCGCCCTGCCGCATCTCAAGAGCGGAGAATTAGAACACGTCCTTTCCGATGAGGTGGGTCAGGAGGCCCGCGCGCGATTGGTGTATCCACAAAGGGAATTCCTCGAAGCCAAGGTGCGCGCTTTTGTCGACTTCATTGTCGGACGCGTCGAAGCGAGACGTCAGGGCGGGTGATCCCTTGTCGATTCATTCGTCTAATGAAAGGATCGCTTTGACCTATGTCGATGGGAGTGAGTCTAAGTTTCGCGTTGCGTGCCGGTCGTGGGCGCTGCCCATGATCTCCTGCAGCCCGCCATCCGTTACGCCGAGAGGGAGGGGACCGCCATGTTCCGGTCTTGGGGCAACGTCCGTCGTGATCTGCGCGAGGCCTGTGCCCGTGCCAGCATCGATCCGGTCTGGACGCTGTACGTCGGAAGATCTCATTTTGCCGCTCGGAGAAAAGCGCCCCGAGGAGGCGGTCTTTACTTGTGAGTGTGCTCAGGGATCAGACGTAGAAACCGAAACGTACCGGGGAAGGTGCACAGAGGCGCTGACCGCGATTTGTCCCGAGTCCCTGCGAACGAACGCCAGTTCGCCTCTGGCTATCAAAGACTTCGGCAAACTGTGCGAAAAGGACGAGGATTGCGAGCTGGGAGCGTGCTACGTGCCTGGCACCAAGCGGGATTCGATCTGTTCGAAACGCTGTGATTCCACGAAGGACTGCCCCGAGGGGACGTTGTGCGCGTTCGATCACTGCTTCATTGCCTGCAGTGGCGATGACGAAGAATGTCTGTACTTGAACGCAGCGAT
>JBNKZR010000882.1:0-1736 GCA_050301735.1 Polyangiaceae bacterium | reverse complement strand
CGAGCGTCGGCCAGGCGCAAATAGCCACGACCCAACCAAAGACGACCCATCTGTTCGAGCCAGCGCCCATTGTGCGAGTTTCGACAATGGCGGGGTCGCTTGCAAGCGAACCGCGCGTTCCACGACACAGGCCACGTTTGCGACACACGTTCTGTGACAAAGCACGGGCGCCGCCGACATCGGGCTCCCAGCGCCCCGATGTCGGAGTATCCTGCGCCTCATGCTCGAAGCCCAGGTCGATGAATTCGTCAAGCTGCTGGCCTCCGGAAAGACGCTGGCGGCGATGGAGCGTTTCTACGCCGAGGAGATCAACGTATTCGAGAACCGAGAGTTGGCTCGGTCAGGTAAACGCCAATGCCTCGAGTTCGAACGCAGTCAGCTGGCGAAACAGCCCCGTCCCCCGCAGTTCAAACTCGGCAGGCGCGCCTTGCGCCCGAGCCCGCTCGATACCGAGGGGGGCGATGTCTTCCTCGAGTACTGCGTGCGGTTCTTCGACACGGAAGGGCACGCAATGCGCATCGAGGAGGTTGCCGTTCAAGAGTGGGAGCAGGGAAAGATCGTTCAGGAGCGCTTCTACTATGACGGTGTCGTCGACGAACGTTAGCCGAAACCAACGCCGGGGCACGCGCAACCGCACCCTCACCTCATCCGTCTGCCCGTCCTAGCCGGCCACGGGTGAACGAGCCTCGCGGCTGGCCCCGGCTGCAGGGGCATGATACGGTGCTCACATGCCAGGGAGTTCCTTCGTCGCTCCCGCAGAACGGAGTCCGGTAGACTCCAACCCGCCGCGCTCGTCCGACACAGGCCCGCCGAGCCTGCCATCCTACAGCCTGTTACAACCTGCGCACTCGGAGCATTGGCGGATCCACGACCGCACCCACCTCGAGCTGTTGGTGGACTACCCGGTCAACGGTGGCGACCGACTGAAGAAGTTCGTGTGGGAGGCCTACTTCTTCTTGCCACGCAGCCTGAAGCTGGATGCCAACAGTTACCCAAAAGACGCCATCTATCGAGACTTCCAATCCTACGTCCGGTTCGCGGCAGCAGAGCCCAGCATCGACGAGCTTCGCGAGCTTCCCGCTCGTTGGTCGGCGCGCACCTTCGATGATCGACAGCGAGCCATGTTGGCTCTGCGACTGTACGGGTGTCAGTTTCGGGTGGCGGCATTGAGGGGCCGCGAACGCCTCTTGCGCTATCTGGAACAGGGCTCCGACCCATACTTGTCCAAGAGACTGCAAGAGTTCACCAACGGCATCTCTGATGCGCTGGAGGCATATCGTGCCGCGACTCGGCCGACCAAGTCCTTCGCAGCAGCAGCTGTCGTGCGCCACGTCGACGAAGACATCTCCCGAGTTGTCGAAGAGGTGTTCTCCACACTCTGCGCTCGCTTTCGACAGGCTGACGCCGAGGAGTTGGCCACCGCGGCAGAACAAGTGGCGCTGCAAGAAGCGCGCTACCGCGCAGGCAGCGAACCGCCTTCCAAGAACTCCCGCTCGCGGATCGATGAAGCCGAATTCCGTCGTCACGCGCTCAAGCGCTTCACCTCCTCGATCTTGTGGATCAGCCGCGACATCTCGGCCGCTGGAACCTGGGTGCGGCAGGTGTTGTTCGCGGTGGCAGCCTCGGTCGCGATGGTGTTTGCGGTCCTGGCCGCCTTCTATTACGGCGCGCAGGGACCAGCGCAAATGGGGAGCGCCAGCATCTGGATCTTGCTGGCGGCTGCGGCCTACGCGCTG
>JBNKZR010000881.1:0-1738 GCA_050301735.1 Polyangiaceae bacterium | reverse complement strand
AACATACAACGGCACGACGACGAGACCCCAGACCCCGCGTGCAGGCACGGGCTGAAACGCCTGCTTCGGGAGTACGACACGCAATTCTTTTCTGAGCTGGTTGCATCCCGATGGAGTGCTGAAGTCGATTGTTTCTGCCATCACGATATCCTCCTCGCGAGCCCGTGCTCCACTGCCAGAACGACGCGCCCATCGTGGTCGACAGCTTCCACCCGGTCGCAATGAACGAAGTCGCCGTCCACTCGCGGAGCCGTGGCGCGCACCGTCAGCGTTTGTGGTGAACTGCGATCGGCGGCGCGCAGCCGGGACACGACCCGTCCAAACTTGACGGGGGCGTAGAGCGACTCTGGCGACTGTCGCGAGGCGCGCATCGCGGATAGACGCCAGGCAGCATCGAGCAGCAATGCCGGCAAACATTCGGACTCTTCCGTGCCGCCTCCGCCGACAAAACGGGCGCTCCGGCCGTTGGTGGACAGGCGGATGTCTCGCAGGCAGTCGAACCCGTTCAGTAGAGTGATGGGCGAACTGCCCGCGCAGTATGGGTCGGTGGTGGGTAAACCATCGGCGGCTAGTTCGTGCAACTGCGGTTCTCGAAGATCGCAGTCTCCGGAAATTCGGGCGCGAGCAAATTCGACGTCTTGTTGAAGCATCATGCCGCTCTGGTGAACGATGTCACCCAGCAGCCGCACGCTAGTGCCCCCGGCTTCGTTACTGGTCACCAAGCGCAGCGACTGCCGACTCCCGTCGGGAACGCGCACGAAGCGTGAGAAACTGATGTCGGAAATGGCAACTTCGGGTGCTTTGGTCCCGTTGACGGAACGGACCATGTGATCGAGCACCCAGGCGCCAGGCAGCGTTGGCACGCCGCGAACGAGGTGACTAGTCAACACCGGAAAGCGCCCCGAGTCCACATGGAACGGTAGCGTCGCATGCGCCCCTGGGTCAGCTCCCATGGCTTCGCCGTCGAGAACTTCGAGGCCGTACCAGGCCACTTCGCCGGGGGTGACTTGGTGATGGATCGAGTGCTTCTGATCACTCTCGAGTACGCGGATGAACAGGTCGGCACCTTCGTCCGCCCCGACGCCGTGCAGATTCCGTGCGGCACCGAGTACCGCGTATTCCGGGCTCTTGGTCATCCCGATTTGATTCCACGCGAGCCAGCCGATACTGCTCCAACCTGGGTTGATAGCGCAGATACGGTCCATGGTCTCGTTGGCGGCACCATAGTCGGGTTGACCGTCGTTGCCGTAGAAGCTGAACGCGGAGGTCAGAATGTGGAAAGGTACTGAGCCGAACTGCGAGCTGGCGGCGGCGTGCAGGCGCTCCAGCCCCAGCAGCTTTACGTCCATGTTGAGGCGGAATTCTCCAAGCTCGCGTCTATCCAGCTTCTTGCTGGTCTGCATGCCAGCGCCGTGGATTACCAAGTCGAGCGCACCGAAGCGCCGCCGGATCTCAGCCATCACGCGCTCGACCTGGTCGCGCTCGGTCACGTCCGCAGGCAGATAGGTGACGGAGCCAGGACTGGCTCGCAGCTTGCGCAAGGTGTGATGCAGCTCGTGCGCCGCCCGGTAGCGCTCGAAACGTCGGCGCAAGTCCTTGATGCTGGAGCCTGGGGCTTTGCGGAGTTCTTGCCCGTAGAAATCGCGCTCGAGTTCGTCGAGCTCGGACTCGTTTGCCGCCAGGATGTTCTCGGGCGCGCCGTCCTCAGCTGTTCGTCCGATTAGAACGGCGTTGCAAC
>JBNKZR010000880.1:0-1741 GCA_050301735.1 Polyangiaceae bacterium | reverse complement strand
CAAGGGTGGCAGCGTGTCACTCGCAAGAAGAAGCACACCTGGAAGCGTTTGCCTCTCCTGCCTTCGCGCCAGCCGGGCAAAGTCCCGGCGGATTTGCTTGGCTTGTGCTTCAATTGCTTCAAGGAGGACCATTGCCAAGGTCCGCCCGAACCTCTCGTTCTACTTCCGCTGCAGAGAGCCGAGCCACCAGGCCCAAGATTGCACTAGGCTGCGGTTTGTGGTTGCTGATCGCCGTGGGCGCCGCCAGAAAAGGGGTCGTCAGCCGCCGCCATCCTCTTCTCCGAGCCCACCGCCGTGGCCGCCCTCCATGTCGAAGTCAGGGTCGCGCTCGCCGGTCCCTTCGGACCACACGCCTAGGGGTACGTCATGCTCCACGAGCAGTGACTCAGGGCTCCATTTTGCCTGCCGCCCACCGTGCGAGTCCAAGCCGGACTCTACCTCCCTCCCGCTGGGCGCGCCGGGTCGACGGCCGCTCGCCGACATCTGCGTTGTCCATCGTTCTGATGAAATCAATGCAGAGGAGCGATCCCTGGACCTGGCGTTGGTCGCGGTCGTCGGCGGCACTCGTCCTCGGGTGTCGCTGCCAGACGTTCGACAGTGGATTGTGGACGGCTTCAACATTCCTAGTGACAGCTTCGCTGCGCAGAGGTACCAGCCGGAGGACTTCCTGCTCAAGTTCTCCTACTACGACGACATGCTTCGTGTCCTCCACGATCCACCGCTGGCCCCTCCTTTCACCCTCGTCCTCAAGCGCTGCCGTCGCCAGCTCTTGGCCACTGCCGAGGATGTGCGTTTCAAAGTTCACTTGGCGATTCGTGGGATTCCGGTCCACGCATGGAATCTCCCGACGGTTTGGCAGCTCCTATCGCCGGCCTGCTCGCTCGTCCGCCAGCCTGCTGCCTAGCCGCCCTCTGACCTCCGTCAGTTCGCGGTGGAAGCTTGGTGCGTCCATCCGGACCTGATTCCGTGTGAGCGGCTCATGTTCATTCCTGAGCCCGCATGAGTACGGTCCTTCGCTGTTTCTGTGGCCGGAGGAGCTGATCCATCACAGCCAGCCGGCGCTTTGGTACAGGGTCTTCATTGGCGTCATCGAAGTCGAGGACTGAGTGCGCCATCTGAGTCCTCGGTCGGGTCGGACTCCGATTCCGGTGCCGACGGCATCCCGGGATCAAGGGTTGCCGGATACTCCCATCCATGGCCCAAACGCACCCGTCTTGCCGAGCCGGAGACCGACTCGCCGTCAGACCAATCGACGCCACCTGGAGGAGCGCGTAGTTCGCCGGCGCCGGCGGTGGGCGGTCCAGCCTATGGCTTCATGGTCGGGAATGTTCATGTTCCATGGTCGTCCTCCGAGGCCAACTCGCCGGCGCCGTCGTTGGTCGGCCCATCTCCGGGCAGCCCGCAGGAGTCGCTCACAAAAGGCAAGCCCGGCCCCACAGGGGCAGTGCTCGGAAGATCTCCATGATTCCCTTTTCGGTCGCAACCTCGGGGACGGTGATGGCCCGCACGTCCCTTTGGTCGGAGTTGACCCCATGATCCTCGAAGCGGCTGCAGCGCCAATCGCTGTTCGACAACGGCCAGCAGGGGGCCAGAGGGCCATGCCACCCCGTGCCCTCTACTGATCGCGCTTGACCCTGCCGTGGCCTGTCTCACCGCCATGCCCTATGACCTGCCCCCTCTGCTGCCTACGCGGCCTACACTGTTCGAGCGCGATATGGCGTGTTCCCGCTTTGGCGGCAGC
>JBNKZR010000879.1:0-1742 GCA_050301735.1 Polyangiaceae bacterium | reverse complement strand
AGGTGTCGTACACCGTCTCGATCGACGGCTGACTGAAGGAGCGCTCTTCGGGGCCGTAGTTGCGAGCGTTGAACAACGCGTTGACGCCAACGCGCGAGCGGTCACCCTGCTGACCGTAGATTCTTCCCGCCGTGACGTTCGCCATGAAGCGGTTCTCCCGGTGGCGGGTGGCGACGGCGATGTCGCGGGGATCGGCGTTGGCCACGGCGGGCCGGAGCGAGCGATTGCCGATGCCGAAGAAGAGCAGCGCGGGTTTGGCCTCCCAGCGCGTGTCCACTTCCAACCACAGCGCTGTTCCTGCGAGGCGCTCGGCCTCGAACGATGCCTTGTACGCTTGCTGGTAGAGCCCGCCGTAGCGCGCTTCGCCGCTGATCTCTTCTTGATGCCCGAAGAGGTTCTCGTGAAAGGCGCCAACGCCGTAGCTCAAGCCGTACCCTGTTTGATAGGATCCCGCGGGGTAGACGGCTGCCGTGCGCTCATCGTTGTAGAGCAAGTCCTCCGTGTGTTCGACCAGATGATGGCGATCGATCAGGGTCAACGCGCCGCGAATGGGAAGGTACGCGACGCTGAGCACGAACTTGGGTGCGAACAGCAACGCGCGGGGCAGGAGCAAGTACGCATCTTCGGGTTCGGGCGGTTCGGGCTCCGCCAAGCCGCGCGCCTCGTCCGGTTTCGCCTTTCGCTCACCGCGGCGCTCGTAGTCTTGGGGAGCAGGCAGAGAAGCTTCGGGGGCCGGCCCCTGGACGGAAGGGGGGGCTTCGGGTTGGGACGATGCTTGCTCAACCGAGGCTTTCTCCGGCTCAGCCGTCGACGAGGGACCCGGGGCGGGTTGAGCTGCCAGCGAATTCGCGACGAGGAACGACGTCGTCGAGGCGAGCAGCATCAGTGCGCGAAACGGGGTCTGACGATGCACGGCGCGAAGCTAGCGAAATGCGCGTTCCGCGACCAGTCAATAAGCATCACCTGGCCGGCAGCAAGGCTACGGGAATTGGAGCCCACCGGCGCAGCAGACGGCGCGCCAATCTTGCGCATTGTCGGACCGGCTGGCGCGCGTCATCGCGATGGCCGAGCGAGGCCCGTCCTCAAGGCGTCAGCCGCACCCACTTCCCCTCGGAAGGGACTCGATTCCCGTCCAGGATGAACAACAGGTGCCAGCCGGGTGGCATCAGGTTGGCGTTGGCAGCCTCGTGCCGTGAATCGTTCGAGCTGCACGGGCGAGAGCCTCGAGCGTTTGCCTTGTGGGCGCCCACGACGCGCGGAATCGTGGGGTCACTGTGCGGGCGTGTCGTCGTGTTTGCTACGGCCAGAGCACACCCCGTGGCACGCTTCGGAACACTCCTGCACCACAACTGGGCGATCGGTGTGTACCCGATGACAGCTACAGGTGAACGATGCAAGTACACTGCAGGCTCGGGTCGCACGCCGACGCGTGTTCGCGCGCTGAGCATCGACGTCTGGCGAGACATCGTACTCTGACGCGTGGACGGCAAGAAGTGGGAGTTGAGAGGGAGACGTTCTGGCCCGACAGCTGCGAGCGTTTTGGGGCTGGTTTCGCTGGCGTTCGTGGGTTGCTCTGCGGAAGTGTTGCCGCCCACACCTGAAGGGGCGGCAGACGACATGGTCATGTCCGGCGAAGCCCCAGCGGCGACTGAAAGCAGCGCTTCGCCAGCGGCCGAGTCGACGGAGAGCCAAGAAAGCCAGGTTGCCGAAAACGCGCCGACACCTGCGACCCCAAGCGAACC
>JBNKZR010000878.1:0-1743 GCA_050301735.1 Polyangiaceae bacterium | reverse complement strand
TGTCCAACGACCTGTCATTCACCCGCGGGGAGGTACCGGAAGGCCTTTCAGTTAGCAATACTACCAACGAACGGTGCCGGCGACCAGCCGGCACCTCCCGGGGCGTGACAGCAAGGTGAGGCACATCAGCCTCCCCGTCGGCGTGCAATGACCTGTTAGCCCGCGTCGTCGAAGGGGAGAGAAATGGCCGTGTTGGCACGAAGTGACGATGGGGTGTCGGCGCGGAGCGGTGACGTGCGGCCCGTCGGACACGCAGGGCGGGGCATCGAAATTCGCCGGCAGGCCGTTGGAGGAGGGGTGTGACGTCGTTGCGGCGCGGGTGCGTGCTCGTTGTCGAAACGGGCGAGGTGCCGGGCGGTGCTCGGTGGCATGGAGCGGACAGGGGTGCGGGGTGGAAGCGATGCGGGTGTGGGGTCAGTCGGCTACGGGTATGGGGTGCTCGGGATAGGGGTATGGCTAGCGAGCGCTGAACGGCGGGGTGAAGGGTGCCGATGGGCGCCTAGGCTTGTGAAACGTGCGAGTTGGTATGCATGCATGGGTGGCTAGCAGGTCGAGACGGACGGGGTGAGCGGCGATGGGGTATGGGGTCAGTGACGATAGGGGGCAACGTGCGCGTGAAAACGGGAGGGGTGAGCGACGGTTTTCCAGCCGTTTGCCCGTGTCGGCAGAATGCACCCGCGGCGCGACGGGGGCTGGTGCGCAGGCGAGCACGTTGGCAGTCTGCGGACAACGTGATGAGACAGGTTGACGAATTGAACGGTGCGTGCGCTCCAGCAGCTCATTGGGCTTTGGGGCGTCGGGCGAGCAGGACAGGTTGGTAGACGCTCTCATCGAGGCGCCTGCAGTCTATGAAACCAGCCTGTTGGAGAAGTTCCAGAAGACGGGAGACGGAGACAGCGTAGTAGTGGGTCACGAACGAGAGAAGTCGTTGTTGCGGAGTGGATTCGACGACGATGTGCAAGGTGAGCTCGTAGTGGTAGTCGTCGAGCCAACGCCAGACCTGCAAAGGTATGTGGCGAACGCCATCACGCCAGCGGACACCATAGGCGTGAACGAAGTCAGTGGTCCTTGGCGTGGCGTCGTAGTCCCGCACGGATAGGAGACAGAGGCCGCCGGGTTTCAAGCACCGGAAGAAGGATTCGAACGCGCGGAGAATGTCGTCGTCCGACAGTAGGTGAGGAACGGAGTTGTCGAACGCCAGGACCACGTCGACCGGCTGGGGCAAGGTGGCGTGTACGTCGCGCATGTCAGCGGCGGCAGCATCGATGACGAGATTGCGGGCCTCGGCCTCATGCAGGAGCCTGTCAATCGCGGCGTTCGACAGGTCGCGGCTGAACACCTGAAACCCAGCGCGAGCCAACGGTAGGGACTGAGTGCCGATGCCCGCCGCAGCGTCCAGGACGCGAGCATCAGGCATGGCGGGTAGCTCATGCTGGAGCAGTCCGGCGATAAAGTGGCCTTGGCGATGCATGCTCTGCTCCCAGTCCTCGAAGATGAGGTCATAGTACGCAGCGAAGGAATCGTAGAACGACTTTGGATCTGACATTGTGGTGCAGTCTCGCGAAGACGTTTGAGTCGGGCTAACGAGGCTGTAGGAAAACCCACGCACGCGCCACGCGCAACCCCAGTCCGTCCGCGAGCACCGGATTTCCCCTCTTAGGTGCTTCGGCGAAGCCGCAATCCGTCAAATCGTCCTACGCGCGGCCCTTCACGCGGCTTCGGCGGCCGGCAGAGGGCTATCCC
>JBNKZR010000877.1:0-1747 GCA_050301735.1 Polyangiaceae bacterium | reverse complement strand
CAGCAGCGTGCCGACATCGAGCAAGTGCTGGTGCAAGGTGGGCCCCTTCGCACTGGCTCGCTCGTCGCGCACCGGGTGCTCGATCAGACTCGGACTGCGGCGGCGCGCGCGTTCGAGCTCCCACAGCTTGGATTCCGCTCCAGCGCTGAAGCCCTGGGGTTTTTGCTGCACCTCAGGCGGCACGGCCTCGGCGTTGCCGCTGGCGTTCGCTGGTCCGACGGCGTCTGCACCGAGCAGCGAGACTTGCTCCCGCCCGATACGCAGGGTCAATTCCAGCGCGCCTTCGGGGCGGAAAGCAGTGCCGGGCATGGGTACTAAAGGTTCGCCGACGGCGGGACGTGGCCGCAAGCCGCCCCCGCGGAGCGCTCCAGCGAGCTCTCGCAAGCGGGCTTCGTAGGTGGGCCCGTCGACGTTGCGGAAGTCTACGAAGAAGCGGGAGGCGGCAAACGGGGGCAACTCGATCTCTTCGCGCAGCACCGGGATCAGGCTCTGTTTACCTTCCACCGTTCGCGCCAGGATCGCAGCGTACTCTTCTTGCACCCAGGGGCGCGTCACCGAGGCGCGGCTGAACACGACCACGCCCGTCTGCGAAGCTCGGATCCCGCGTTCGAGTTGATGCACCAAGACGTCACCCGGACGGAGCTCGTAGGCATCGAGCCACACCCGCACGCCAAGGCGCTCGAGATTGTCCGCCAAGGGCTCCACCCAAGCCGCATCCGCATGAGCGTAGGAGATGAATGCGTCGCAGTCTTCGCGCTCTATTTCTGACACTCGGCGCTCCCTGTTTCGTCGCCAGGACTCGATTGCTACCACGCGCAGCCGCAGTGTGGCGACCGTGCGGCGCGCCGACTGACTCGGCCCTCCCGCAGCGCTCCCGGTTTCGTCGCGCGGACTCGATTGCTACATGCGCAGCCGCAGTGTGGCGACCGTGCGGCGCGCCGACTGACTCGGCCATCCCTCGACGCAGCGGCGCTTTGGGAGGATTCACAGCGGTCGCTCCTACGGACGAATGCCGACAAGCTCGCTCGTTTTCTTCACTCGCGCGACAATCCAGGGGACGACCTGCCGCCTGCGCCCAGCGAGTCGATGGGTCCGCTCCCCCCGCCCATCGGTTTCAATTCCCCGCCCATCGATTCCAAATCCCCGCCCATCGATTCCAAATCCTCGCCGATGGGTTCCAATTGTCCGCCCAGCATTCTCCAATCGCCGATCGCTCATGCCCCCTGGCCGCCGATACGCGGACACCTCCCCTCCGATGACTCGCTCGAGGTCGCCGATGGGTCGATCCCACCCCGCCGATACTTTGCGGGACCCCGCCGATACTTACCGGAACCTCGCCGATGAGCGGCTCCTAGCCACCGGCACGGGCTCACCACCCCGTCGATACCCGGCTCGACGTCGCCGATAGCGGACAGGACCGCATCGATACTCATCAGGGGCTCGCCGTTACCTGCACCGAGGGGCGCGGATGGCCGCATCGACCCCGGGAGGCATCGACTCCCTTGCCGTCGATGGTCCACGGCACGTCGCCCACTTCGCCCCCGACGTCACCCATCACCCAGACGACCCCGCCGACGTCGCACTCGGGGCTGCAAAACGCGGGATGGCGCCATGCAAAAGCTAACGCGATGCGTCGACGGGGGCGTTTCTGAGGGGTGGAGTTGGGCGGGCGCTATTGCGCCGGGGCACTGGCGCCGCCGGATGCCTCGGGCTTGGCTACCTCGGGTGCCTGCGGATCATCATCCGG
>JBNKZR010000876.1:0-1747 GCA_050301735.1 Polyangiaceae bacterium | reverse complement strand
AGCGTCGCGTGAGACAATGCGCCTGACGGAAGGGCCCATTCGCGCGGGAGTCGACTCAAGACGCGCGACTCCACCAGGGCGGGCGGGAAGCCGAGCCCCAATTCATGCCGAATTCATCCGAATCACCACGCCTTCAAAGTCGAAATCTGTTGTCAATCCAATCACCAAGTCGCTTTCGAAATGAGAGCAGCTTGAGCGTCTCCACGACGCCCCGTTCCCTGTGTCACAGCTCGGCGTATGTGATCCCCGTTGGTTCGGCCAAAGTGATCCTGCCTGGTTCGGCCAAGGTGATCCCGCCTGGTTCGGCCAAGGTGATCCTGGACAACTGGACGAATGACGAGAGGTCGGCGGACGCTGGCCGGATGGCAGCGAGACCGACGGAAATGCACAGATTGGTGGAGCTGGTGCGTCTGCACCGGCAGGGTTTGAAGACGCGGGACGTGGCGCGGCTGCTCGGAATGAGCCCCAACACGGAGCGCCGGTATCGCGAAGCGCTGGAGCCCAGCGGCTTGCTCAAGGGGCCTCCTGATGAACTCCCTGAGCTAGGAGAGCTCAAAGCGATCGTCCGAGAGAACCTGCCACTCACCACGCCCGAGCAGCAGCTTTCGTCAATTGAGCAGTGGCGCGAGCGCATTGCGTCGTTGCGCAGCGATGGCCTGGGTCCTCGCGCCATCTACGATCGTCTCCGCGTAGAAGAAGAGAACTTCTCCGGAAGTCTCTCAGCGGTGAAGCGGATGTGTCTGCGCCTTGCCACAGAGCAGGGGCCACGTGCTGAAGACGTGGCGATCCCGGTGGAGACCGAGCCCGGTGAAGTCGCCCAGGTGGACTTCGGGTACGCGGGCAAGATGTGGGATCCGGAGACAGGTCGGCTGCGCAATGCGTGGGTCTTCGTGATGGTGCTGGGGCACAGCCGGCACCGATTCGACCGCGTAGTCTTTGACCAGAAACAAGACACCTGGTGCGAGCTTCACATCGCGGCATTTGAGCACTTTGGCGGGGTACCGAAGGTGATCGTGCCTGACAACTTGAAGGCGGCGGTGGTGCGCGCGGCGTTTGCGGTGGACGACCGCAACGCGGAGCTAAACCGCAGCTACCGAGAACTAGCGCGGCACTACGGATTTCGGGTCGACCCTACTCCTCCCCGAAGCCCGAAGAAGAAGGGCAAGGTGGAGAGTGGAGTGCGCTACGTGAAAAACAACGCCCTGGTGGGTCGAGAGGGCGAGCCCATCAATGAGGTCAACGCTGCGCTGTCGGCGTGGTGCACGGACATCGCTGGGCAGCGCGTGCATGGCACGACGCACAAGAAGCCTCTTGAAGTCTTCCTGCTGGAGGAGAAGAGCGCGCTTCTCGCACTTCCTGACAAGCGCTACGAGCGCGTCATCTGGAAGCAAGCGACGGTGCACAAGGATGCACATGTGCAGTACGAGCGACGGCTCTACTCCGTGCCGTGGCAGCACATTGGAGAGCGGGTCTGGGTCAAAGGCACGCGGCAGGGTGTGCTCATCTACGCAAACGACGAGCGAGTGGCGACGCACACACGAAGGACCACTGGCTTGCGGTCGACGATGGAAGAGCACCTGCCGGAAGGTCGCCGTGAATTGCGGCATCGGAGCCAGAACTACTGGCAGGAGCGGGCTGAGCGGCTAGGCCCAGAAACGGCAAAGTACGTGAACGAAGTCTTCGAGAGCGATGACGTGCTCTATCAGCTGCGGGCGGTGCAGAGCATCGTGACTTTTCTCGAGGGCTA
>JBNKZR010000875.1:0-1751 GCA_050301735.1 Polyangiaceae bacterium | reverse complement strand
TGCTAGCGCGGCGCTTGGTGTGGCGTCCTGCGGGAGCCGGAGCTCCACGTCGTTCAGTAGGGGTGCAGCGAGCCCAAGGAGTTCCTTGGGGGTAGGCGCCCAGTCCACGCTTTCGTCGCCGGGCTCCGGGCGCGGGATCAAGGTCTTGGACCTTGGGGTGCGTTCGCCGGACGGCGCCTCCGCCTCGTCCTGGGCACTGGTCCGTGCTTCGGGGACTTCCGGCTGCGGTGCTTGCTTGCTAGCGGTGTCTGAGACGTGTGCCGCGTCGTCGCCGCTTGGAAGTTCGAGGCCAGCGGCAGGGACGCCGACCTTCGCAACCAGAGTCTCTGGTTTGGTGATGTGAGCGGAAGCGAAATGCGCTGCGCGGCGCACGGCGTCAGGCGTCGAGTTGGCGTTGATGCGTGGGGCACCTGGCGCCGCAAGCAGATCGAACCCTGACGTTGGAGTGCGAACGTCGATGTCGAAGGGCTGCGTGAAGACGTCCGGGGCCTGCAACAGGTCCTGGCCGTTGACATCGAGCGCGGCTCGAACCGCACCGCGCAGCGCGAGGTCTCCGAGCACGGACTCGAGCAAGCCGGCAGTCACACTGCGAGCGAGTGAAAAGGGCGGCACGCCGTCGGCAAGCTTTTCGACCAGTCGTTGCACGATGGCGGGTGAAGAGCTGGCGTAAGGCTCGACGACGGCTTCGTCGAGGTCGAGTCGCGCAACTCGGTGCAGCGCATCCCCAGCGAGCACTCGCGCGGCGCGGCGCAAGCGCGCGAACGTCGGCGCGAAAGTCGCGCTCATACTGCCGAAGAAGGTGGACTGGACGACGGTGGCGTGCGGCTCCACGATGAAGCGACTGGCGCGCATGCCTAGCAACGAGGGCAACACGGCTTCGCCGGTCAGCAGCGTGCCGTCCGGCGCGCTGCGCTCGACGCTGAGCAGCCGACCGTCGCCGACGTACGCGACATAGGTGTAGGCGGCGTCGGTGAACGTGACCCGGGCTTCGCCGACGACTTCACTTGCCAAGCGCAGCACCGAGCGAGGGGTCATGCCCTGGAGGCGGCCATGCACGGTCTTCTCCTCGCGAAGTCGCTTCTCGATGTTGACGCGGAGCTGAAGTGCTTCGGCGCAGCGGCGAAGTACCGTGGCGGAGTCGGCTTCTTTGACGAAGTAGCCGTCCGCTCCTGCCCCCAGCTCCCGTACTCGGTGCAGGGCGTCCTCCTTCCACGACACGAGAAGAACCGGGACATCCGACAGCGCGACGTCGCGCTTGACGTTGCGGCAGAGTCCAAAGCCATCCAACTCCGGCAGAGCGACGTCGCTGATGATCAGGTCGGGTTCGCGCTCCTGGGCCAGCTGCCATGCTTCGAGGCCATCGCGCGCTTCGAGCACTGTGGCTTGAGCGGAACGCAGCAGGCCAGTGAGGAACCAGGCGGTCGCAGGGTCCGCGTCCGCGAGCAGGATGGTGCGGCCGGGGATGACGACGACATCGGCCTTTGGCGTTCGGCGCGGTCCGCCTCGCGTGCCGCCCGGGTCGCGGTCGGGTTGTGTGTCGGCGGCTTGCTCGACCGGCGCTTGGGCTTTCGGCGCGTCGGCGAAGAGCTCCTCGAAGAGCGGCCCGGCGTCAACACCTGGGCGCAAAGCCGCGTGCGCGCCTTGAGCCTCGAAGGCGAGATGCTGGCGTTCACTCGCTTCGACGACGAGACAGGGACCGACGTCGCTCAAGCGGTGGAAAGCGTGGCCCGCGTCGGGTCGCCGCCCATCGA
>JBNKZR010000874.1:0-1753 GCA_050301735.1 Polyangiaceae bacterium | reverse complement strand
CGAGGACGAGGGCGCCCCGTACGACTTCGTCCTCGAGATCGACACGCCAATTCTCCGCGCCGCCCATGTCTGACAGCAGGTGCACGAGGTTGGTGCCGTATAGCTGGCTTGCGGTTGGTGCCAGGCGACTCGGCAAGTCCACGTAGCCCACGATGGTGACTCCATCGTGAACGACGACCTCTTGCGGCCGTGTATACACGCAGTTGCCACCGGCCTCTGCCGCCAGGTCCACGATCACCGAGCCTGGCTTGAGATTCGCCACGACGTCTTCGGGTAGGAGTTTGGGCGCAGGCTTTCCGGGGATCATCGCCGTGGTGATGATGATGTCGACCTCTTTTGCCTGCTCGCGGAACAAGGTCATCTCGGCGTCGATGAACTCCTTGCTCATCACCTTCGCGTATCCGCCTTCTCCGGTTCCGTCTTCTTCGAAGTGCAGCTCCAAGAATTCGGCGCCCATGCTGGCGACCTGCTCCTTGACGGCCGGACGTGTGTCGAAGGCGCGCACGATGGCGCCGAGACCGCGTGCCGCACCGATCGCGGCGAGGCCCGCGACACCAGCGCCGATGACGAGCACCTTGGCGGGGGGGACTTTGCCGGCTGCCGTTATCTGGCCCGTGAAGAAGCGCCCGAAGAACGACGCAGCTTCGATCACCGCCCGGTAGCCCGCAATGTTCGCCATCGACGACAGCGCGTCCATCTTCTGCGCGCGGGTGATTCGGGGGATCTGGTCCATCGCCAAGGCGGTGACCTTGCGTTCAGCGAGCTGGTTGACGACCTCCCCATGCGTCGCGGGCCAGAGGAAACTGATGAAGGTCTGTCCTTCACGCAGGAGCCCACACTCGTGCCGTTCGCGCCGCTCGTCCAGCTCGGGGGGCCGCACCTTGAGTACGATGTCCGCTTCTCGCCAGACCTCGGCGCAGTCAGTGACCACGGTGGCTCCGGCCGCCTCGTATTGACTGTCCGTCAAGGAAGCGGCCTGGCCCGCGCCCGCCTCGATCAGTACCTCGAATCCGAGCTTTTTCAGGCGTTTGACCGTGTCGGGGGTGGCAGCGACTCGGCGCTCGCCAGGATGGATCTCTTTCGGTACCGCGACTTTCATTGCAGCTCGTCCATACCTCAAAAAGCCGCTTCGGAGGTCGCCCTTTCCCAAGCCCGCAAATTTCTGCGCGCGCGGGTGCCCCTCGCGCGCATGGGGGTGACCGCGTTGGTCGTGCACGCGTGGACCTCGGCACTCGCCCCGTCCGCCGCCGCCCCGTCCAGCGCGCTGGTTGGCGTTCGATTTCGCGCGGCCACTCGGACGGTGCCAATGGCCCCGACGCTTTCGCGATGAGGCGTTCGTCCCCGTGCTCGGCGGGGCCAAACAGGTGAACAGGGAGGTCGGAACCTGCCTTGGGCAGTGCTCTTTCGACCCCTGAGACGGAAGGCCACTGCCCTTGCTGAAGTGAAGCCAGGACACGCAGACAGGTTTGGCACCTAGCGGGTTGTTGTTGACGCGCCCTGAGGAGTCTGTTTCGGAGGCATTTCGAGGTGCTGGCCGGTTCTGACTGGACACCCGCTACAACCGTCTGTGGACGGAGCTCCGTGCACACCTTCCGCCGGTTTGGTTCCTCGCAGCAGTCACCAAGTGAATGTCGAAACGAGTTGGCGTCTCACGCTTCAGTAACTCACCCGCAGGGGGGTCGAGCGCTCCTCTACCACCCAACGGGCGTTCTAGCATTCACGTCGTCATGGTCGGAGCGGAGACGCCGACGAC
>JBNKZR010000873.1:0-1753 GCA_050301735.1 Polyangiaceae bacterium | reverse complement strand
AGCTTGCCTTCGATTTCGACCTTTCCAGGGGATCGCTGCGGAACATCCTCGGTAAGTACGATCGACTTCACGATGTCGAGGTCTGGATTGGAGCAACGATGATGCACAGTAGCAAAGAGACGAACAGTCGAAAGAAGAGTCGAGCAGTAGCAGTAGTTCTATCAACCGCGTGTTTGGGTTTCGCGGCTAGCGCCCACGCCCAAACCACCCCGCTCACAAACGCGTCCTCGCAGCAGGCAAGCCCTAGTGCGGATGCACCCGCGGCCATGCCATGGCGTCCCAAGGCGCTCCGAGTGGAGCTGGGAGGCCGCGCAGGGTATGCGATGCCAATGGGGAAGTTGAGCACCAGCGCGGAGATGAAGGATCTCGCTTCAGGGGCGATCCCACTGCAATTCGACGCGTGGCTTCGCCTGCGTGGCGGCTCCGCGCTCGGACTGTATCTTCAGTTTGCCCCTGGGCTACGCGGGTCGACACTCGAGGACTGCGATGATTGTTCGGTGAGCAGCCTGCGGGCGGGCGTTCAATACGCGTATCACCTCAACGAACGAGGCGGCATCGATCCGTGGGTGGGCTTCGGCGCCGGGGTCGAGCGGCTTCACCTCTCCCGCGAAACGACGCTCTTGGGGGCCGACAGTTCCGGCAACGTCGTCGAGGCCGACGGCCGCGTCACCAGTTCATTCGATGCCGCACCTGAGCTGATGGCGCAGGCGGGCATCGACCTGGGAACTCGGGACATGGCCTTCGGTCCCTTCGTCAGCGCGCACTACGCCGTCTTCACCGAGCAAGAGAGCGAGTTGAAGTGCGATGGTCTGGCCTGTCCGAGCACGACAGTGATGAGCAGCAAGAACGACATCCCTTCGTCCGCCCAGGCCAGCCACATGTGGCTGCTGTTCGGCCTCCGCGGCACGTACTTGCGGTAGGCGCGCCGGGCCGAAGTGATGCCTCTCCTAGCCCGACCGCAAGGCAAAGGATGGCGGCGCCTGGGCGCCACGCTCTGCGAGTGGAACCTGACGACGACCACCCTGTCCTCGCTGCGCGCCGCCTCCACCAGGGCGTGGACGCGGTGGGTTGTGGAATGGAGTCCGGTGGCTGCGGCGAGCCGGGCGAACCCTCCAATCCCTTCTTCGCTCAGGGACACACCTTCGCATAGAAGCGATACTCGCTATCGTCGATGGCGTAGTCCACGCGGTCGCGCTCCACCGGTTGCTCACAGGTCCCCAAGTCCGGTGCACACTCGAACTCAGTGGGACCAGCACCAGTCCTGTCCTGGACCGCGTCGCACTCGGAGTTCTCCACACACGCCGCGGTGCACTCGGTTCGGAAACCTCGTCGCGATCCACCCGTCACCGAGCGACTGCGCTGGGGTTGGGCAATGGAAAACGACGGTGTCCGACCGCCGTCAAGACCGCCGTGACCCCGGCAAGAAGCAGCGCAGCCGTTGGATTGTTCAACGCTTCGCGCAATCCGTCCAGCGCGACCAACCAGCGCTGTTCACCGGGGGGCGCTTGGTGCACGACGTAGGCGAGCACGTTCAGCATCCCAATGAAGAAGCCGAACCAGCCGCTGATGACGACGCTGATACCGCTCCAGCGAATGAAGCCGAGCAGCTGATGTTCACCGCGCCAAGCAAAGCGCAACGCGGCGCCCACTGCGGCCAGGCCGAACGCGACGATGAAAAAGATGGTGAAGCCGGCTTCTTGGAAATGAATGATGAGTGTGTCCATGTGGGTTGTCCTTTTGCTCGGGCCTACGA
>JBNKZR010000872.1:0-1755 GCA_050301735.1 Polyangiaceae bacterium | reverse complement strand
GGCCTGACCGTTCGGGCGACGTCGAAACACGGCCACATTCCAAGCACCTCGACTTGCCAATCCTGAAACGCGTCTTCCGCCGTGGGCCCATGCGCAAGCCTGTGGTGCATGAACGCTTTCACACCATCACCATGCGCACGGAGCGCCAATAGAGAACACCGCCCCCAATCCTGACGGGCGTGGGCCATTCGAAGCTCCATCTCTCTTGGCTGGCCCCATCGTACGGGCTCGCGGCACTGCATTTTCAGCCAGGACAACAGGGGCCGGGTTGGGTCGTAGTCGTTCCAGGCTGTCAGGAGCCCATCTCGCCACCTGTTGAAGACGATCTCGACAGCGGAGGCCGCAACTCCGTTCTCGCGGATGTACGAGCGAAGTTCATTACCATGCTGGGATACCGCCCACTCGGTGCACGTGGCCCACTCTTGCGCCTCCAGGTGCTCGCGCAGTTCTCTCGCCATTGGATCCCTCGAGTGGGCGGACCGTACAAAAAGCCCAAGCTCGAGTCAAAGCCCTCGACCCCGCGCGCGGACGCGAAACACCGCCTCGGGAAGCATCCACGACGCCAGTTGTGCTGGAGACGTTGCGCCGCAGCCGTGAAGTTGGGCCCCACTCCCGTCGCTTTCAGCGTGGGGCGTCACGCCACCGAGTTTTGCGGCTCGGTATTGCGCGACTGCAGCCCAATGGCGGGTGCCGCCTCGTTCAAACAGTGTGGCGGCGTGTGACAACTGTTCGGCGGCAGCCCTCGGGTCGGCATGCTGTGCGGAAAGCGCGGCCTCGAGGCACAACGCCATCGCCCGAGCATGCGCGAAGCCCAGCCGCGCCATCCACTGCATCGAGCTATTAATCTGCGGGTCGTATCGGCTGGTGTTCTCCTCCTGGCGCAGCTGCAATGCCGCAAGCGTGCGCACAGCGTGGGCCTCGATTCCGCGCATCTTGATTTTGAGCAGTCCTGAGCGTTCGATGCTCGGCCAACGCGACTCGTAGAGTGCCCAAACCTGCCGGAATTCCCCTTTGCCCAGTAGGGCGTGTCCCAACGGGAACAGCGCGATGTTCTCCAGCAGCGTCGGTTGTTGCGCCGACATGGTGCCTATCGAAGCCCACCCCGCCTGCAACGCTTCCTGGAAACGGCCTCGGACCAAGTGAACGAGTGTGTTTCCTATGCCCAGGATGGTCAGCAGCAAGCGGTCGTTCCGCAGGCGCGCGTCACGCGTGCGTTCCTGGACGTGCCGCTCCAAGTCTTCCAGTCGACTGGCGTAGTAGAGCGAGGCGACCTGCCAAAGCTCGATGATTCGAACCCCGTGAATCGCTCGAGGACATTCATACCGGAGGATGGGCTCTGCTCGGCGCAGCTGTTCTACGCTCAGGTCGAATTCTCCGCCGAGATGGCTCACAATTCCTGCAATCAAATCGACGCGCGCGATGACCTCGCGATCCCCACTTTCACGTGCCAACGCTGCGGCTTCAGCCAGGCGCTTCTTCTGCTTTGGGAAGGTACGGGGGGCTGCCGCTACACTGAACACCGCTTGCCGCGCGTTCGCCTCCGCCAGTCGCCTGGGCTCCGCTGCTGCGAGCCCCCAATAGACTTGTTGCTTGGCGTAGAACGCGGCGAGCTCGAAGTCGTAGTAGATGAGCGTGTCTGCCAAAGTCCCGCAGATGCTGGCACGCTCCTGAGCTACGGATGAACGACTGCGCCAGAAACGATGGCTCCGGGCCATCAAGCGCAGGTCCAGGGACACGAAGCGGCCAAGCAGCGCC
>JBNKZR010000871.1:0-1758 GCA_050301735.1 Polyangiaceae bacterium | reverse complement strand
CCCCAGTCGCCATCCGCAGATGCCTAGGCGGGCCTCTGCAATCGTTAGCTCAAGACAACTATTATCGCAGACGGGGAACGAGTTCCTGGAGGGGCGCCGGGGGGCCACCAAAGGCCTCCTTGTGCGGTTCATCACCGCGGTGGTACACAGTTTTCGACGATGGATCCCGATTCGGACAGTGCCCGGAGCTCGGGTGGCTGGCTCAGCTCCCCATGCCGCCTCCCTTGCTGGGGACTGCTAGTGACCGCTCTGTGCGGCTGCGCGACGAGTCGAGAGACGGCGGTCGAACGAGAACTGGCGGCGCATCCTCGCAGCCAACCTGCGTCGCTGCCCCAGGCCCAGCGCCCACCACGCCAGTTCGCGGGCAGCTTGAACGGCTACGTCACCTACGCCCTCGAGAACAACGCCGAACTGCGAGCGGCCTACGAGCGCTGGCGAGCGCAAGCGTATCGCATCTCGTCTGCACGCCGGTTGCCGGAGCCGGAGCTCAGTTTCGGCATCTTCGTGCGGTCGGTCGAGACCCGGGTCGGGCCGCAACAGGCGCGACTGGGGGTGAGCCAGGCGTTTCCGTGGCCGTCCAAGTTGAGCGCTGCCGCTGACGCCGCATCCGCGGTTGCTCACGCCGAGCAACGCCGCTTCGAAGCGCAGTCACTGCGCATCATGCGAGAGGTAAACGATGCGTATTGGCAGCTGTGGTTGGTGCGTCGAGCCCGCGCCATCCACGGCGAGCATCTGCAAGTCCTCCGAGGATTGTCGGAAACGGTGCGTGCCCGCTTCGTGACGGGCTCGGCGACTTTGGCAGACCAGCAGCAGATCGATCTGTCCATCTCACGCCTCGAGGACCTGCTGCTGGCGATGAACAAGGACGAGCGTACGTTCGAAGCCCAGTTGCGCGCGAGCTTGGGCCTTCGCTCTGCCCTGCCCCTGCCGACGACCGATGGCCCCGCCGACGCCACCGTGCCGGCCGCCAGTGTGGCGGACTTGATGAAGCAGGCGTTGACGCACCCGATGATCGACTCGCAGAAGTGGATGGCCGACTCTCACGACGCCAGCGCCCGACGAGCGGAGGCCGAGGGCTACCCGATGTTCAAGATCGGCGCGGATTGGATCATCACCGGTGAAGCCGACGCGCCGGGGGTTGTCGACAGCGGCAAGGACGCCGTCATCGTCGGTGGCGGGATGAGCATCCCGCTTTGGCAAAGCCTGTACGACGATAGCGCAGCCGCCAGTCGTGCGGCGGCGCGCTCGAGCCTGGCCGAGGCCGAGAGTGCCCGCGACCAGGCGGCAAGAGACCTCGCGATCACATTGGCACGCATCGACGACAGTGCGCGCCGCGTGGCCCTGCATCGCCACACGCTCTTGCCGCAAGCACAGGCGGCCTACGCCTCCGTGCTCGGCGCGTATGCCGTCGGACGCACGGGAGTGGCTGCGGCACTGCTGTCGCAACAGCAGCTGCTCGACCTGCGACTGGAGCAAGAGAAGGTACGGGCAGAACACTCGATCGCCTGGGCGCGCCTAGAGGAGCTCGTCGGCGCCACGGTCGCAGGGCAACCCTTGCCCAAAGCTGCGCGCGGCACGGAAACCACCGGCGCGGGCACCGGCGACGAAAGACTCCTCGACAGCGAGGTCAGCGGCAACGACGATGGTGAAAACAAAGCCATGTGCATCCCTTTTAGGACGACTCCTTATGGGATGATGCGGTTCAAGTGCCCCATTTGTCTCGGGGAGGAGTATGATTCCGAGGCCAAGGTGGTGCAT
>JBNKZR010000870.1:0-1763 GCA_050301735.1 Polyangiaceae bacterium | reverse complement strand
CAGCCATCGTCCCACGGCGTTCGTCGTGGCCGCGACGCTGACGACGGCACCCAGCGCCACGCACCGAATTCACTTGCAATGCATGCCCGCCGGCCCTGTGCGCAGCGGTTGCGCTGCTTGTCGCTGTGATGCCGAGCAGCAGGTGTTGCTCTGCGGCCCTGCCCTGCAACTCGAAGCGTGGCCGTCCATGGTGCGAGTGAACGACGTGTCCGGATGAGAGAGGGAGCGTCCGCGTTGCGCGTCTCGCCCTTCGCCCCTGCGTGTGACTTGCCCAACGCGATCCGGCTCGAGTCGCTTTCGTGTGCGATGCAACCCGCACAAACCGCAGTCGCTGCGCCTCGAATTCTGCAGGCGTTGCGCGATGTGCTTCGTTCGAACGAGGGGGCGTAGCTGGTGATCGAGCCCCAGTCGGGTCGAGGGCCGCTGTTCGTCTGGAGCCAAAAATACGCGGTCCCCGTGCCGACTGACGCAGGTTACCGGTCGCCTGGTCTCCCTCGAGCAAGTCGTTGGATCGGAGCTTGCTTAGCGCTGGGTCGCCAATCCCGGCAACTGACCTGCCTACTGCAGTTCGAGGAAGCATGACACGTAGTAGACCCATTCAATGTGCCGCGCTCATCGCCGTTCTTGGAGGTTGCGATACGGTGATCGACGCGCCACCCGACGCACGTGACGACATCGGGCAGTCACGGCAGGCCATCACTGTTGGGGCGTCAGTGGAGGATACCTTGGGATTCGAGACGCTCGACGCCTGGGCTCCACTGTGGTCTGCCGTACAGCTGTCCCTCAACAGCCAGTACAAGACTCAGGGCCAGCACTCATTGCAGCTGTCCAACTTAGGCTGGGCCGAAGTCGAGAGTCGGCGCTTTGCGAAGTCAGAGCTCGATCTCGGGGTCGCCTCAGTGTTCGTCAGGTACGACTTGCGCTTGCCCAAACGTCCCGTCAATCCCTGGTGGCTGGGGGCGACGCAACTGTACATCGACTGCCCATCTGCAGGACTGCAGAACCAGTTCATCGGGCAAGTGGAGCTGACGGGCAAGTCGAGTGGTGCATTCAATCGAATCGAGTTCAGCTTGCCGCCGGAGGTGACGAACGCGCTGCAAGTCGAGTACGACGATCTGAGTATCCGCATCGCCGTCAACGCTCCCTACGGTTCCGCACCCCATCAGCTGGACAAGCTGCGTTTCGCGGTTGCGTGTGGGGATGGCGACGAGCTGCCGCTCAGTGCGGCATGTGACCGCGTCGAGGATTGTGCCAACGGGGGCGACGAGGTGGGCTGCCCCGAATTCGACTGCGGTGACGGTAGCTCGGTGTTGGCGTCGTTTCGATGCGACGAAGCCATCCAATGCGCCAACGGTGCCGACGAGTTGGGTTGCCCCGGGGGATTCGCCTGTACAGACGCGAGTCGCGTCGTTCCGCCCGGCGTGGTTTGCGACGGTGTCGCCCAGTGCGACGACGCTTCGGACGAAGACGACTGCCCGTCATTCGATTGTGGTGATGGGCAGCAGGTGCTCGAGAACCAACGCTGTGATGGTGCGCAGCACTGCAGCAGTGGAGCCGACGAAGCTGGCTGCGAGGCCTTCGAATGTGCGAGCGGTCAGACCATTCTGCAGCGCTTCGTCTGCGATGGGCGCAGGAACTGCCGCGACGGCTCGGACGAAGTCGGCTGTGCGGGGTTCGAAAGCTGTCAGGACGGAAGTCTGGGCGTGCCGAAATCCCAGCTGTGTGACACGAGGGTGAGCTGCGCCGATGGCTCAGACGAACGC
>JBNKZR010000869.1:0-1772 GCA_050301735.1 Polyangiaceae bacterium | reverse complement strand
CACTCTCTGCGAGATCGCTCGTTGCGGGCGATGGCGACGTGGGGGACGGCGATTGCGGATTGGTGCACGCTGACGTTGCTGCGAGCAGCACCCATCGACCGAGCACAGATGGCGTGAGACGAGGCATCGACGAAGCATACCTTCCCAAAATGCGAACGAGGCGCTCGCCTTCCGGCGTGCGCCTCGTTCGTCGTCGTCAAGGGCGGGCTCGAGCTCGCCCTTTCAACGCGTCACAATTCCGTAATGCAGGCCAGCTCCGAGTCAGCCTTGTTCGCTGGTGCTTCAGTCGTTCCGACGGCGGTCACCGTGCCGTCGCCCTCCATGTCGAGCACGTGCCACTCCGTTGCGTCCTCCACGGCGTCCTCGGGCAGGCTGAAAAGCTCGACCTCTGCGGCCCCGGTTTCTCCTTCGCGTATCACGCGCACGCTGGGACCGGTGCCTTGAAGCGTGCGATTGCCGATCGTGGCGCTCACCAGCACGCTGTAGGTTCCGTCGTAGTAGGGACCATCACCGGCCTCATTGAGGCTGATTCGAATCGTTTCGGGGCCGGTCGAAGAGCTAGTGCGGGCATCGGTATCCAGCTGAGCAAACGGCTCTGCCGTCAACGACCCACGCTCGTCGAAGTGAATGCACTCGCCAGCGGTCGTGGGCACGCTCAACACGAGATCGAGGTTGCCACCGCTTTCCCACGACAAGATCACGACGATGTTGCCTTCCAAGAAGCCCGCCGGGAGCGCGTCCAAATGCACCGTTTCGTCCGAGCCCGGCTCGACGATGATGGGCAGTGCGATCTCGTCGTAGCCTTCTTTGACGATCACCACGTGTTGTTCACCGGAGGGGAAGTCGTCGAAACGGACTTCTCCCATGGAGTCCGTTTGTTGACAGAACGCCGACTCAGCGCAGTCGTCCACCTCGGGATCGTAGAAGCCTTCGACGTAGACCGTTGCGTCCGACAGGTCGCTGCCGTCCTGCGCATCGCCGATGGACGCCGTCAGACTTCCGAGGCGCACGCAGGTTTGCATCGACCACTCACCGTCGGTGCACGTCGCGTCACCGTCGGAAACGTAGTTCGTTTCGCAGAGCAACTCGCACGTCTCGCCATTGAGCGTGACGTCGCACTCGACGAACGCGCCGTTGTCCGGATCCTCAGGCGAACCGCCGCAAGCACCCTCAGGCAGTTCGGGCTCTGGTTCGCCGGCATCGTCGCCCGCGTCCATTCCGCCGCCGTCGCCTTCCATCGCGCCGCCATCGCCTGCGCCGGCATCCGTTGTCTCATCCGGGCCCGCATCACCTTCGTCGGTTCCGGTCGAATCCGTGGCTTCGCTGTCGGTGGTTTCGTCAGTCGCCTCGGAGTCCGTTGCCTCGTCCGTGGCCTCGGCGTCGGTGGGAGTGTCAGTGCCCTCGTCGGTGGCGGTCGTGTCGGTGGCATCTGTGCCTTCCGCGTCCGTCGCGTCGGTGGCATCCGTCGCGTCCTCGCCGGACCCGCTGTCGTCACCGCAGGCGTTGGTGCCAAAAATTAACAAACCAGAACACAAAGCAAACAAGTAATGCGATCGCATGCTGACTACCTCGACTGAAAGTGAATGTTCGTTGTCGAGAGGCTCCAGTCCCAAGGCCTAGTCCCCTCGCGCGGGTGTTGTATCGGCTTCCCCCGGCGCAGAGAACGTAAATTTGGGGACTGTGAAACGATTCGGAGACTGCGTTGCGCCGGGGGCGCAACGAATCGGATCACCTACGGGGGCAATGTCGGGTATCGGCCCACATTCCGCGCC
>JBNKZR010000868.1:0-1776 GCA_050301735.1 Polyangiaceae bacterium | reverse complement strand
GGCGCGTTGCTCTCCCTCCGGCGCAAGAGCGACGCCGCCCGGAGCCGAGTAGGGTGTCATCCTGAAACTGCCACCGCCGAGCAGCGGTGGCGTCGGCGTCGTTTCTCCCGCTGGATCACCGTTCTTGCAGTCGCAGCGATCGTCGAAGGTGTACCAGAAGCCGATGAACCCTTGCCCGTTCTCGAGCGTCGTGTTGTTGGCGTCCTCTCCGTCATCGATGAGGATGACCTCAGGAACGTTTTCGCTGTCGTAGGGAGGATCGCGCCGCCCGCCGCAGCTTGGCAGGATCCCCAGCAGCAGAACGAACGCCGCCGCATGGCGAAGTCGGAAGACAATCGATGACATGCTCATGAGTGTCTGCTGGTGGCATGATCTGCAGCTGAAAATGGAGCTGTCGGACCTCCGGCCAAGCGCTCGAAGACGGCTTCGATGTTATCACGGCACGCACAACACCGTCACCTCGAGTGCCGTCAGGCCATCAACGCGCTCGTCGTTTGGCGTGAGCGAGTGACGAGCGCCGTTCGTGATGAACGAGTGACGCGTCGCGGGCGCGACGTGCGATCGCGTTGCTCGGCAGGGATCGGAACCGCGGCGTGCTCAACCCGAGAGACGGAAACGGGGCGGGGAGATACGCTCGCTCTTGCAGTTGGGGCAGCGGCTGGGGCGCTTGGCCGTCTTGCGCTCGTCGAACTTGAAGCCGCAGCTCTGACACAGGGCCGGCAGGCTTTCGAGACGCTGACCGCGGTGGCTGAGTGAGCGGCGTAGCTTTTCGAGCAAGTCAGGCAGCTCCTTTTCGCTCAGACGCGCGGCGGCGGAGAGCTCCTTGAGCGTTTGGTACTCGTCGTTCAGCGCCGCGAGCAGCGCTTGGGTCCCCGTCGCGTCGCGCTCGGGCACGTCGCGGGTGTCGTGCGGCTCGTTCATGGCGTCAGCTTGCGGCGACCCTCAGCTTGCGGCAACCAGGGGTAGCGCCGTGCGTTCGACGCGACCGCGACGCGTCTTCATGCGGGCATCGATGGCGACGATGTCGCCGGAGGCGAGTTCGTCCCACACGTTCGCCCCTTGCAGGGGTTCACTCGAGAGGATGAAGTGATTGACGAAGCCGGTTTGGCTCGGCGCTTCGCACTCCTCCGACAGGCTGGCGCAAGTGTCGCGCTCGGCACAGCGCCGCTTGTAGGTGGAAACGTAGAGCTCTTTTCCGCCCTGAACCCCAACCAAAGAATGACCATCGGTAGCGATCATCGTCAGCAAGCTCGGCTTCTCGCCGGGGCGGTCGCAGGTCTCTCGCACGATTTGAGTCGTGCGGGAGACGGCGTTCATCAGTTCACTCACCTCGTGCGGCCGATTCAGTGGCCCCACGCGTTCGAGCTGGGTGAGCAGGATATAGAAGATGGTTTCGCTGTCGGTATCGCCCAGAATGAAGCGCCGCAAGCGAGGGGGAATGTGCTCCAACAAGGCCTTGCGCGTCTCTTTGAAGTTCGGGATGTCGCCGTTGTGGGCGAACACCCAGCGGCCGTACTGGAAGGGGTGGCAGTTGAGCACCGTCTTGTCGCCCTGGGTGGCTTTGCGCACGTGGGCGAGCACCGTTTCGCTGGAGACGACACCGCTCAGGCGATGAAAGAGTTGATCGCCCAGCGCGTGCTGCGGGCTGCGCATCAATTGCGGACAGTCGTCGACGTAGTAGGCGACGCCCCAGCCATCGGGGTGATTGTTGCTCTGGGTGCCCAGGGCGTTTTCTGCCTCGATGAGGGAGGAGTGGACCTGGCTGGCGATGATGCT
>JBNKZR010000867.1:0-1779 GCA_050301735.1 Polyangiaceae bacterium | reverse complement strand
GATGTCGGCTTTGCACTTGAGGTAGCGCGCCATCGAGAATCGATTGACGCCCGTCTGCTCGGCGATCTCGACCAACGGAATGCCGCGCCGTTCCTGCTCCAAAAAGGCTGCGACGGCTTTGCGGTCGAGTTCCCGTTTGGGTAGCCAAGCGGGCCGCTCTCGACAAAAGCTCGCCAGCGCCTCACGGGGAGAGCGCCGGGTCGCAGCCGCCAAGTGGAAGAGCTGCAGCGCCGTGGGTTCACTTCGCCCGCATTCCCAGGTGTAGACGACGTTGGTGCGAAACCCCAGCCGTCGACTGAGCGCCAGCTGAGAGCGCTTGCCCCGCATGGCCCGGATCAGTTCACGGCTGAGCCTCGAGTGGTCCACGGGTTGTGTCATATAGTGCTATGTTCCACATCCATGGGCGCTCTGGCACATGAAATGTGACATACGGCACTGGACAGCCTTCCGCGCCGCCGTCAGTCTGCTTGGGACATGGCTCACGCTTTTCTTTGTAGGTTCTCGTTCAGCGTTGCGGGGCGCTCGCTGCGGCCGACGCTGGTGCTCGCCTGGCTGGCTCTCGTCGCAGCTAGCTGCTCGGGCGGGCAGACGTTCGACGATGGTGGAAACCCCTTGAGCGGTGAAGGCGCAACGGGAACCAGCTCCGGTCAGACGGATGCGCCACCCGTGAGCGACGACCCAATGAGTCAGGTGAACGACCCTCCCGGCAACGACGTGACCAGTGACGTGGGCGACGATGGGAACTCGTCAGCGACGGGGGGCGCGAACGGTCCGGGTTCGGTCACGGGCGAGGTCGGCGACGGCACCGAAGAGCCGCCCGAACCAGGGCAGCCCGTCGATGGCTCGAACGACGACCCTGCGCCGGACGATACGGATGTCGGAGACACGGATCCCGGGACGAGTCAGGCGCCGGACGCCGGCGCGGCCGATGGCATGACCGACAGCACGGATGTCGGCGGCGTCGATGCGGGGAGCGGAGGAGAAGATGCTGGAACGAACTCGTCGATGGACCCAGGGCAGGGGTCCGGCTGCGATGCGGCGGTTGTCGGCGAAGCCTGTGCAGCCGTCTACGAAGGCGAAGTATGTGGCGACAGCTGTACGGACCGCTGCTCCTTCTGCTGGATCACGACTTGTAGCGGCGGCGTGTGGCAGTCCTTCGAAGTGTTCCCCGATCCGTGCTTCGAGTGTGGCCCGGTGCAGTGCTCCAGCATTGCCGAGTACTGCCTCTTCGACCCGCTAGGCGGTGAGGACGACCCAGAGACGTACCAATGCGTGGAGACGCCGCAGAGCTGCCTCGACGATGCCGCGTGTGCGTGCCAGCCGGAATCGGTCTCGGAGACGCCGTGCGACGACCCGGCGGGTGGCGGCTGACGCGAAAAAGCGCAGTTCAGAAATTTCCGCGCAACTGCTGAAGCGCAGCGCCCGAACCCTCCCCGTCTCCCGAAGGATGGGAGCGAAAGGAGTGAGTTCAAATGCTTTTCAATCAAGGGATCCAGGGCAACATCGTCCGCGTCATCACCACCACCAGCGCGCTACTCGGCGCACCTTCCATCGCCGGTGCTCAGGCTGCCGAGCCTACGAGTCCTGTGGCACTCACGGCGACTGACGCCACGGTAGCGGCGACGCCCGACGCCACGACAGCGATGACGCCCGACGCCGCGACAGCGGAGACGACCGACACCGCGAACGACCAGAACGAGGCCGGAACCATCACGCCGAAGACGCGTGGGTGGATGTTCGGCGTCGGTGCTGGCTTGGGCTCTGTGGGAGGTACTGCCG
>JBNKZR010000866.1:0-1783 GCA_050301735.1 Polyangiaceae bacterium | reverse complement strand
CGTACCGCCACTCGGGGTCAGCGGACAGCGTGCGCGCACCCCACGAGACGATACCGACGCCGGGGAATTGGCGAATGCAGTTCTGACCAATCGGGTTGAGCAAATCCTGATCGGCATCCTTCAGCTGGTGCTGGAGATCGATGACGTTGGGCACGGTCGCTTCGACCCCAGCCGGCGACTTCCAGACTCCCCGGGTGAGATCCGTTCGAGCGAATATTCCCGCCATGTGCCCCGACGGAGGCACGAAGCGAGTGGGATTGCGCCCGATCCCCACTGGATCCCCAACTTTGAGCCAAGGGTAGTAGATGGCCGCGCTCTTCGAACGCATCGGCAAGCTGTCGACGAACTGACGAACTTCGTCGGCACTCACGCTGAAGTCCGTGTCGATACTCCCCACCCCATCGGCGAGGACGAAGATGTCGTTGAGTTCTCCGTAGGTCATCGCTGCCGACAGATAGGAAGGGGCGTTCTTTCCTGGAAGTGCGAGCATGTGGACCTCGACCCCGTCCAGCGCGTGCAACCCCGTGCCCTCCGTCTGCGATCCTTTGAATTCGGTGAGTCCTGGCGCGCCGGTGCCGTCGCTTCCGCCCACGAAACGCACCGGTGAGTCGTCCGTCTCAGCGGGTCGCAACAGCGGATGCTTGCCGCTGTTCTCCTCCAGGCCCACCGCTCGCGATGCAAACCCAAGTTCGGCCAAGCCGCGGGGTACCCCCACCTGCAGCCGCTCGCGGATGGTGACATCCACCCCGTTGAGACTGTCGACGACCGTCCCAGCGCTACCATCCAAGGTCGTGATGTCGCCTAGCGGATCGCCAGCGTCAACGCTGACGTCCAGGCTGACTCCCTGAGACGTGGCCGGAACGGTAACGACGAGAGCCGCACCCGCTGCCTCGGCTCGAAACTCGGGGTCACTCGCCTCTCGGGCTCCCAGCAGCGCATCAGCAAGCTCCGCGGCGGTCATCGTCGACGTGAGCGAATCGACAGTGATGGTCGACGGCGTGGCACCGATCGTGATCGTGAGCGTCAGCGAGGTCGTCGCCGAAAAATCGAAACTGGAGCCCGTGTCCGGACCCACCACCAGGTAGGCGCTAGAAGCGACATTGGGCTCCACCCGTACTTGGTTGGTGGTTGCGCTGACCCGAAAATCCGCGGTCAGCCCCGCCGTGATGAGCCCGGCCAGCTGCGCTGCGGTCAGGGACGCCTGACCATTGACGAGGCTTGCTCCGACGCCACTCACCGTCGCCGAATTGATGGTCACGACGGGGGGGTCGTCGCTGTCCGTGCCCGCCGCCGACGCCCCGTCGCTCCAGCGTAACTCGTACTCGGCACCTTCGTAGACCGTGAAGGTTTCGCTTGCTCCGAGCGTGCGGCTGAGCAGCGCCGGAACTTGCTCCGGCAGAGGTGGCTGCTGCCGCACCTCTGCGTCGAGGAAGTCGCGCGCAAACACGTCGGTGACGCGAACGTATTTGGACGTCGCGTTGACCACGTCGGCAACGTAGTCCTCGTGCTCGGCGTCCATGCGCACGTTGTTGAATGTCTCGATGGTCCGCGTGGAGCCGTTGGCACTCCATTCCAACCGAACGTTTAAGGCTTGCTCGGGAAAGGTAACCGAGGGCTCCACGTGCAACCGCAAGTACTGCGCCCAGTCTCCCTTGCCCTTGGCCTCGTGCCCGAAAGCGTTGTGCACCAGCGCCAAGCAGCCGAAGGGGTGCAGCGTGCTGATGTTCGGTCGCTCGCCGTACTGCAGCTCGTGCGGCGTCACCACCTTTCCGTCCCTGGGGAT
>JBNKZR010000865.1:0-1805 GCA_050301735.1 Polyangiaceae bacterium | reverse complement strand
TGCGACGAGGCGGATGGCTCAGGACTGGATGCGCGGGCGCGCCGCAGCGCGGGGACCTCGGGAGAGGTAGCAGCCGTTCGGCTGCTCATCACGGGGGAGGCCACGGCGGTCGGGCTGAGCGAGGGACGATGGAGTGCAGGGAGGGTTGCTGCGGGGGCGGGCATCGAGCCGCTTCGTGTCGGGATCGGACGACGCAAGATGAGTATGTGATTGCCCACACGCACGGGCTCGTCGATACGCATGTGGTGCACGGTGCGAACGGCCTGTCCTGCGGCATCGTGCAGAGGCAAGCGCGGGTCCGTGCAGGTGATGGTCACGCCACCGGGCGAGACGCGCAGGCGAGCGTGCTGACCCGCAACCGCATCATCTCCGCGCAGCTTCAGCTCACAGGAGCCGCTGCCTACGCCATAGGTACCGATACCAAGTGTGTGCTCGCGGGCTGTACCGTCGGGGCTCTCCACTCGAAACGCAGCGGCTTCGATGGTCGGCTCTTCCGCAGTTCCCGTGGCGACGATGATGACCTTCTTGTTTGCCACGTGAGTCCATGTCTCTAGCTCGCCGAACCATCAAGGACAAGTGCACCCCGTTCGCGTTTCCATGGAGGTTTCCTGGGTGTTGCACAACCTGGCCATTTCTCGTGCTCATGCTTGGGAGTTACGACGACCGGGCGTTGTCTTTGGGCACTTCCCGTTCTTTCTCCCATGCCCCAGGTTAGGGAAGTGCACGACTTCCGCGTTCGAGTGCTTGCCGAGCACCCCTTCAACGGTGCCGGCAGATTCGTCTTGTACTGGATGACGTCGAGTCGTCGTGCGCGGTTCAACTTTGCGCTCGATCGTGCCCTCGACGTGTCGCGTCAAATGAACACACCCCTGCTCGTCCTCGAGCCGCTACGCGTGGATTACCCCTACGCCAGTGAACGGCTGCACGCCTTCGTCCTGCGCGGCATGCAGGACAACGCTCGTCGCTTTCGCGCGGAGGGGGTCACCTACTACCCATACGTCGAACCCCGGACAGGCGCTGCACGCGGATTGTTGGAGGAGTTGGCGCGCCACGCCTGCGTCGTCGTCGGCGACGACCATCCCGCGTTCTTTTTGCCGGCGTTGCTGCGTGCGGGCGCCCGATTGCTCTCCCAACGCGGGGTGCGCTTCGAAGTGGTGGACGGCAACGGTTTGTTGCCGATGCGGTCGACGTCGCGGGTCTTTCTGACGGCGCACTCGTTTCGGCGGCACTTGCAGAAGTCCGTTCGCCCCTACCTGGAAGATTTTCCGCGTTCGCAGCCGCTGCGCGGCTATCAGATGGGTGCCGCGCGTGTGCCCAGCACCGTTGCCAAGCGCTGGCCCGCGGCATCGAACGGGCTGCTGGCTCTCGAAGGCTTGTCGGATCTTCCGTTCGTCTGTGATACGCCAGTGGTGCCGGGTGCCGGGGGGAGTATGGAGGCGGAGGCGCGGCTGCGGCACTTCGTCCGCAACGGGCTGGTGCGCTACGCAACGGATCGCAACCACCTCGACAGCGATGTGACCAGCGGCTTGTCGCCGTACCTTCACTTCGGGCACATCTCCGCTCACCACGTCTTTCGTGCGGTTGTGCAGGAGTCGGGCTGGGACGTCTCTCGTTTGGGCAGCGTCAGCAACGGCAGTCGCACTGGGTTCTGGGGGTTGGGGGAGGGCGCCGAGGCCTTCGTCGACCAGCTGGTGACCTGGCGCGAGTTGGGATTCAATCGCTGTGCGCACACGCGGGACACCAAGGACCACGACTCGCTACCCGAGTGGGCCAGACAGACCCTCGCTGAGCACGCGAGTGACCCG
>JBNKZR010000864.1:0-1814 GCA_050301735.1 Polyangiaceae bacterium | reverse complement strand
TCGCCATCGGGCACCTTCAGAAGGCTCTGGAGCTCGACCCCAAGCTGAGTGACGCGGCGCTGAATCTATCCGCTCTACTCGTCGACCAAGAACGGTATGAGGAGGCACTCGAGGTCGCTGAAAAGGGCCTTCAAGTTGCGCCCAACGATGCGGGCTTGATCCAGAACAAAGCCCTGTCGCTGCTGATGACGGACAAGGCAGCGGAGGCAGTTCCCCTGTTGCAGAAGGTCGTCGAGAAGAAGCCAGACGACGAAGAGATGCGTTTCATGTACGCGCAAGCCTTGCTCACGGCGGGCGAGGACGACCGCGCCAAGGCCGAGCTCGATACCTTGGCCTCTTCTGCCGACCGCGCCGTTCTGGCGTCCGTTGCCGACATGATGGGGCGCATCAAAGAGTGGGACGGCTGCATCAAGGCGTTGGACAACGCCATCGCCAAGGAAGAGGCGGGGGAGTTGCTCGTCAAGCGCGGCTTGTGCAAGCACGGCAAGAACGACGAAGACGGCGCCAAGGCGGACTTCGAAAAGTCCATCGAACTCGACCCCAAATCTCCCAAAGGGCACTTCTACTTGGGGCACAACCTCAAGGCACGAGGCAACAAGAAGGGCGCCAAAGCTGCGTTTGCCAAGGCCGCGGAGCTCGATCCCGGTGGAAAGCTGGGAGCTGCCGCCAAGGCGGCAGCCGCGAAGCTCTGAGGCACGGGGGTGCTGGGCTCGCAGCTCCGAGTCATGGCTGCAGAAGCAACGAGCGGCCTGGCTCGGAGAATACGGGCCGCGCCGGGCACTCGGGGTGTCGGACCACCACCCCGCTGCATGCCGCCACCCAAGGGGTGGCGGTACTCAGAGCAGCGCGTCCAACAAGCGATCCAGCTCGTCGAGGTTGGCGTAGCGGATCACCACTTCGCCTTTGCCATCCCGGTCGCGCAGTTCGCAGCGGGTCCCCAGTTTGCGCGAGAGGCGTTGTTCCAGGTCTTTGACACTGGCGCTCTTCTTGGGGTTCGTCTTGCCTGGGCCTTCGCGTTTGAGAGCTCGGACTTCCGCTTCGACTTGGCGCACACTGAGCTTCTTGCGGAGGGCGAGTTCCGCCAGTCGCTGTAGCGATTTTTCGTCGGGAGCACCGAGCAGCGCGCGCGCGTGTCCTTCGCTCAGACTGCCGCGGATCACCATCGTGCGTACGGTTTCCGGCAGGCGCAGCAGTCGCAACGCGTTCGTGATCGTCGTGCGCTCTTTGCCGACGACGCCGACGAGGGATTCCTGGGTGTGGCCGAAGTCGTCGATCAGGCGCTTGAGCGCTTCGGCGAATTCAATCGGATTGAGGTCTTCACGCTGGACGTTTTCGATCAGTGCGACCTCGAACGCCTCCTTGTCGTCGAACTCTCTGACGACGACGGGAACCTCGCGCAACCCGGCCTTTTGAGAGGCGCGCCAGCGGCGTTCACCTGCGACAATTTCGAACTGGTCGCCACCAGCGATGCGGCGCACCACCAAGGGTTCGATCAACCCGTGCTGGCGAATCGATTCGGCCAACTCCGAAAGCGCTTCGGCGTCGAACTCGCGCCTTGGCTGCTTGCGGTTCGGCACGATGCGCTCGAGGGCGCAGTCGAAGTTCTTCAGGTCGTTCGTCGGCGCAGGACTGCTCTTCGGTGGGGGGCGACCGTGGCCACCGGGTAAGAGCACATCCAGGCCACGACCGAGGCCTCGCGGCTTGTTCACTGCAGGACCTCCACCGACTCCTTCGTGCTGCCCTCCAGGGCGCTGGAGCTGGTATCCCCTCCCGTCGCGTCGAGGACCTCTAGGGCCAGGCTCATGTAGGCTTGC
>JBNKZR010000863.1:0-1815 GCA_050301735.1 Polyangiaceae bacterium | reverse complement strand
GATGGGCTGCGAAGCTTCCCATTGCGCGCGTCCCTCTTCGAGTTCCTCCGCGAGGGCGCTCTCCAACCAGGTGCGGTAGCCAGCTTGCGCCTGCTCGATCGCTTCGATGGTACCGGCGACAGCAGGGTCGGCGTACTGGTCGAACGTCGCGCGCAGGTTCCCGATCATGAAACTGCCCGCCAAGTAGGGCATCAGATACCGCCCATCGGGCGCGCCCGGACTGAGTATCGCTTCGTTGAAGCCGAGACCGCTGATGTTGGCGAACAAGCGATTGCTCACCTCGGTGGCAACGGGGTACGCAGCAGCTTCATCGTCGAGCTGCAAACCGGCGTCGATGAGAGCGGTACCGCCGTCGGTCTCCAGCACGATGACGGCCCCCGCCGCCACCGCTTCCGACACCGGCTCGTCGCAGAACACGTAGCCGTTGCCGGCCCCCGAGGCGTAGAAGGAGCCGGATGCGGTGAACACCTCCTGCCCCGCCAGGACTTCGAGCGTGCTGTCGTCGCGGCACTCTCCAACGTCAGCCTCTTCCTGGGTAGCAAAGACTTCGCTCTCGGGAACGGCAATCACCACAATGCGCTGGGCCGAGACGATCTGCCGCTCGAACTCCATTACCTGCGCCCGCAAGGGTGCGTACGCCAGCGCCGGGTCTGCATTGGGCTGCTCCACCATCACGCGCGTCGTCAGCACGGACGGGTACGCCCCGTACAACGATGGGTTGAGAGTGAACGCGCCCCCACTCGGCTCACACGCCACATCGCTGCCCGGCGTGCTGCTTCCGCCCGAGGTGGGCTCCTGGCGATGCAGCGCCGCTGTGGAGGGCTCACGGATCGGTCCCGCAGAGCGCCCCGCCTTGACCCGCGCCGCCACTTCATCCGCCTCGCGCTCGGCCGCATCACCCGAACGACTCACGGAGGACGACAGACTCACGCCGCCCGCCGCATGACGACGCCGTAGTGTTCCATAACTCGGTCCACCCACCTACGCCGCGTCTCGATGGTAGTACCTGAGCGTCCCTCCGAGCCTTTCCCGACACTTGATCGGCGAGCTGCTGTTCGAGTTGGCTGCTCCCTGATCCGCGCCGCCGATCAACATGTTGTCCAACCCCTGGTGATTGCGCTCGAGGTGATAGTGCTCGACGTACTCAGCGACCAGCAGGCGCAGGTGCCGCTCACCCAGTGGAATGACGCGGCGCAGGCACTCGGATTTGATCGACCGAACGAAGCGCTCCGCGTAGGCGTTCAGATTCGGGCTACGCGCGGGCAGTCGCACGGTTTCCACACCAGACGCCGAAAGCAGACGGCGGAATTGCCTGGTGAAGAGTGGATGGCGGTCGTGGATCAGATGCGAGCTGCCTCTGAGAAATCCGTCGACCGCGTCTGTGAGGCTCCTCGCCATCCGGGCCATCCAAACTCCGTACGGCTCGTGGACAATGCCGGCGATTTGAACCCGCCTGGTCTTCAGATCGATAACGAACAGCACCGCATATCGGACGAGGCCCCGAAGCGTCAGCACTTCGACGCTGAAGAAGTCGGCGGCAGCGATCGCTCCCCAGTGGGCTTTCAGAAAGCTGGCCCACGGGGTCCGCTTGCCACGCTCCGGCGCTGGCTCCATTCCATGGTCGTCGAGAATGCGCTTGATGGTGCTTCGCCCCAGGTCGTGGCCGAGGTTGTGCAGCGCGCCGCGGATCCTCGTGTAGCCCCACGTCGGATTCTGCCGCGGCCTCAGCCGCCGCCCCCCGAGCTGCTCACGCAACACTCGGTTCTCTTCCAGCAGATAGTCGATGACCTGCTGCTGGCTGCGGTTGAGCCAACC
>JBNKZR010000862.1:0-1819 GCA_050301735.1 Polyangiaceae bacterium | reverse complement strand
TATCGTACGCAGGGCCCGTGCGCACCGAAGCCGTGTGCATGGCGTTGACCGTGCCCAAAGGCACCCCACCAGAGGGCGGCTTTCCCGTGGTGTTGAGCTCGCACGGAGCCGGTGGTTCCTTCCGCAGTCATCTATCACCCAGTGTCGCGGGTTCACTGTCGGAGGGTGAGGCCGTCGATGGCACCCACATCAGCTTTGCCGTGCTCGGCTACGACGGCGTCCAGCACGGGCCCCGCCGCGGCGATGGCCCCAGCAGCGGGCTCGATCCGGACCTCCTGCTGTTCAACATCCTCAACCCTGCTGGCACCTTGGGCACGTCACTTCAGGGCGGCCTGGACGTCTTGTCCATGAGCCGCTTCGCCAAAGATCTGCCCGACCAGGTCCCCGCGGAGTTCGGCATCCAACTGAACACCGAACGTGTGATGTTCTGGGGGCACTCACAGGGCGCGATGCAGGGCGCGATCGCCCTGCCCTACACGGACGACGTGCACGCGGCGGTGTTCTCGGGCTTGGGCGCCGGCTTCTTGCAGACCATGCTCACGCGCACGGATCCGGAGTTCATCCCCACCACGGTGAGCCAGGCCATCAACGACCCAGGGCCCGACGGCGAACTCGTCTTCGGCGAGCAATTCCACCCCGCGCTGGCGCTGGTGCAGCAGTTGATCGACCCAGTCGATACCCTACACCACGCCGAACTCTTGGTGGCGGATCCGGTGACGGAGCCGCTGCACGTCTTTCAGGTTTACGGCGCGCGCGACGCCTATTCGCCGGCGGTCGCCCAGCAGAGCTTCGCCATCGCGGCCGAATTGACGTTGGCAGCGACAGACCCCGACGCCACCGATCCAGAAGACTTCCTCGAGCTCTCGCCCAGCGACGCGCTGCCGCTTTCCGGAAACCTCTCCTCCGACGGCGCGTTGTGGACCGCGGGCGTGCGCCAGTACACGCCCGCCGAGGGCAACAACGGACACTTCGTCGCCTTCCAGGTGGCGAACGCCATGCGCGACGTCAGGCACTTTTTGACCACCGCCGCGGCCCACGACGAGCCCAGTATCGGCCAGTGAGATTCGCCGGTCGCCGAGGCTCCCGCTGCCAGTACAACCGAGGCCCGTCTGGTGGGCCAAACGTGTCCCCCGGGTCCGGTTTTCGTTAACGACGCCCCACTCGCCGACTAGTGTCCCCACTCGCTCGGAGTGGGCCCGCGGGCGCGCGCCGAACGGCTAGCACGATACTTCGGCGAGCGCGCTCTTCATCCACGCGGCCGGTCGAGCGCTGGCGCTGGAGTCCTGAATACCATGGAAGACCTGATTGCGAACGCCGTCGAGCTGATGATCCTCGGGATGGGCACCGTTTTCGTGTTCCTCGCCATCCTGGTCATCGCGATGGGCATCCTGAGCTCCCTCGCCAGCAAGGTTGCCCCTGCGGCTCCCCCCGCGCCACCCAAGCGATCTTCCCGGCGCCCTGCCACGGCAACGAACCTCGACCCGCGCATGCGAACGGCGATCGAACTGGCGGTGGCGCGCTACCGCAAGGAGCACTGAATGCTTGCAATCGACATGCCTTCCATCGACGAAGCGCTCGTGCTCGCTGAAGTGCCCACCATCGCCGAAGGGTCGGCAATCACCGAACTGAGCACCGCCTGCGTACGGAGTCACCGCTGAAGATGACAACGAACAAGAAGAGACTTGGCCTCACCGAACTCGTCCTGCGGGACGCGCACCAATCGCTACTGGCGACGCGCATGCGCATCGACGACATGCTGCCCATCGCCGAAAAGCTCGACAAGATCGGCTATTGGTCGATGGAGAGCTGGGGCGGGGCC
>JBNKZR010000861.1:0-1834 GCA_050301735.1 Polyangiaceae bacterium | reverse complement strand
CGTTGGCCCCGGGCGCGCCCACTACCATGACCTCTTCCGGCGGCGTGTGCTCGACCTGCGCCGAGACTACTGTGACCTCGACCTCGACGTGTTCGCCGCTGCCGTCGCGGTGCCGCTCGGGACGCTCAAAGGCTGGCTTGCGGTGCCGCCCGAGGTCGTGACCACCGGCAGCCCAGAGCCACCGCGGGATCGCGAGCTCGACAGCACTGCGCCGACCAATGCATGGATCGAGACGACACTGAGCGAGTGGGAGTGCTGGACGGGTGACTTTCTCAACTTCTGCGCTCACCTCCAGCAGCACTGTCGTGTGCCCCTGGGGCGCTCGGCCATCGCCAGGATCCTCGAGTCCTGTGGTGTGCGCCTGCGCCACCACAGGGAGGCTCGCTCGCCGGACGAAGCCGCCGTGCGTGACAGCTTCCAGACCTTCTTCCCTGGGGCACAGTGGGTCGGTGATGGCTCCAAGATCACCGTCGTGCTTGGTCACGAGCCGTTCCACTTCAACCTCGAGCTCATGGTGGACACGTACAGCGACGCCTTCGTGGGCCTCGCCGTCACCGACACCGAAGACAGCGCGGCGGTCACCTCGGCCTTCGCCGACGGCGTGCAGACCACCGGTCAATTTCCACTCGATGTCCTGCTCGACAATCGTCCCTCCAACCACACCCCCGAGGTCGACGCTGCGCTCGGTCCCGAGACCCTCCGTACCCGCTCGACACGCGCAAGGCCGCAAAGCAAGGCTCACGTCGAGGGAGCCTTCGGCCTGTTTACCAAGACCCTCCCTGTGCTTGCAGTCACCGCCTCCACCGCTCGAGAACAGGCACGCCAGCTCGCGCAGCTCATCTTCACCACGTTGGCTCGCGCCATGAACCACCGTCCACGACGTGACCGACGGGGACGCTCACGGGTCGACCTGTACACGGACCACCCGACCCCCGAGCAAGTCACCGAGGCTCGCGCCGCTCTACTCGAACGTCATCGCAAGCAGCAACGGGCACAACAGACGATTCTCGCTCGACAAGATCCCCTCGTGCTACTGCTCATCGACCAGGCTCTCCAGCGTTTCGGTCTCGTCGACCCCGAGCAGCACTTCACTGCCGCGATCGCACGCTACGGACGAGACGCCACCCTCGAGGGCATCGCGATCTTCGATGGCAAACGCTCCGCTGGCACCCTTCCCGAGGACGCTGACGTGCGCTACCTCCTCGGCATCGTCAGGAACATCGCGAGAAACAACGAACTTTGCGAGATTACCGAGTCGCTCATCGAGTCGCGCCTCGTCGCACGTGACGTCGCATTGCAGATGCTCCGCGACGACCTCGATGTATTCGAGAGTCTCCACCACGACTCCGCAGAGCGCATCGCTCACCATGCCGATCGAGCCACATCCGCGGCATGTAGGATCGATCGCCTCTTCTGGACTCTCGCCGCCGCAGACACCATCACCGCCTGTGCCGACGACGACGTGAATCGTGCTGAGTGGGCTCGCTATGCCGCAGCCAGGATCCATGCCGCGACTCACCTCCCGCATCGCGAGCGCTGCGAACTGATTCGCCTGCTCAGTCGCCGCGTACTGCCGGTCACGTAGCGCTCACTGAACCCACTACCGGACTTCCTCTCGCACCAGACTCAGTACGCAAACTCGACCCGCTCAGATTCGCAAACCTGCCGCTACGACCCGCTCGGATTGTCGCGCCCAGCCGCTCCGTCCCTGCTCATCCGTCCAGGGTTTCCAGGACGTTAGGCGTTTGACAAGCGCAAGTACCCCCGTTGCACTTGGACCGGCGTTCTGAGCCTCTCTGACCCCGTCATTGCCTTCCAGCCGCCTCCCGTGACC
>JBNKZR010000860.1:0-1848 GCA_050301735.1 Polyangiaceae bacterium | reverse complement strand
CGATGTCGGTGACCGTATCTTCGTGCATCGAGATGCCGTCCAAGACGTTCCAGCCGCCGCCGGTGTTGTTGCGGATCACGGAGTCGGTGATGCGCAGGGTGCCGTCGTGGTTGTTGCTCACGAAGAAGATGCCCGAACCGTAGGCGTTGACTTCGTTGTTTTCGATCGTGGTGCCGCAGATGGAGAGCGTCATCGTACGGCCATCGTTGTAGATGGCACCGCCGCTGCCGCCGCCGGGAGAGCCCGCTTCTGCCGGGTTACCGCCGTTGCCGATGGCGCGGTTGTAGGAGAAGTGACTGTTGATGATGGTCCAGTTGACGTCGATGCTGCTGATGCCGCCGCCATTCGAGCACACGTTGCCGAGCTCGGGACTGCCGCCGAAGGTGCAGTTGACGACGTACACCGGCTGCTTCTCGTACTGACTGAAGACTCGAATCGCGGCGCCGCCGACGTCCGGACCTTCGTCGGCACAGACGTTGTTGAAGAAGCGGCAGTTGACTGCCTTGAAGCGCCCGCCACGCACCCAGATGGCACCCCCGCCGTCGTATTCGGTTTCACGACGTGAATCCGCGTCGATGAATGTGAGGTTTTGCACCGTCAACCGCGGGTTGTCTTGGTTCTGGCAGGTGGAGCTCGTCCACACCTGGTTTTCGTCACAGGTGTTCATGTACAGGATCCGCGTCGCACCCCCGCCGCTGAGCGTGATCAAGCCCCCACCATCGATCACGATCTCTTCGCTAGCGTCGTTGAAGACCTTTGCGGGGCGGTCTAGCGTGATGGTCACCGGATCGGGCCCGCAGTCGAAAGTGATCACGCCGCCGGCAGCCACCGCCTCGATGAAAGCATCTCCCGTGCAGCTCTCCGGCGTGCCGTCTCCGACCACCTGATCGGGCTCGTCGACGTTCTCGAGACCAGCCGACTCCGGGATGGCGCAAGCGCCCTCGGGGTTACCCGCAGGCGGACCGCTCTCCGGATCGGTGAGAGGATTGATGACCTCGACTGTCTTCTCTTCGTCGTCCCCTCCGCATGCGAGCGCAAGGCCACAGACCAAGGGCAACAAAAGGGCGTGGGCAGCATGCTTCATGTCTCACCTCGTAGCTGGACCCACGCGCTCGTTGCGTCGCGTTCGAGTCGCTCGTGCAGACATTCATGCCAGTTCCGCTGCTCCGCGCAATGTGCGCGAAAACCTACTTTTCCTTCCCGCTGAGTGCGCGAGCGCTGTGCGAGGCCTGCACGCCAGAAATGAGCGGGCGCTTTGGGGCACCACGCCAGCACGAGTGAGCCAGTCTTTCGCTCGCTCAGTCTCCGGGGTACCGACTCACAGGAACAGCCGTTGGTCCGTGCCGAGTTGATCGGCGGACCACTTCGCGGTGCGGGCGTCGTCGCCCACCTTGCGCGTGACCCAGATCGTCGGGTTCGAATCCTTCGCCGTGGGCGGGGACTGCGGCACGCCTTCGAGCACTTCGACGCGATTGACCAACTTGCGGATCACGGACTCGTAGCGCAGCATCGCCCGCTGATACGTGATCTTCTCGATGGCAGACACGAGCACGGTGGCTCCGGTCAGACCGGCGAAGAACGCGGCGCCGACGCCGAACCACGCGAACAGAACGACGCCCGTGAGTGCAACGAGTGCACTCAACGCGATGCCGCGCGGTTTCCTTTTGGTTAGCTCGGGGTGAAAACTTTCGTCCAGGGCGCGGCGTTCGCCCTTGTCCAGCATCTCGAGCCGGCGGTTGACCCGCCGCGTCAGGCTGATCGACTGGCCGAAGGCGACGAGGTAGACGCCGTTGACCAGGATCAGCACGCCGAGGAAGATCCCGCCGTAGATGATCGGTTCTGCGCTGA
>JBNKZR010000859.1:0-1851 GCA_050301735.1 Polyangiaceae bacterium | reverse complement strand
TGGGAACTTTGGTGAGTTGTTTTCGGGCGATGTTGGAGAGCTCGAGTCTCACTGGGGCAGTGTACCCTAATCGAGGGTACAGTCAAGTGGGCTGAATCGTGGCGGTGTGGCCGCGGATACGTATCTGGCGCGGTGTGCGTCCAGGGACATGGCATCGTGCCCGAATGGAAGTCGGCATCGCGGCTCTCGACAAGCCGGTGTCCGCCCAGTCACGATGGAACGACCGACTCCCGCTTTGACGCGTGGGTTACGCTTCAGTCCTTGAAAGAAACAGTGGCGCAGAGCCACAAAAGGAGGAGCCGGTCATGAGCAAGGATACACGATATCTGGGTTTGGATGTACATGCGGAAACGATCGCGGTGGCGGTGGCGCAGGGGAGCGAAAAGGCACGGAGCTTGGGAGAGGTGCCGAACCGTCCAGATGCGGTGAGGAAGCTGATTGAGAAGGTGGGGGGAGCGAAGGGATTGAAGGTCTGCTACGAGGCGGGGCCGACAGGTTACGCGCTGTACTGGGAGCTGACGCAGCTGGGAGTTGAGTGCGAGGTTGTGGCGCCGTCACTGACGCCGAAGAAGGCAGGGGAGCGGATCAAGACGGACCGTCGAGACGCGCTGAAGCTGGCGGAGTACTACCGGGCGGGGATGTTGACGATGGTGTGGGTTCCGGATGCACGTCACGAAGCGCTGAGGGATGTGGTTCGAGCGAGAGGAGCAGCGAAGAAGGACGAGACACGGGCAAAGCACCGGTTGTTGAAGTACCTGTTGCGGAACGGTCTGCGCAACCCAGCTGGTCATAGAGCGTGGACTCATCGTTGGTGGGCGTGGGTGCAGGGCCTGGAATTCGAGCACGAAGCGCAACGGGTGACGGTGGAGGACTGCGTGTCGGAGGTTCATCGTCTTGGGGAGCGGTTGAGTCGTCTGGATGCGGCGATCGATCGAGCGGTGGAGGAAGCGCCAGCGGCGCAGAGGGCAGTGATCGAAGCACTGCAGGGGCTGCGGGGAGTAGCGAAGCTGACGGCGGTGACGATCGTGTCGGAGGTGGGGACGTTCGAACGTTTCAGCAAGGCGACGGAGTTGATGGGATACGCGGGGCTGGTGCCGTCGGAGTACTCGAGCGGGAGTCGTGAATCGAAAGGTCGGATAACTCGAACGGGCAAGGCGCAGCTGCGGCATGTGTTGGGAGAAAGCGCATGGCACGCGCGGCATCGGCCCCGTCTGAACGCACGTGTGAAAGAGCAGCTGGCGCGGTTGTCTCCGCGGGTAGCTGAGATCGCGTGGAAGGCGCAAGAACGAACGCACCGGAAGTTCGCGAGGATGACGCACCAGCAGAAGCCGCCCGGCAAAGTGGCAACAGCGGTGGCGCGAGAGTTGCTGGGCTTCGTCTGGGCGATCGGACGCGAAGTCGAGCGGGAGTCGGTAACCCGTTAGAGCTAGTCAAGGAGACGCAAGAAACAGGAACGGACGAGCGAGAGAGTGAGCAGCCGAGGGCAGCACGGAAGGAGAACCCTCGCAGGTCGTTTTGCGGTAACCAACCCGCGTTGCCTAGTCAGAGAGCAGCTCCCGACGCATGAAAGACTCTGAGGTAAGTCGTCCCGACGCAACCCTCGTATATCAGCTTGATCACCGTCGATAGCGGCCCTCGGCCGTTCACTCACTCGCTCGTCCCATCAGCTGGAGAAAGCCCCAAAGAGCACGAAGCACAAAAAGACAAAGGCTGAGCCAAGACTGTTGACGGGTCGTTCCATATCAACGACCTGCCATTCACCCGCAGCGGCCGAGGAAGGCGGTTCAGGTCAGAAGGCTACCACGAAAAAGCGGCGGCGATCAGCCGCCTCCCGCCGGGGCGCATCAGCAA
>JBNKZR010000858.1:0-1855 GCA_050301735.1 Polyangiaceae bacterium | reverse complement strand
CGAGAGAGTCCGTGACGAACCTGGCGCTGCCATCCCAGAGCTATTGTCCACCCACCCCGATCCCGGCAATCGTGCGGAGCGGGCGGCTCGCGCTGCCAAAGATGCGCCCATTTCCGTGGCGTTGCCGTCACCAAAGGGTTTGCACTGCCATTGAGTCCGCCGCATCGAAGTCCGGCCGAGAGTGACGCGACGCAGGTTATCGGCGCGGGCAGCAGCGCCGGAGGCGCGCTCACAGCTCCAATACGTCGCCTCGACGTGGAAGCTCCGTCTTCAGTTGCGCTTCCTCGTGCAGACGTTCCGCCAGGGCTTTGCGTGCGACATCTTCGCCATGCACCAGAGCGACGCGACGCAGGTTACCGGCGCGGGCAATGGCGCGAGCGTAACTCGTCAAGTCCCCGGCATCCGCGTGGGCAGAGAGCCCTTCCAAGACGTGGATCTGCGCCTGGACGTCGTGCTCCAATCCGAACACACGCACACTCTTGCGGCGTTCCGCCAGACGCCTACCCAAGGTGTGTTGTGCCATGAAGCCGACGATGACGATGCTGTTCTTGTGGTTACTCAGGGCACCCCCCAAATGGTGAAGGATCCGCCCTCCTTCACACATGCCCGAGCCCGCGATGATGATGCAGGGCTCCTTGCTGCGCTGCAACGCCTTGGAAGACTCGACGTTGGAGACGTAGTGTAGACCGGGAGGGGAGAACGGGTCGTCGCGTTCGAGAATGCGCTGCCGCACGTCATCGGCCAATCCTTCTGGGTGCAGCTTGTATATCTCCGTGATGGCGATGGCGAGAGGGCTGTCGATGTAGATCGGCACGTCGGGCGCCCCGCCGTCGTCGTGCAAGCGCTCGAGCGAAAACAGCACTTCTTGCGCACGTTCGAGGGCGAACGTCGGGATGTACACCCGGCCCCCACGCCCAATCGTCTCTCGAATGATCTGCCCCAGACGCTCGTCGAGCTCGCGGATCTCCGGATGCTGACGATCACCATAGGTGCTCTCCATCAGCATCACGTCAACTCCGGAAACGACTTCGGGGGTCTGCATCAGCGGCAGCTCGGCGCGGCCGAGATCCCCGGTGAACAGCAGCCGCGTGTGTTTTCCCCGCTCGGAGAGTCGCAGCTCGACCAGTGCCGAGCCCAGGACGTGACCCGAATTGTGAAACGTGAGCTCAACCCCAGGCGCCACGGAGAAGCTCCGATGCAAGGGAATCGAGAACAGGCGCTCCATCGCCGTTTGGGCGTCCTCGATGGTGTAGATCGGGTGGATGCGATGGCTGTCACCCTGCTTCGCCAAACGCCGGTTGAGGTAGCGCGCGTCTTGTTCTTGGATCATCGCCGCGTCCCGCAACATCACCGCGCACAGATCGCGCGTCGGCGGCGTCGTGTAGACGTTGCCGGCAAAACCTCGCTTGACCAACGTCGGGATGTTCCCGCTGTGGTCCAGATGAGCATGGCTCAGCACCACCGCGTGAGCACCGGTTGCCCAGCGTGGCAGCTCACGATTGAGACGGTTGGCTTCTTCACGGTGCCCTTGGAAGAAGCCGCAGTCGAGCAGAATGTCGATACCCCCAACGTGGAGGCGATGAAGCGATCCGGTGACCTCGTCAGCGGCTCCGTAGAACTCGATGTGCATTGATGCTCAGCATAGAAGACCACGCGCAATGCGCGATCGCTGATTTGCTCACGACAGGTCGTCTGCCCCACCTGCGGACGTGAACGGGTCCTTGAGCCGCTGGCGACGGCGACGTCGCTGGGCAGCGGAGGGCCGGTCATTGGGCGCCTTCGCGGACCAAGACATGACGCCGCGCCTTTTGGAACCTTGCGAGGCGCGCTGGTGCGACTTGCCCTGACCCTGCAG
>JBNKZR010000857.1:0-1863 GCA_050301735.1 Polyangiaceae bacterium | reverse complement strand
GTGGAGCGCCTGGAGATGCCGGTACGACCCGAATCTGTGAAGCCGTCGCCGAAAGCGTTTGCGTCACCGAAGACACGTGCGGTCTAGACGGGTACGTCGAGCCGTCCGTGTCCATCGCGCGCCTTCCCGACGCCCGAGATGCACTGCTGGAGTCTTTGGAGGGGCATGAACCCGTACCTCTTCCCTTCGGCCTGACACCGACGGGTCCGGCTCTCGAGGGTGCCCTCGCCTATTCCAAGGATTGGGCTGCAGAGCACCCAACGCACCGGGTGATCACCGTGCTCGCCACCGACGGAAGCCCGACTCAATGCGCACCGTCAGGCACGGCTGCCGTTGCGGCACTAGCTGCCGTCGGAGCAGGCACGACACCCCGAGTTCAGACGTACACCATCGGGGTGTTCTCGGCGACGGACGATGAAGGCCCCGAGAACCTGCAGGCCGTAGCCCGTGAAGGAGACGGAGAGGCGTTCATCATCGACGAAGCGGACGACGTCGCGAAACGGTTCATCGAGGCGTTGGACAGCATCCGCGGCGCAGGTTTGAAGTGTGAGTTTCGTGTCCCCGAGGCGGAAGACGGAAAAGAGCTCGACTACACTCAGGTCAACGTAGAGCTGCACGAGGAGGACGAGGTGACCCGCCTGCCGTTCGTCGACTCCCCAGCGGATTGCGGCGAGGAGGGCGGTTGGTACTACGACGTCAACCCGGACACTGGCGCCACGCCTCAGAAGATCCTCGCGTGCGAAACGAGCTGCCAGGCGTTCGAGCAGAGCAGGATGGGACGCATCGAAATCCGCGTGGGCTGTGCGACCTACCGCCTGAAGCCGCCGCGGATCGCGAAGTAGGGGTCACACTCCTGACAGCGGCACCCCATGGGCGGCTGCAAGTTTCCGCCCGCAGGGGGACTACTCGACGGGAAACGTTCCCAACGCCGTGCTCCTCGCACTGCAGCTGTGCCGCAGCAGCGCCCGCGCTGGCATCAGAGCTTGAGTACACGCTCAGTCGCCCTGCAACTTTTTCGGCCTATTATCAGCACCCTCGGGGCTGTTCCGGTTGCGTGGTCGAGGCTTTGGGTCAATTTCCCAAAAAGGGACCGACCGATCTAGGGCCCAACCTTTTTGCCTGGACCGCCCCTTGGAGGTCGTTCACGTATCAATCACACACTTTGTGTGCCCCTGTGCGTGTATTTGTTTCGCGCACTGCGAAAACGGCGGCGGGCGGGTGCTCTTAGCTCCGGTCGCTTGCCGAACCAGACTCGAAGACGCGGTGGCTACGTCGCCCAAACATTCACCCATGACTGAACACGAGCAGCATACGGCGATTACCACCGGCCAATACTCATTTTCGAGGCCCTTAAAGGGCCAGATGCTTTCAGACAACAACCACTGACAATAGGACAATCGCTCGGCACCCAACGCGGGTTGACCCACAATCAGGTCGCACGTATCGTCCCGCGTCCCTGTCGCCAAAGCGAGTCCCGAACAGACCCGAAATAGAGTCGAATAAGAGCTCGGAGCCAAAGAAACATGAAGAAGTTAATCCTCTACACGTCCTCAATCGCCGGTGCGGCCATCCTCCTCAATTGTGGACAAGATGCCGAGCCAACAGACAACGATGACCTGTTTGTGACACCAGCGCCCGGCGCTGGCGCGAGCGGCACTCCGAGCGGCGGGGCGGCGACACCGACTCCGAGCGGCGGGGCGGCGACACCGACTCCGAGCGCAGTGCCTGGCGGGACTCCTGGCGCAACCCCCGGTGCAACGGCGATGCCTGGAATGCCAGCCGCGACTCCAACGATGGGCGGTGGCACGCCCGTTGTTGATCCGGTGCCCGGTGAAACGCCCGCAACCCCTGCGCTACCCGTCG
>JBNKZR010000856.1:0-1865 GCA_050301735.1 Polyangiaceae bacterium | reverse complement strand
AACTCGCGGGTGCTCGACCAGACGCCCTGCCGCGTCCCCGCCTTGGCGCGCACGCGCCAACGGTAGCGGGCGGTGCGCACCGGCCAGACGTCCTTGTTCGTCCTCGTCGTCGACCAGGTGTAGTAGTCGCGCCACGAGGTGGTCAGGGTCAGTTGCTGCCGCACCTCGCCGCTCAGCGACGGCACCGCGGCCGAGCCCCGCGAAAACAGCTGGTGGCTGCCCGAGCTCGGCGAGATGAGCGAGATGGAGACGAGGTGACGCGTCTGCCCCTCGGTGAGGTTCTTCAGGTACATCACCGACGACGGCAGATCGTAGAGCGTACCCGATGAATCGGACACACTGCCCAGAGCAAACGCACGACCGGGCTCACCCGGCCAATGCAAATTGTCGACCGTCACGCGGTTGACGCCGTAGACGGAAGTGGACAAGGCGAACACGTCGCGGGGCAGGGCACCGAGGCCCGCCGGGTTCAGGTACGGCATGGCAGAGTCGTTGCCCGCGGCCACGCCCGCACCACCCATCGCAGAGGTGCGCCCTCCAATGGGCATGTCGTGGGGGTTGGCCAACGCCACCGACGGCCAAAGGCAGGCCACCGAAGACGCCACGACCGAAGTCGACAACGACACCACGAGACCAACGACTGACGGAAAGCGCAGAGCCTACCTCCCAAGATGCCGCTCCCCGCGGCTCGTCGACGGTCTCAAATCTGCCCGAGCAAAGCAAGTGACGTCCCGTCGCAGGTCACTCCAGAATCGACGCTAGCGGGAATGCTGCGCAGAGAGCAAACGCTCACCAAGCGGACACACAGGAGCGTGCATGAAGGTCTGTCCAGGGCGCATTCCTTGCGCGCAAACAGGGCCATCACTCACCCAGCGGAGTCAGGACGAACCCAGCCCCGACCTGCTATGACGTCCCCATGCATCCCTGGGTTGTGGTTACCGGCGCGGCACGCGGCATCGGGCGCGGGATCGTCGAGCACTTGCTGAGCGAGGGAAACTCCGTCGCGGCGCTCGACGTCGATCAGGGGTCACTCGCGGAGCTGAGTCGCAAAGCTAGCCAGGCGCGACTCTCGACGCTCTATTGTGACGTCGGGAACGAAGCGGAAGTACGTGCCGCCTTCGAGTCAATCCGCCGGCGCACCGAGACGCTGCACGGGCTCGTCAACAATGCGGGCATTGCCGATCCCAGCGTGCCGCCGCTCGAAGAGCTCAGCCTGGAGCAGTGGCACCGCGTGCTTCGCACCAACCTGGACGGCGTGTTCCTTTGCAGCAAGTACGCGGTCCCGCTGCTTCGAACGGGGCGGGGCAGCATCGTCAACGTCGCCTCCACGCGCGCGCTGCAATCGGAAGCGAACACGGAGGCCTACGCCGCGTCAAAAGGGGGCGTCGTAGCGTTCACTCATGCGCTCGCGATGAGCTTGGGCCCCGAAGTGCGCGTCAACGCCATCAGCCCCGGCTGGATCGACACCAGCAGGGCGCACCCCGGCTCAGAGCCAGCCGAGCACCGCGAGATCGACCACCGACAGCACCCCGCGGGGCGCATCGGGGAGCCGAAGGACATCGCAACGCTCGTGAGTTACTTGTTGGATGAGCGCGCCGGGTTCATTACTGGCCAGAACTTCGTGGTCGATGGCGGCATGACGAAGAAGATGATCTACGTCGAGTAGAGGGAACGAAAGGCGCGGCGCCCAGCTGAGCAAGTTGGACGCCGCAACCGACTCGATCTCAGAGCAGGCCGCCGAGGGCGCCCGCGAGTCCGCCTCCGCCTCCGCCTTTCAGGAACGGCACGGCTTGAAGGATCTTGCTCAGGGTGCCCGCATCGAGACGCGATTCGAGGAAGCTGGTGATGAGCGGCAGGGCCTTCTG
>JBNKZR010000855.1:0-1873 GCA_050301735.1 Polyangiaceae bacterium | reverse complement strand
AAGTGGGCCGAACCACGTCTGGTTCTGTCGACTTCGTCGATGAAGTGGGCCGAACCACGTCTGGTTCTGTCGTCTACGCCGATGAAGTGGGCCGAACCACGTCTGGTTCTGTCGACTTCGTCGATGTAGTTCACGTAGTGACGTCCAATTCTGTCAACTTCATGGACGAAGTTGACAGAACGACGCGTCATTCAGTGCGCTACATGAACGGTGGGGCGTCCGGGAGGATGTGGGCCACATATGGAGCGCGCCGGCGCGTGTCATGCGCCCGCGAGTGTCATGCGCCCGAGCGTGTCCCATGTGCGAGACCGCCGGTCCAAGGCGGCAACGCAAACCCTTGCAGAAACGGTGCGCGGAGCTGTGGCGACCCCGTGAGAGTGGACCGCCAACGGCCGCCAACATCGCCGGGCGCTCTGGGCATCGGTTCTCAGTCGGGCCAAACGTCGAGTTCCGAGAGCAGCTCGTCCAGCGCTCGCACGGCCGGCAACTGCTGCAGGCTGTTCATCGCGCCGCGGATCTTGCGCAGGCTGGGGTCGATGAACTGCAGGTAGCTCGAGTCCCCTTTTTTGCGCTCGATGAAGACGAAACGGCCAGCGTCTTTCAGTTTGCGCTGCACGGTGATCAAGTCGAACTCGTGGCGCACCTGCTCGTAGTCGCTGTCGGCGAGTCCACGATGGGCGACGTACTCACGCAGTCGCGCTTCGATGAACTCGGCGTCGAAGCTCTGGTAGCTGTCGGAGAGCAGCGCCACCAGATCGTAGGCACGCGGACCCAGCAGTGCGTCCTGGAAGTCGACCCAGGCCAAGCGCTCGCCTGCGGCGTGTTCGTGCACCATCAGATTGCGGCTCTGGTAGTCCCGGTGCACGAAGCCGTAGGGGAGCTCGAAGACAGCCTCGGCCAGACCACGTGCGCTTTCGTCGAAGAGCTGCCGCTGGGCGCGGCTCAGTGTCACGTCCCGCGCTTCCAGCCCCCACTCTCGGAAATGCTCGATTTCCCACCGGAGCAGGCCGACGTCGAAACTGCGTTTGGCAACGACGCTGCCTACGGGCAGTTCCGCCAGCGCCAGCTGAGCGCTCGCGAGATCGCGAACGGCTCGTTGATAGAGCTCGGTCTTTCGGGCGGGATGTCGGGCCAGGCAGTCAGCCAAGGTCTGTTCGCCCAGATCCTCCACGAGTAGCCAGCCCGCAGCGCAGTCGGCGGCCAAGAGCCGCGGCACGTCTACCCCCCGCTGCTGCAGCAGTCGGAGCACCTCGACGAATGGCCACTCCGGGGCCTTCTCTGCTTCGGCCAGCACTTCCTCCGAGCCCGCTCCGTCGGGGAAGAACATGCCGATGGCGCTGTCGCCGTCGGCGTAGCGCACGCGGAAGAAGCGCCGCAGGGACGCGCCGCCGGGCATCTCTTCCAGGCTCAGATCGAGATTGGGCTTGTGTTGTTTGGCGAGGGCCAGCAAGGCTTCCCGTCGAAAGACGACTTCTGACACGACGCCATCATAGAGCAGATCGCCCGTGCGGTCCGCGATGGGAAACGTCGACGAAGCCCGAGACGCCTCCCGACCCAGCCCTGCTTGCAGCATGACTTCGCTTGTCCCCAGTGACGGTTTCGTTCCGCTCGTGCGGCGATGTGTCGAAGGCGTGCTCAAAAGCGCGACCCTGGTCGTCGATGACGCCGCCACCGGTTGCGACCGCGATCGCTTGAGGCTCGATGCCGGCGTCGAGCAGCTGGAGGTCTACCTGGAGCAGCTCGCACGCTGGAATCAGCGCTTCGATCTCACCGCTGCTCGCAGTTCGGAGGAGTTGGTCGACCTCTTCGTTGCGGATGCGGTCGTGCTCGCCGCGACCAGCAGCGGGGTTCAAGATTGGGTTGATATTGGAAC
>JBNKZR010000854.1:0-1879 GCA_050301735.1 Polyangiaceae bacterium | reverse complement strand
GGACAATTGGTACGGGTCGAGACGCGGCTGATCCAGAAGACGACCAAGACCAAGTGGTTCATGACGGCATTCATCTGGAACGATGACCAGAGCGATGCCCTCGCCGATCCGCTGGATGACGAGGCCACCTTCGTGCTCGCCGAGAACGCCAAGGGCACCGAGCACGACGTTCCTGGGCGGGCTGCGTGCAACGTTTGCCACGGCGGCATGTGGGACAAGGTCTTGGGTTTCAGCGCGCTGCAGTTGAACCACGAGGCCGAGCCCGGTTTCCTCACCCTCGACGAGTTGGTCGCGCAGGAGTTGCTCACGGTCGCTCCCAGCGCCTCGCTGTCCGTACCGGGTACGGCGGAGCAGGCCGACGCTCTCGGCTACCTACACGCCAACTGTGGCCACTGTCACAACCCGAATTCGAAGCAGGCCAATCTCGGCATGGAGTTCTGGCTGCGGGCTGAGACGCTCGGCAGCAACGAAGCCACCAATACGTTCACCAGCAACGTGGGGCTCGAGACCCAATCGTCTCAGAAGCCCGTGACCGAGCCAGCCCTCCGCGTCGTGCCGGGCGATCCCGAGCAGAGTGCGGTGTACTGGCGCATGGTGCAGCCGCCAGAGTTCCCACAGATGCCGGGCGGGGGGGTGCACATGCCGCTCATCGGTACGGAGATCATCGATGAGCTGGGCGTGCAGCTCGTCGAGGAGTGGATCTTGTCGCTCGAGTGAGGACGCCTGCCGCGCCTCAGCCTGCGCTCACTTGGCGGGCGTGAACTCTTGCCAATCGGTCTTGGTGTTGTCGAGTTCGGGCTTCATCAGCAGGTTGTCGCCCTCGCATTTGTAGAGCAGGATGGACTTCTGGCCTCCGAAGATGCTGATCATCTTTTCGGCGGGGAAGGGCATGTTCTTGCCGGCCAAAGTCACGCTGGCTTCGAGCTTCAGATCTTTGGTGTCGCTGCTGGCGATCTCCAGCCGTCCTTCGGTCAGGCGCTTGAAGCGGGTGGTGCCCTTGCCTTGGAGTTTGACGCTGACGCTCATCGGCATGCCGGCCTGGGTGGTCTCGACGACGTTGTGCACCGGCGTCGGGCCCGTATCGCAGAAGATGGTGCCCTCGTCTCCGGCGCTGATCGTGCACACGAAGTCGCCCTCCTCCTTGACGACCTTGGCCTTGGCGACGTTCTTCATCATCACCTCCAACGCCTGATCGGAGTAGTCGTAGTGCCAACGACCCGCGGGGCATTCACCCGCAACGTGCTGCGACGTGCCGGCTGCCTCCTTGGCCGCGGCGCTCGCCGCGTTGGCCTTTTCAGCGGGCTGCTTGCTGGCGGCACTCGCGGTCGCGGCTGGGTCCTTCGAGTCTCTGGCGGGCTCCTTTTCCGATTGGCAAGCGAGCAGCGCGAGCACGAGCGCAGCGCCCAGGGCGAGCGAGCAGCCGCGGCTCACGCTCGCACGGCGTCGCGCCTCGTGAGCGGCGGGCGCGTGGTCAGCCGTTGCGGCGCGCTTCGCACCAGCGCGGTTCGGGCTCGCGGCGCGGTTCGTCGGCGCGGGGGCTGCGGCGCTGGTGTGGTTCGTGGGCGCGGGGGGTTGGGCAGTCTTCATGGGGGCATCATAACGTGCGCGCTGGGTGATGCGACGACTGATGACGGAGCTCGACGGAAACCCCCAAAGCCCGCAAATAGCCCCGAGAGCGAGCTGCGCTGCCCCATTGGTCCGCCGTTTACAGATGCGCAACTTCCGAATGCTGGGTCGGCAGTTTTGAGGTCGTCACCTCTGGGCAAGAGGGTCCTTCGTCGCCACGTTGGGCGTCTCGAGGCGCGCTGAAGAACCCACCTCCTCGAGGCGGTGGTGGCGCCGTCGGCGCTTTCTCAGACGGAACTTCCGGCCGCAGACT
>JBNKZR010000853.1:0-1886 GCA_050301735.1 Polyangiaceae bacterium | reverse complement strand
TGGAGCTCTCGCATGTCTCCGCCACCCGAGTTTCCGGCCAAAGTGCGCCTTGGCAGCACGCTGCGATCCACTTCTCTTGCTCTTCCGCACTCCTGCCGATTCTTGCACGGCCTCAATCGACCCCGATCGCATCGCTTTCCCGCGCTGCAGACGCATCCTCAGGTCCTGGCAAAAGGTTTCGGCTCTCTGTCCCGCTCCGAATCCCGCCATTTCCGGACTTTCGCGGTCTAACTCACGCCCTGAGGTGGACCGTCAAGTCTGAGCGGCAGATTTCTCTGCCTGAGAAAGCAACGTCGAGCCGCGTTTGCGAAGGGCTTTGAGGTAGCGCGATTCATCGTACGGTTGGCCTTCCTTCCAGCACCGAAATAGGATGCGTGCCCACTTGAAGGCAAGCGCTCGCAGGGCCGTTTGATGGCTTGCACCTCGAGCACGTTGCTGGCGGTAGTATTCGCCCGCCCAGAACGACTTCGGCACGGTCAGCCCAGCCCACTCCACAAACGTTTGGCGCTGAAATCTCGACGCCTTGAAGCGCCAATGCACCCACTTCTGGTTGCCGCTGCGCTCCGTGACAGGAGCTATCCCGCCGTAGCGCTGCACCTCCGACGCCGTCTTGAACGCGCTTCGATCTTCGCCAAACGCGGCGAGCAAGCGCGGGGCGAAAACCGTCGATGCGCTGGGGAAGCTCTCGAAGACCCGGAAGTCTGGGAGTTTCTGGCACGTTGCTAGTATCTCCGCGTCGTACGCCTTGATCGCTTCCAGCAGCGCCTTCAGCTGCGGCAACAGCGACTTCACTAGCAGCGTCGCCGGCGTCACAACTCCGGGATCCGTCGTCAGCGGCTGAGCTTCTTTGATCGCTTTGATCCGACCATCAACCACACTTCGGTGACGCACGTTGTGCGCTGTGAAGAAGTCCCTCAGCGTCGCTGCGCGCGCTCGGCGGGCCGAGGTCGCGCTCGTCCACCGCTCGACGAAGTCGCAGAACACCACTGTCCCCTTGTCCTCGAACCACTCCAGAACCTGAGGAAAGTACGCTTTCAGTGCCGCCGTGATCCGGTTCGTTACCCTCACTCGGTCCTGTACCAAACGACGACGGTCCTCCACCAGTCGCCGCAACGCTCTCATCTCCGCGCTCTGCGGCTTCAGCCGTTTCAACTTGTCACGGTGCTTCTGCAACACCTCCAGCGCCAGCTTCGCGTCCGTCGGGTCGTCCTTCGCTCCGCTCGGATGCCAGGCGTCTCGATACCTCGCCAACGTTTGCGGGTTCACCGGGTATATCTCGATGAAGTCGTGCTGCAGAAGCGCTGAAACTATCGGGCCCCGAGCAAGTTCCACGCACACTGCCACCTTCTTGCCGCGGAAACGCTCTCGCACCCGGCTCGCCCAACCTGCCAGCTCCTCCGGCGTGTGCTGCACGACCCAATGCTCTGTTCGTTCGCTGCCAGCAGCCCTCAGGCAAACGTCGTGCTTCTTATCCCCCCAGTCGATCCCCACCAACGCAGCGTACTCTTCGCTGCCTTCTGCTTCCTTCATCTTTTGCCTCCGTTCCGCTATCATCCTCGACGACATGCGAGCTTGGTTCTGGCGCAAGCAATATGGGAGCCGGTTCCGCGGCAAACCCTGAGTGTTCGTTCGTGAACCAAGTGCTCCCGGGGGCTCGAACGCGAGTTAGTGATCATCGTCATATTCGCCATTGAAAATTCGTAGCCCCTGGGCGCATGTCCTTCTCTTCTACACCCTCAGTTCCACGCTGAAAGCTTCATCGAGTCAGACCGGTCCAGCCATAAGGCCATTGCACACCGACGAGCAGGCTGTTCCGCCTCGCCTTGCTGACACGCCCCGTGATGTGCCGGCTGGTCGCCGGCACGGTTCGTTGGTAGTATTCCTTG
>JBNKZR010000852.1:0-1888 GCA_050301735.1 Polyangiaceae bacterium | reverse complement strand
GAGCTGCCCCACGGTCTCGAGCTTCTGGGCGTCTTGGAGGTGTTGCTCGAGGGCTTTGCGTTCAGCGTCGGCTCGTCGTTGTTGCGTGATGTCGGTCGAGATCAGCAGCGCTTGGGGCTTGGAGTCGCCTTCCGAGAGCAGAATCACGCGCGTCGAGTAGTCGCGACGGTCGAGAGCGCCTGTCGACTCGTAGGTTCCGGGCTCGCCCGTCTCGAATACCGAGCAGATACACTTCTTTGCCGACGCCAGGTATTTCGGGTCGGTCAACTCTGCGATGCTCATGCCGAGGACGTCCTCTCGAGCCAGCCCCGTGTCTTCAGGAGGGGAGCGATTGAGGTAGCGCACCCGCAGCTCCTGATCGACGATGGCGATGAAGTCCGGCGAAGACTCCGTCAGTTGGCGGAAGCGGCCCTCGCTCTTGCGCAATGCCAGCTCGGCCTGCCGCTGTTTCGTCACGTCGCTCGACAGCAGCAGTGCGCGCTCTCGTCCGTCGCTGGTCACGGGCAGTGGGACGACCGTCGTGCCGTACCAGGTGGCCATCTCACCTTCGCCGTAGGCGCAGGCTTCGTAGCGTTGTACTTCGCCCGTGGTGAACGCTCGTTCGATGGTCGTCTCTGCCAGCGGCCAGTATTCGGGTTGGATGAAGTCATCCACCCGCTTGCCGATGACCTGCGTCAGCGACAATGTCGCATCCAGACGATTGACCCATCGGAACCGTCGCTTGCGGTCAATCATCACCGCAAAATACGGCAAGTGGGCGAGCATTTGCCGTTGCCGATACTCGTCCACTTGCTCGAATTCCGCTGGGGGATCGCCGTGCCCCGCGTTGCCCGTCCAAGTGTCTTCTTCCCCGGCCTCGTCCATGCGCCTGCCAGAGCCTAGCACACCCGCCCGTCAGTCCTGCGCGTTCAGTTGCTTCACGAGATGAGTTCGCTATGTTGGCTAGCTGAGGACCATGGACGACAACACTGCCAGAACTCGGTTGAAGGCGCGCGAAGCGGAGCTCTCACAGCTACTCGAAGGGGTCCACGCCACACCGGTGGAGCTGGATCAGAGTCGCGTGGGGCGCCTTTCTCGTATGGACGCGCTGGCCGGGCAGGCCATGGCCGCCGAGACGAAACGTCGCCGTCAAGCGGAACTCTCGCGCGTGCGCGCCGCGCTGCGTCGAATCGATGCCGGTCAGTACGGTAGCTGTCCGGAGTGCGGTGAAACCATTGCGGAACGGCGCTTGGCCCACGACCCAGCGGTCGTCAAGTGCATCGCATGCGCCCGCGCTGTCTCGTGAGCTTGGGCTTTGCCCCTACTTCAATCCGGCAGCGATTTGGAACGCATTCCAGCAAGCGCTCATGCTGTCGAAGCGCTCTCGAGGCTCGATCGCCAGCGCCCCTTGGACCCACCCGTCCAGCTGCTTGGGGAGATCCTCGCGCAGGGCATGCAGGCTGGGGCGCTCTGCGGTGGGGACCACACGCAACAAGTGAATGGGGTCGCCGCGAAATGGGGGCTGACCTGCCAGCGCCCGAAAGATAGTCACTCCGAAGGCGTAGACGTCGATCTTGCGCGTCAGGTCTTTGTTGCCGCTACGCCACGCCTCCGGCGCCAAGTAGCTCGGGGAACCGGCGATTTGGCCAGTGGCGGTCATCGACTTCAGACGTTGAAACTTGGCAAAACCGAAGTCGATGACGCGGATGGAGCCGTCCTCGAGCACGAACAGATTGTCCGGTTTCAGGTCGCGATGCAGGATGCTGTTGGCGTGGGCGACCTCCAACGTTTCCACGACGGGGCTCAGCAGGGGAAGCAGGTCGTTGGGTGTGAGCTTCAGGCCGCGCTTCTCACCTTCACGTAGCCGCTTCTCCAGCGTCGTTCCGTCGAGCCACTCCATCACCAGGCA
>JBNKZR010000851.1:0-1896 GCA_050301735.1 Polyangiaceae bacterium | reverse complement strand
GACGACCTGGGCCGCGAACCAGTCGGGGATGGGGCGCAGGTTGACCATCGGCGCGAGACCCACCACGTGGTCGACCTCGGGGCGGTTCTGCGCCGCCCAAGCCGCGGCCACGCCGCCAGCGGACAGGCCGCCGACGACGACGCGCTCGCCGCCAGTGAATTGGCTCGAGGCCCCGCTGCTGTCGAACCGGAGGCTCTCCCCGAGGCGGAAATGGGCGAGCCAGAAGCCTTTGCCGCTGATGAGGGCGAGGCACAGCAAGCAGCGGCGAACGAGGAAGCCGAGCTGTCCGAGGCCGAGCGGGCTCGGCTGGAGCAAGGCAATCGCTTGCTCGGGGGTGACACTAAAGCCCGCTTGCGGTCCCTGGACCTGTTCCGCAAGCTCGCCGAGACGCATCCGAACCACCCCGACGTCTTGCACGGTTGGTCGCGAGCCGCGGCCAAGAACAAGTGGTGGGGGGAGTCGCTCCAGGTAGCCCTGCGCTGGGCATCCACCGACGACAGCGCCGAGGCCAAGCTGCACCTGGCGCGCACTCAACGACTGGTCGGACAGCGCTACGGGGCGATTCAAACCCTCGAGCGATTGCTCGTAGAAGCACCGGAACACGCGGAAGCTACCGCGATGCTGCAGCGCTACCGCGGTCGCTGACAAGCCGGCGACGCCCGTGTTAAGCCCCGACAGAAGCGGCCCGCGCGTTGCGGCGACCCCAACCATCAAGTAGCCCGTGTCGACCCAGCCCAAGAGCAAAGTCAGCGTCCCAAGCCCTGAGGCTGACCAACCACGACTCATCCAAGTGGGCGTAATCGCAGCGGTATGTTTTGCGATAGGGGTGCTTTGGCCAACCCTGAGTGGAGTCTCGCTCGTCCCCACGGTGCCGACCAAGGAACAGAAGGCGCCGAAAGCGAAGCCGAAACCCGCGCGCGCCCCGGAGGACTCCGCCCGCGAGGTTCCCGCAGCCGCCATGGTGCCTCAGGCGCCAGAGAAGAGCGCCGAAGCCCGGGCAGAAATCGAAAAGACGTTGGTGGTCAATTGCCGCGACGACCAGGACCGTCGTTTGACTGCGTGTGACTCACCGGGCTTCGATGAGGTTGCCAAGGACCGCTTGCTGGCGCTTGCCGCCTGCCCGGCCGCGAAGGACGCCGATGGGGTACTCTCGCTCGGCTTCGACTTGGACTTCAAGAAAGAGAAGATCACCAAGATCAGTAACGGCAAGAGCAGCACGGTCAGCGACGAAACCGCCACGGAGCTCATCGAATGCGCGAAGAAGGAGTTCATGAGCGCCACGCTGCGCGGCGTCGAACACACGCACTCTCGCTACTTGGTGTTTTACATGGTGAGGCTCCATCCGCCCGGCGCTGTGGTTGAGGAAGAGCCGGAGGAAAAGGCGGTTGGTGCCACTGGTTCGGCGACCGTCATTTGGAATTCTGCACGCATCCGCTCGCAGCCCGAAGAAGGAAGTGTCAAAGCGCAGTTGCTTTACGGGACCAAAGTGGTGGTCGTCGGGCGCAAGGGTGACTGGTACAAAGTGCGCTACGACGCCAAGGGAAGTGAAGGCTGGGTGCATAAAAACGCCCTAGCCATGTAGCTCTAGCGATATCTGCATGGATGCGTCGCCGGTAACCTCGCGGGCATTGAGCAGGCACACGCACCTCTGATAGGGTGCGTGGCACGATGAGGGTCAACAACTTGAAAGGTCTGGCCGGCACCTTCGCCTTTCTCGCTCTGGTGAGTTGTGGCGGCAGCCAGGAGCCGGTCAAGGACACGTACATGCCTCCGGAGGAGCAGGAATCCGAGCCCGTCGTGGGCGAGGCCCCGGAATGCGTGAACGAGGAAAACGAACCAGTCCGCTGTGAAGAGGACAGCGAATGCTGCAAACATTTCGTCTGCGGCATCGATCCC
>JBNKZR010000850.1:0-1902 GCA_050301735.1 Polyangiaceae bacterium | reverse complement strand
AGCTGATTCGCATGTTCGAAATATAACGCAACAGAGGTCTCCATGCACCATCGACTCACCAACGCGGCCACCATCGCCACTATCCTCCTCTACCCAGCCGTCGCGCTCGCCGCCTAACGGTGCGGAACTCAATGCGCGAGTCACCCAGCGAGGACAGTTCCGTCGGGCGAGTTAGCTCCGCTGCAATCTGTACAGCGCGGAACTCCCTCAGCAGGCGTGCCTTTGCTTCGGCGAGCTCGCGTTCAGTGAGAGGGACGCGCTCGCCGATATCTAGCACCACGCAACCGGCAGGCCAAAGACCGGTCGTCGCCACGGTTAATGGGGAAGCGTGGGGCTTCTGATGATTTGTCATGTTCGAAACATAACGACTCTCCATCAGTAGCGCAACTAGTGTCGGCGCTGACCACTGCGGCGGTTGGGCTGACCGTTGGCGGGACATGGGAGGAATTCGCACTGGTGTTCTGTGGCCAGCTCTTCGCGCTGTACGTTGGTGTTGAGGGCATCGGCGGTGGTGGAGCCGTCATCGATTCGCTGCTGGACTCGCGGCAGAAGGCGATTGCGAAGCGGGTGGTTATGCGAGCCATCGAGGAAGTTGCTGCCGCCAACGCGAAGCGGTCCGGAAAGCCGCCGGTCACCGAAGACGACTTGCCTCCTGCGGCGTGAGTGGTGGGTGGTTAGGTTCTGTGCGTGACCTGGCGCTACCGCTGCTGCCGTTGTGGACACCGCTGGTCGGTCGAACCTAGGGAGCGCGGAAGCCGCGTCCCGGGTGAGCGGAACCAACAGCGCTGCACGGGCTGTCCAGAATGTGCACACTTATACGTCGGGTGGGCCAACTACGAGGAGTGGAGATATGAAACTGTTTAGCAGACTGGTGGAGTACGTGACGGACCCTGGAGAGCTTGTCGAAGACGTTATCGATGCCTGCGAGGACGCTGCTGACACGATCGACGACGCAGTTGACAGGACGTTGTTTGGCTCCGGAGATGACGATGAAGAGGAGGACGACTGAGATGAACACCATCAAGCTAGTTTTGGTTGCTGCGCTGTTGACCGGTTGCGCTGCTGTGCGCCCAGTGGTCGATGGGGCGGACTCGGTCTGTGCGCTGGCGTTGGCTGAGCAGGAGCTCGTGCAGGCTGCCGCGGTCAAGTACGGGTGGCCGCTGGAGCAGACGGCATCCTGGCTGTGCGGGTTCCCGGAGGTGTTCAACGCGTGGGACGCGGCGCTGATGCAGCGGAGTGCGGACCCTGCGGATGCTGCGGTGCGGGTTGCGCGGGATGGGGGGTTGTTGTGAGTGCACGACATTGGACCGCTGACGATCGCAGGAAATGGCGGGAGCAGTTCGGTAATCTGACGCTGCACACTGGTGGTAGTCTGATGACTTGGGGTGGAATGTCGGCTGGTGATGTGCGGTATTCACAACCTCCGCGTATCGTCACCAGCCGCTTTGCTCCAGACGGATTTGGCGGAATGGTTGAGGTAGAACGAACCGAGGTGTTGCTGTGAACAGCGAGCTTACAAGCGCCATCCGTGCTGCCGACGATGCGCTAGAACTACGCGCCAGACGCACAAAGGAGCGCGAAGCTGCGCTCAGCCCGTGGCCATCATACGAGTGGATGTACGACGAGAAAGACGGCTATGGTGTCGACAACGGGGCTTTCACGTATGTGTCTGATGGTCGGTTGATCGTTGATGACCCGGACGGGACGCCGCTCGATGTCGTCCGTGCTGTGATCGAGCACCATGGAGACGATGGACCATGACCCGCTACGCACCTGAAAGCAAAATGTACGATTATGTCGATTCGTCTCTGCGCCGGGACGGATTACCGGAATTGGCGCGCTTGACCGAAGCGCTGGAGGCCCAAGAACCAAGCCTGGAGGAGTGGGATTTCGAGCCGGTGG
>JBNKZR010000849.1:0-1918 GCA_050301735.1 Polyangiaceae bacterium | reverse complement strand
CGTCGCGATCAGCACCGGCAGCCCGGCGAGCTGGCGGGCCAACGACTCGAGCAGATCGAGCAGCACCGGCGCCGCCCATTGCACGTCGTCGACCCAGACGACGACCGGCGCCTGCTCGGCTTGGTCCCCCTTCTTGTCACCGCCTTTGGCAGCGGCGTCTCCACCCCCATCCTCCTCGTCCAGGTCGTCGAGGTCGATCACCTCGCCCTGAGCACGAGCTTCAGTTGGGGAAAATACCGCCGACCCAAATAGAATCGATGATGCCAACAAACAAACACCGGCAATGCGCTTACGCAACATCCGTCCTCACTTTCAGCGCCTGATTAGGAGACACAAGGCCTTGATGACTTCTCGCAGGGGTTACTCGGTACACGCACGACCCGCCATCAGCGAGCCATGCGCCACGAGGTGTGGTCCTCGACACACCGGTTCGCAGATACATGGTTCGCCGTGTCATGGGAAGCCCAACGACGGGAGATCCCCACGCGCGAGCGATCGTCTGGTGCTGAGCCCGTGAGCACATCACCCGACGTCCGCCACCGAGCGAAACGTGGTGCGAAACCAGAAAATTCAATGAGAACCAATAGATACGACCTCGCGGCGCGGGGGATGTTAGGAATGCGCCAACCGCATTGTCAAGGCGCGTTTGGCCTTGCTTCATTGCGGAAAAATTACGCTGAAGCTGGCTGCTATCCATGTCGTTTGCCGTAATTCCCTGCCAAGACACGGATCGCTCGTAAGTGGCGATCACGTCTCGCGGCATCGGCTTTCGTGTCGTGCTGCAGAAGAGCAGTCACAACGGCTCGCGCGCATCAGTCGTGCACGAGGACCACAATGTCTCATCTGCACGAGACTCGGCTGCGAGCCAATCCTTGGGTGCGCACTCGAAGCCATGGCGATCTTCACCAGTGGCCCGTCACGGGTTCGATTTGCAATTGACGGAACAAATGGCGCTCGACTAGTTTGCCCCGGCCTGCGGCGTCATTGGTGGGTTCGGAACTTGCCGTAATCCCTCGACTGCCGGCGCGGCCACGCCCGATGGGTGTGTTCCGACGTGAAAGCCAACTCAAACGAGTCCTGACCAGCAAGCGCCAAGCGAACGACGCAGCGCCCGTCCAACAGAGAGTTATCGACCTATGATGCCAACGCAGATCGCGACCTCAGTTCCGTGCAAAGACCAGGGCCGAAACAAACGCCGAGGAGTTGGAGTGACCAACGTCGTGTTGGGATTCGGCACTGCGCTGATTGCACTCGGGACCGTCGGCTGTGAGAGCGGCGGCGTCGGCGACCCCTGCATCCCCGAAGACGAGTACCGGCAGGAGTTCTCGGGCTATTCGAAGGACGAGGTCAACGTCGAGAGCCGCTCGTTCCAGTGCGAAACGCGTGTCTGCCTCGTGAACAAGTTTCAGGGCCGCGTCAGCTGCGTGTACGGCCAGACGATTCCGGACGACGCGATGACGCCGGAGCAAGCTGCCGCGGCAGCCCAATGTAAGACTCCTGACGACACGCTGCCCATCCTCGTGTCCGTCCCGCCGCAGCTCGAGGAGCGCCGACCCAAGGATGCCGTCTACTGTTCCTGTCGTTGCGACGGACCGCAGTCGAACGCGCCGTACTGCGAGTGTCCGGACGGCTTCTCTTGTGTCGACCTGATCGATGACATCGGCCTCGGCAACAAGCAGCTGGCAGGTGCCTACTGCGTCAAGAACGGGACCAACCCCCAGTCGTCCGACGACATTCGCGACATCGCCTGCACCCCGCCCAACAGCTGCGGCGATCCGAACGACTTCTGCAGGATCACGTTGCGACCCACCGGTCCCAGCGTGACCTTTACCGTGGCGGCCAGCTTGGTCAGACCCTCCAGGATTTCCTGGCGGGCCTCCTGGCTGAACATCATCTGCTTGGACATAGTCTCTATTAG
>JBNKZR010000848.1:0-1923 GCA_050301735.1 Polyangiaceae bacterium | reverse complement strand
GCGGCCATCTCCTCCATGGCGGAAGTGGTTTCCTCGGCGGAGGCGGCCTGTTCGCTAGCACCTTGTGAGAGTTGTTCTGCGGTGGCGCTCATCTCCTCGCTTCCGGAGGCGACTTGCTCGGCGGCTGCGGCGACGTCTCCTATGACGCTTCGTAGGCTGGCGGCCATGTCGTTGAGGGCGGCGACCATTTGTCCGATCTCGTCGTTGGAGGTGACGGCGAGCGATTGCGTGAGATCGCCCTCGGCGGTCTTCCTTACCAAGTTCATGGCGAGGGCGAGGGGACGAGTGACAAGCCGAGTGATGGCCACTGCTATGAGCACTCCGATTGCGATCGACAGCAATGTGCTGCCGATGTTGAGACGAGAGGCGTTTTCGAGCCCGTCTGCGGTCTCGTTGGAGATCCGGTCCACCTCGGTTTGGGATTCCAGGATCTGGTTGTTAGCGAATGCGGATATGGCATTGACCGCTTCGCTGCGACCTTTCTCGATGTCGATCATCTGCTGCATGCTTGCGAGCTGGACTTCAATTGCCTCCTTGTATTTGGCGATGTCGTCGTCGGCACGGTCGATGAGCACGTGATCGCTCGCCTTCGTGAAGATCGGTCGGAGCTCTTCGATGCCTCCGTCAATGACGTCGAATACGGGGAGGTTCTTGGCAACCAGCTCGGGATCGCGTGAGGAGCGGGCTTTTTCTGTATCGAAGTTGAGCCCTAGAATGCTGCTGATGAGCTTGTTGAGCAGTATGACCTTGGTGCGGCGATTGAGTAGGGTGTTGTTTTCCACGTCGTTGTTGATGTCGCGCTCGAACTTCACGTATTGCTGGTCGAGAATTTCCTGCAACGCGGCGATGGCGTCGTTTGATGTGGCGCGGGAAGCGGCGAAGGCCTTGTCGACCGCTTTATCGATCTCGATGCTATCATGTATCGAGTCTTCCAGTTGCTTCAGCAGGGGCGGGGCGCTTTGGATCTTGTCCTTCAGCGTGACGAGGTGTTTCGAGCCGCTGGCGAGCTTGCCTAAATCATCGAGATTGGCATGTACCTCCTTGATGGATTCGAGAGCCGCATTGAGGTGTCCAGAATCTCCGGAGTAGAAGAAATCGTTCGACGCGTCGTTTACTTTTTCGACGGTGGCTCGAAGCTCGTTGGATGCCTCAAGCTGGGCGACGTATTCGCTTGCTAGATACCTGGCCTTTTGGGCCGAGTTGTTCATTTTGTAGATGGAGTAGCCGCCGGCGGCAGCGGATATCAGCATCACGGTTGCGAAGCCGTATCCCATCTTTTTCCCGATGGGGAGGTTTGCGAGTCGTTGTGCGAAGCTCATGTTCTTTCGGTGGATTTTGTGTCGTTAATGGGTTTCTTAAGCTGCAAGGCTGTTGCTATCCTGCGATAGCGAACTCGAGGTAGGCGCAAAGGGTGATTCGTTTTGGGATATCCCAGTTTTTCATGTTGAGGGTTGCTGGTGCTGAAGCGGTTGATTCGTTGAATAGGGGTCGGGTTGTTCGTTCATCCGATGGCGGCTTCGAGGCGGCCGAGGCGGACGATGCCGGCGAGATCGAGGATGATGGCGACTTGTCCGTCGCCCATGATGGTGGCTCCGGCGGCGATCTCCACGTCCTGGTAGAAGTGGCCGAGGGACTGGATGACGGTCTGGTGGCTGCCGAGGACGCGGTCGACGACGAGGCCGACGCGCTCGTTTCCGTGGCGGACGACGACGACCTTCTCGAGTGTCGGCGCTTCGCTGGTGATGCTGAATGTCTCGCGAAGGCGAAGGTAGGGTATGAGTTCTCCGCGTAGGGCGATGGTGTGTCGCCCGTTGTTGCGGCTATGCTCGGCGGAGGAGAGTTCCACGGTCTCGAGCACGCTGGACATGGGGACGATGAAGCGGTCGCCGTCGAGCTCGACGAGAAGTCCGTCGATGATGGCCA
>JBNKZR010000847.1:0-1927 GCA_050301735.1 Polyangiaceae bacterium | reverse complement strand
CCGCAAGCGAAGAACACAGCCAGACCCCCCGCGCGCTTGAACTCGAGTGCGCGCTGAACGTTCCACTGTCCGTAGCCACCTTCGATCAGCAGCAGTCTCGAGAAGCGTTTGGCGTGTGCTGCCAGCATCAGGGCGCCCATCGTGGCGCCTTGCGAGTAGCCGATGTAGATGCTGTCGGTGGCGAGTATTCGCTCCTGGTAGCGCTCATCGACGGCGGCGACCGATGCGGAGAACATGCGCTCCAGCGTGTGGTGCTCGGGAAAGAAATGCCCGCCGTAGTCTCCGCCCAGGGGCTTGCCCCGCAAACACAAGAGAAAGGCACTGTCTTCGATGACCCGACTCCAGAAGTCGCAGTGCCATTCGGGGCCGCCTCCGGCACCGTGGGCCACGACGATCAACGGCAGGGCTTCGGCGCTGGGCTGAGGTTCCCACACCACCGGGTTCGGGTGGCCCGCGACCTCCAGTTCGACGAAGCGCGGAGGGGTGGATACATGTGACGGCGTGGTCGTGTCTGGTGAACGAGTGCCGTCTGCGTCGTCGGTCTGCTTCGTGTTGGTCTGCGCCGTGTTGTCGTGCGCGATAGCAGCTGCTGCAGGGAGATCGGTCGTCGTGCTGGGCTGCTCACAGCATGGGGGCCTACCCGAGCTGCATCCCAGAACTAGCGCGCCGACGGCGAGCGAACTCGACCTCGCGCTCACCGCGTTGCTCGAAGCCCAGGGCTCGCTCGATTGGGCGAGCTCGGAATACGTCGGTCGAGTCGCGCGTGCCGCATCAATTGCCGAGGAAGCTCGCCGATGGTGCTTTGGGCTGCTTCGGCGCGGCATTGTCGCTTGCCGGTTGCGGAGGGTTCGGTGCTCGCTTCGGGGCGACTCGGGGCGGAGCAGGCTTCCTCGGGGCAGGCCTGGGAGCTGCTTTGGGGGCGCTTGGGGGGGCCGCTTCGGCGGGCGCGAGCTTGACCGCTGGCTTCGGTGCCTGGCTCGGGGAAGCCTCATCTACCGCCGCCTTCGCCGCCTCATCGTCAGCCTTGGCTCTGTTGTCTATGGCTGTCGGCTCTTCGGCTGGGTCGTTCGATGCTGCCTGCGCTTGGGTGCTTCCCTCCGCGCTTGTCGCGGGGGGCTCTTCGTTCGCACCTCGGGAGGAGTTCGGATCGCTCGCGGTCGTCGGGTCACTGCTCGGTGCGCCCTGGTCGGCGCTGACGGCCGGGCTGTCGCCGCTCGGGGTTTTCTGCGCTTCGCTCGGAGCAGCGTTGACTTCGGTGGGGGACGGCGCTTCGGGATTGGCGCGGCTGTCCGGGCTGTCTGTCGGGTTGGAAGCGACGGCGGTGGAGCCCGAGTCATCCCAGCGTTCGGCGAGCATGAACACGGCGCCGAGCAGCACGGCGCCCGTCAAAATCACGGTCACGATCGACGTCAAACGCTGACCCGTCGACGGCGGAGGAATGCTGAACAGCGACGGGTGTCCTTCGTCGTCCGCCTCGGCAAACTCCAGCGGGCCTCCAGCGTAGGTGCCGAACTCGCCGTCACGGAAGAACGCGAGCTCCTCTCGCTCTTTCGCGAGAGCCGACGAGTCCTTCGACGCAGCAGTGCCGGTGGATCGCGTCGAAGCTGACGTCGCGTCGTCGATTGCGCGTTTCGGAGAGGCACTCACGTCATTGGCCTTTCTGGTCTCAGTGGCGTTCCGTCCGTTTTCGGTTGTCGGCTCGGCGCCGCCACGCTTTGGCGTTGATGAACTCGGAGGTTGAGTCATGCTTTCCGGGGGTTCGCTCATACGGGACGCGCCTTGCGGACTCCTGCGCTAGGGAGTACCGCGCTCTTCGCATCGCGGCAAGCCGCTTCGGCAGGCATCATCGCCGCAGTGCTTTCACGGATCCTCCCAAATGCACGCGCGCGGCGACGCCACGGGAGATTTCGGCCGGAAGCATTGGTGG
>JBNKZR010000846.1:0-1928 GCA_050301735.1 Polyangiaceae bacterium | reverse complement strand
GTACTTACCGCCCTCTTTTCTTCCGTCGTCGTTCACCCACGGACACGTGGTGTCAGACATGCCGGTGATGCTGAAGTAGCCGATGGGCTCCCGTTCGGGGGGGCATGCCGGGAAGGTTGTAGTTGGCGGGCGCCATGGTGACGGCTGCGCGCAGCTTGCTCTGGCGTGAGTTCGACAGCGCATGACTCATCATGGCACCGAAGCTGAAGCCAGTGGTGAAAACGCGGCTATCGTCGATACACAGGTTCTCGTCGACCAAGGCGAGCAGCTCGTCGAACTTGGCGCTGTCTCGGTTGAATTCCCAGGGCAGGTTGCCCATGCCGCTGGGCGCGACGAAGATGGCTGGGTCGTTCGCCATCATCGCCTGGCGGTGCAGACCGTAGAACGCGTAGTTCGCTGCGTCGAAGTTGGGACCGTCACCCACGGGGTGCTGGCCAGTCGCGTTGCCGGTGTTCGACCCGTACGCCTGATACCAGGAGAAGATGAGCCGGTACGGATGCGCGGGATCGTAATCCTCCGGAATGTCGATGATGAAATCGTAGCCCGAAGCTTGAACTCGGGTCGACGTGGGCAGCGCGCCAGCGACCGACATGCCGCCAGCCGTCAGCGTCATCACCCCGTTGACGTTCCCGCAGCCAGCACTCGGGCGCACGTCAGCATCGCCACCGCCTTCGCCGCCGCCATTGCCCCCGTCTCCACCCATGCTGGGGGTTCCATCCATTCCGCCGCCCCCCATCTCCGGGCTGCGCCCGCTGAGGGATCTCCACCCGCACCCGACATTCCTCGCGCAGCCGGATCTCCACCCGCGCCGGGGGTTCCGCCGGCTCCCGGAGTTCCGCCAGCCCCGGCAGTGCCGCTAGCTCCGGGACCGCCGCCCGCGCCAGACGTGTTCGTCGGGGGGCAGGAAAGCCAGGTCGCGATCTCATCGTGCTTCGCATCCCACCGCGGCTTATCGAGGTGGAGCCCCGCCGGAGAGGGAGCTGCCAGAAGCGGGCGATGGGCGAAGATTTCTTCGCCCGCCGTCAAGGTTTGCGAGTGCTACCCTCGAGGCATGTGGTTTCCCACAGCACCCTTGCCCGCACGAATGCCCGTCTCATTACTTCCCACGCGTCGCCAGGTGCGGCTGTGCACCTGGACCGCCGGCGTCCTGCTCGCTTCGACCCTCGTCCTCTCAGGCTCAGGCTGCAGCTCCGCTCCCGGATCCAGCGGGCGACCACGCGGCGACTTCGGCGAGCTCGGAGCGGGTGGCGACGAGCCCCATACCCCCGGTCAGGGCAGCGCCACCGATGCGGAACGCGACCCGAGAGACCCAGGCGGCAGCGAAACCAGCGAGGACACGGAGACACCTCCAGACACGATTGACCGCGACAGCGCCCCAACGAGCGACACTGCCGATAGCGAAGACCCCGACCCGAATGGCAGCAACGCAAAGGCTCCGACGTCATCGGCCGAACCTAGCGACCCCCAAGCCACCAACCCGCGGGGCAGCGGTGAGGATCACGACATGCCCGCTCCCGGCGCAACATCGGGAGAACCGAACAACCCGGTGGCTTGCCACGACCCCCTCGTGTTCGAGGATGGGGTGATGGAGGATATCGTGCAGTTGGTCCTGCTCGGTGCCAGCTCCTATCCGGAGGGCATCGTCGTCGATCTCGACCCGGTACAGGCGAATGACGTGGCGTCGCTCACTCAGATTCAAATAAGCCTGGAACCCGATCTGGCTTCGTTTCAGGGTCTCGAGTGTCTCCGCGCGTTGGAGAGCTTGGAGTTGCTCCGAGCGGGCGATCCCTTGAGCGTCTCCGACTTGTCCCCCCTCGGCGAACTCACGACGCTGCAGACGCTCAAGCTCCCGCAGTCCGAGATCGACGATCTTTCGCCTTTGAGCCGACTCAGCGAGTTGCGCAATCTCGGACTGGACGCGCCGTATG
>JBNKZR010000845.1:0-1929 GCA_050301735.1 Polyangiaceae bacterium | reverse complement strand
CCTGAAGTGCGACTTCGAGGAGCTGAACGACCTGATCGCCTTTCAGGTCTGCGTGGAGTCGGTGACGGACTGCTACATGGCGTTGGGCGTCATGCACTCGAAGTGGTTGCCCGTCCCCGGGCGTTTCAAAGACTACATCGCGTTGCCCAAGCACAATCGCTACCAGTCGCTGCACACCAGCGTGATCGGGCCCGGCCACCGGCGGATGGAGATCCAAATCCGCACCCACGAGATGCATCAGGTCGCCGAGAAGGGCGTCTTGGCCCATTGGGAGTACCGGGCCCAACTCTCGGGACGCGTGCGGCCTGCCGATGCCAAGAAGTTCTCTTGGCTGCGGGAGATGGAGAACTACCAGAAGGACATCAAGGACCCGGCTGAGTTCTTGGAGATGATCAAGAACGATCTGTTCCCGGACGAGGTGTTCGTGTTCACTCCCAAAGGGGACATTCGCATGTTTCCTCGGGGCGCGACCCCGTTGGATTTCGCGTACTCGATTCACACCGAGCTCGGTGACCACTGCGGTGGGGCGCGGGTCAATGGGTCCCGGGTCTCCAACGGCTACAAGCTGCACAACGGTGACGTGGTGGAGGTCGTGAGCGATTCGAAGATGGCTCCGAGCAAGGATTGGCTCGACCAGTGTGTGACTACGCGCGCGCGGAACCGCATCCGCAATTTCGTTCGCACCCACAACCGTCGCAAGAGCATCAACCTCGGGCATGAGCTTCTCGAGACGGAGCTTCAGCGTTCTGGCATGAGTTTGATCAAGCTCATGCGCACGCAAGAGCTGGTGGACGAGTTGCTGGGCGAGCTGAAGCTGCAGGACACCGATGCGCTCTTGTTGGCGCTCGGGTTCGGCAAGTTGGACGCCCACCAGGTCGTGGAGACCGTGCGCGAACTCAAGCGGGCCAATCACGAGCAAGACGTTCCCAGCAATTTGAGGACCGGCGCGCTGGAGAAGCTCGTGCGCAAGTTCACCGGTCGGGATGTCGATGGCATCCGCGTGGACGGGCTGGACAGCAAACTCGTGCGCTACGCCAAGTGCTGCAACCCGCTGCCGGGCGATCCGATCATCGGATTCATCACCCGTGGGCGTGGCGTCGCCGTGCACCGCCGAGATTGCCCGAAGGTGTTCGACACGACGGACCCGGAGCGGCGCATTGCCGTCACTTGGAGCAACCGCACGACCATCAATCGGCCAGTGTCGTTGAAGGTGTTTACTCGGAACACGCCTGGTATCCTCGCAAACGTGACCCAGGTCTTCAGTACTCAGAAGATCAACCTGAGTGAAGTCAACTGCCACGCCAGCGAAACAGGGAGCGCAGAGAATACGTTCACGTTCTTGGCCAAAGACGTGAGCCAAGTGCGCAGCGTGATGAAGGCGATCAGCAAGGTGGTCGGTGTGGTCAGCGTCGAACGCGAATAGTGCACCGCGTTCCTCCGCCTCGGAAGGCTAGCCGCCAGGCGGGGCTCAAGTCTTGCGGAAGACCACCACGTGGTTGTTGGCTGGCATGGGGCGGAGCTCCTGGAGCGTCAGCCGATGCCTGGCGGCTTCCGCTTCGACGTCTCTAAGTTCTCGAACTCCCCAGCTCGGGTCACGCTCTCGCAGCGAGCGGTCGAAGCTCACGTTGCTCTCCGCTCCCCAATCACCATCGACGCGGTACGGGCCGTAGAGGATGAGGGGAGCCCCGCTCGGCAGCAGCAGATGGGCGCCTCGCAAGAGACCCACGGTGACTTCCCAGGGGCTGATGTGGATCATGTTGATGCAGAGCACAACGTCGCAAGTCGTCACCGGCCATACCTCTGCGCTCGCGTCCAGGAGGAGTGGCGGTTCTAGATTATCGTTGGGTGTGTCCTGGCGATAGGCTTCGATGCTTTCGAGGGCCGAGGGGTCGAAGTCCGTGGGTTGCCACCGCAGGTGGGGGAATGCCG
>JBNKZR010000844.1:0-1937 GCA_050301735.1 Polyangiaceae bacterium | reverse complement strand
GCACACCCAACCGCCGAAATAGGATTTCGCGCGCCGCGTCACCGACGGATCTCAGGCCCGGTCGCGTCAGCTTGTCGCCCTGGGCGTCGTCGTCCAGAAGCCCTGCGAGGTCCGAGCTGCAGTCGAACGACCAGGGCAGCACCACCGGCACGAAGCGTTTGCCCAAGCTGCGCCCATCACGCTGAACGGGTCCGGAGCTGCTTGTGTCTTGGGCTTCCGGTGCTAGCTGAGCGCGGCTACGCACGCGCGAAATCAAGAACAGCGCTCCGCCGATAGCGAGCAGAGGTAGCGCGGGCAGGCCCGGGATCAAGCCGAGGGCCATGACGAAGGCGCTCGCGACCGCCAGCGCCTTCGGAGCGCGCAGCAGCTGCGCCCCGAGCTCTTTGCCGAGCGCCGTGTCCTGCTCCTCGCTCGCGACGCGGGTTACCAGGATGCCAGCGGCCGTCGAAAGCACCAAGGCCGGGATTTGGGAGACGAGACCATCACCGATGGTGAGCAGGCCGTACTTCTTGAGTGCGGCGCCCGCGGCCATGTCTCGCTGCAGGATACCGATCGCCAGGCCGCCGAGGATGTTGATGATGGTGATCAAGAACGACGCGATGACGTCACCCTTGACGAACTTCATCGCGCCGTCCATCGCGCCGTAGAACTGGCTCTCCCGGGCCAGCTCGCGCCGGCGCACGCGAGCTTCGTTGCCGTCGATGCCACCGGAGCGCAACTCGGCGTCGATCGCCATCTGCTTGCCCGGCATCGCATCTAGCGTGAAGCGCGCGCCCACTTCAGCCACACGCTCGCTGCCCTTGGCGATGACCACGAACTGAATGATCGACAAGATCAGAAAGATGACGGCGCCCACGACGTAGTTGCCGCTCACCACGAAGCCGCCGAAAGCCGAGATCATCTCGCCCGCGTCTGCCTGCAGCAGGATCAAGCGCGTGGAGGAGACGTTGAGCGCCAAACGGATCAACGTCGTGATCAGCAACAAGGACGGGAACGCCGCGATCTTCAACGGCTCCGTGACGTACATGGTCACCAGCAGCACGGTGACCGCTAGCGCCAGGTTCGAAGAGATCAGCAGATCGAGCAGCCAGGTCGGCAGCGGCACGATCATCAGGCCGACGACGCTGATGACCAAGGCGGCCAGAATGGCATCGGCGGGAGAGAAACCACCTTCTTTGGGGCGATTGAGGAGGACTTCGCGGGCGCTTTGCATGATCGGCGAGCCTCAGCTCGGAGAACCGAAGACGGCTAAGATGGCCGTGTACAGCTGCAGGGCGGGAGCACGGTCGAAGGGCCCGATTTCGAAGGCGGACTGCAAGCCCGCCAACGGCGTGCTACCGAATTGCTCGCGCAGGATGCGGGTATCGACGTTCGGCGCCTCGTGCAGCGCGCGCCCTCTGCCGCTGCAGTTGAAGTACAGCCCGAAGCGCGGTGCAGCGCCTGCCATGGCTCGCGTTGCCTGCCGGCAAGTGCGCCCGATGTCGTCACGTGCGGCGGCGGGATCACGCACGGCAAAGGTGAGCAACATGTCGGGCTGGATCTCTTGGGAGATGAGCAGCGATTGCGCGTCCGGGTCGATGCCCTGAATACCTCGCACCAACAATTCGTAGCCGCTCGGTTCGTCAGCGTTCGGGTGCGCCAAAACGGTGAAGACGAGAGGTTGCCCTTCGAGCTCCGCACCGAGCCGCTCCAAGACGGCCAGTGCGGGCTGGCCGTCGACCTCTTGGACCATGGCTCCGTCGGCGCGAGTGATGCGCATGGGTTCGTGCAATAGGCGGCAGGAGTGTGCCGTGCGGATCGTCGGAGGGTTCAACCCGTCGAGGGCGATGCTCAACGCCTTTGGTTGCCGAACCTCGCCGCGCTCGATGCAGACGATGCCGGGCTCCCCGTGGATGCCGGCGCCGAAGACGAGCGGATAGGGGCGGGTACGCCGCAGT
>JBNKZR010000843.1:0-1944 GCA_050301735.1 Polyangiaceae bacterium | reverse complement strand
GCAACATGGTGATGCTCAACATCCGCATCGCATCGCCGCCGCCGCGCCAGCCCGACGTGCCGCCGGGCATCTGCAGCAGCTACGTGTTCTCGCCCAAGCCCGGCGACAAGGTCACGCTGTCCGGCCCCTACGGCGAGTTCCACATCAACGACACCGACCGGGAGATGATCTACGTGGGTGGTGGCGCCGGCATGGCCCCCCTCCGCAGCCACATCTTCCACCTGTTCCACACGCTGAAGACCAAGGACCGCAAGGTCAGCTACTGGTACGGCGCGCGCAGCCTGCGCGAGGCCTTCTACGTCGAAGAGTTCGACGAGATCCAAAAGAACAACGACAACTTCACGTGGCACCTGGCGCTCTCCTCCCCCTTGGCTGAGGACAACTGGACGGGGCTCACGGGCTTCATCCATCAAGTGTTGTTGGACGAGTATTTGTCGAAGCACCCCTCACCCGAGGACTGCGAGTACTATCTGTGCGGTCCTCCGATGATGAACGACGCCGTGACGAACATGCTTCTCGACCTCGGTGTCGAGCGTGAGAACATCATGTTCGATGACTTTGGCGGCTGAGCCCAGTCGTCGAGCAGACTGTCATCGAGCAAACGGTCATCAGGCAAACGGAGTATGGCGCTAGCCGCACTCCAGTCGACGAGAACGAGGCGGAGGCAACTCCGCCTCGTTTGGATTTGAGGAATCGAGGACGTGCCCCCTCCCCGTGCTGGTCTGACTCCCCGCGCCAAAGTTCTGCTGCCGATCTTCATGATCGTGCTGCTGGGGCTCTCCTACTGGCGCCTGCGCCCGAGTGATGACGCTCGGCGCGAGTTCGCCGGCAAAACGATGGGCACGACCTACTCCGTGCTCCTGGGCCAGAACGAAAAGGTCGCCGAAGGGTTGGAGAAACGCCTCCAGGCCGAGCTCGATCGTGTCGAAGGCCTGATGTCGACCTACCGAGAGCAATCGGAGCTTTCGCGCTTCAATCGTCACGCCTCGCTCGAGCCGTTCGCCGTCTCCTCGGACATGGCCACGGTCGTGAGCGCCGCGCAGGACATCAGCCGACAGACAGACGGGGCCTTCGACGTGACGGTTCGCCCATTGGTGGCGCTGTGGGGGTTCGGTGCTGGTGCCAAGGTCGAGGCCCCCAATGACGAACGCGTCGAGGCAGCGAAGGCGCAGACGGGATATCAGAAGCTGCACGTCTCCAGCCAGCCGCCAACACTGACCAAGGAACTCCCCTCCCTTTCCTGCGATCTATCGGCGATCGCCAAAGGTTACGCCGTCGACCGCTTGGCAGCGCTTCTGGAAGCGGAGGCGATCGACGACTATCTGGTGGAGGTGGGCGGCGAGCTGCGAGTTCGGGGCATGAAATCGGCCGAGCAACGCTGGCGCATCGGCATCGAGCGGCCCGACTCGATGAATCGTCAGGTCAGTCGCAGCCTCGAGCTGAGCGACACCGGCTTGGCCACATCCGGCGACTACCGCAACTACTACGAGAAGGATGGCATTCGCGTCTCTCACACGATCGATCCGCGAACGGGACGGCCGATAACGCACGCCTTGGCATCCGTCACGGTCTTGCATGAACAAGCGATGGTAGCGGACGGCTACGCGACGGCGATCAACGTGCTCGGCCCCACCGAAGGCCTCGCCCTGGCCGAACGATTGAAGCTTCCGGTGTCTCTTCTGGTCCGCAAACCCGACGGCACTTTCGAGACGCTGACGAGTTCGCGTTTCGATCGCCTGGCCGCGCCGGAAGCGACCGAAAACGAAACACCGTGAGCCGCTTCGTCCTCACGCCTGGTGCTCGCCGTCAGCCTCACCAGCGTCTCTGCGGTCGTCGCTGGCCAGCCACCCCTGGCGATTCGCGCCCCAGAGGAGCATACTGGCGCCCGTGACCACGTTCCTGCTCACCCTAGCCGCCTTCGGGGTCCTCGTCTTGGCCATGGCC
>JBNKZR010000842.1:0-1949 GCA_050301735.1 Polyangiaceae bacterium | reverse complement strand
CACCCGTAGGCTGTCAGCGACAGCGCCACGACACCGGCAAACGGCTTCAGTTCATTGATCCACTTCATCGCGTTGCTCCTTGTCTAAGTCGAGGTCTGTTTCGCCTCGTCAGGAGCAGGGATCTAGAACCCGTTCTACGACCGTCAACCATTATCTAGACACAAAGTCTAGATAATGTCAGTTCATCGCCAATTCCCCACGCAATTGGCGCAGTTCGCGCTCGAATGCCTCCAGGTCCTCAGGTCGGCGCACCCCTTCGATCTGGACACCCGCCGCCGCGCGGCCACCGATGTAGACACGCACCTCGGGACTGAGCCGCTGACGCAGTTCGCGCAGGAGCGCCTGCGCAGCCAACGGCTCGACGTGCACGAGGGAGAGAACCATCGCCGAAGCCCGGCTCAACACGACGGCGTCCACCAGCTCGGGTAGCGGTAGATCGACTCCCAGGTAGACCGGGCTCCAGCCCTGCATCGACGCCAGCAGCGTGGCCATCAGCAAGCCGAGTTCGTGCCGGTCGCCACTGAGCGTAGCTGCCACGAGCTTGGGAGCACCCGCTGGAGCGGAAGTGTTGACTCGCATGCGACCCAGCAGGTCGCGCAATCTCGCGCTGGCAGCATGCTCCTGCCCGATGCTCAGCTCCCCGGCCTGCCAGCGCTCGCCAAGCTCGGCTGCGATCGGTGCCGCCACGCGCAACACGACTTCCCGAGGGGCGAGCTCCAACGTCGCTCGACCGAGAATGGCCTCCAACGCTCCCACGTCGAGGTGCTCCAGTGCATCGAAGAACTCGGCGCGCACCCTCTGCTCGTCGAACCATTCCGGCGCGCTGCTCGCATCCTTGTGGGGTAGCAGTTGCAGCAATCTGTCCTTGGGCAGGCTCGCAATGGCGCCGATCCCGTGGCCCAAGTCCGTCAGCTGTTTCAGCAGGCGCAAGCGCTCGACCTGCTCCGCGGAGTAGAGCCGCGTGCCTCCCGCCGTGCGCAACGGTTCCACGGCGCGGTAGCGGCGCTCCCAGACACGTATCGTGTGGGTCGTGAGCCCGGTCGCGTCGGCGACGGCGCCGATGCGATGGGGGCTGGTCCTGTCGCCGTTCTTGGGGGCGTTCTCTGCTTCGGACATGGATACGACCTGAACATGGTGTCCATATCACGTTCGACAATGGGTTCCGGGTACAAAACGGGTAGGAGACGCTCCCCGCTCGCGCTTGCCGTGGGCAAGCCCGAGGGCGCTTCGCTCTCCTGCCGTCGTCGCTCGGCGATGGGCCTCGATCGGCGTTCTCGAGCGCTCGCACTCGTCCTGTTTCGGGGCGTTCGAGCTGGCGTTTTGCACGCGGGCAGACGATTCTCCGCAGCGCGGTGGCGGAAAGAACTGAGACGGCGCACACCGTCATCGTCGGAGCGGGTGCTGCTGGATGCGTGCTGGCATCACGACTGACGGAGCGGGGATGTAACGTGCTCCTGCTCGAAGCCGGTCCTGACTACGCCGGGCAAACGCTGCCGTCAGATCTGACGGATGGCACGCGCAACAGCTACCACAAGCACGACTGGGGGTTGCGCCATCGGCCCACGCCGAACCAGTTTCGTTTTCCTTTGCCGCGTGGACGCGTGGTGGGCGGCTCCTCGGCGGTGAACACCTGCATCGCCCTGCGCGGGCTACCCCGCGACTACGACGAATGGAGCGCTCTCGGTCTTCGAGAGTGGGACTGGCAGTCCTGTCTGCCGGCATTCAAGCGCCTGGAACGCGATCTCGAGTTTGGCGCTGCGGACTACCACGGCGACTCCGGCCCCCTCCCCATCCGCCGTCATCAGGACAGCGAGCTCACGCCGTGGCAGGCGGCGTTCCGCGAAGCATGCAGCGCCCTCGGTTACGCCGACTGCCCCGACCACAACCGCCCGGGTGCGATCGGCGCGGGACCCACTCCGCTCAACCACATCGATGGCCGGCGCGTGAGC
>JBNKZR010000841.1:0-1953 GCA_050301735.1 Polyangiaceae bacterium | reverse complement strand
GGTCCCTGTCAGCCTGGAGACACTCAACGTTGATCTCTCCGCACCGGACTGGCCAGAAGCGTCGGGCCCCGGTCGGGTCGTTGAGGTAGTCCCCGTCGTCGTTGGTGGTCAGAGCGAAGATCGTCCGCCTCGGGAGCCGTTGCCTCAGGTTCGAGTACTTGGGCACGATGTCATCGTTGCGCTTCGTGACGAACGCCTTGAGGGCTCCAGAGTTCGTTCCTGCAGGATCAGTTCATTGGGACTCTGGCCATCGAGAAGCGGATGGGGCGACCGGTGGGGTCGCCCGGCAAGGAGAGGTTTTTCAGGTTGACAGTGTGCAGGAGTTTGGCCAAGGCGCGACGCTCACTTGGCTTCGCTGGCGGCATGAGTCGGACGCGCAGGGTGCTCCTGCCTAGACTCACAATACCCGGGGCAGCCAGTAGGTTGGCGAGCACCTTCTTGGCTTCGCGGGGACGCTGGAGGTGGGGAGCGAGTTCGCGAGCGAGCTCTGATTCCACATTGGCGAAGACGATGCGGAGCGTGTCGACCACGTCCTTGTGCGCGGTCGTGTGACGGACTAGCCTGCCCGCCAGTGACGTAGCCTCCACGGGGGCGTGTGTTGGCACGAGGGGACGCAGCGCCTTGAGTTCTTCTTGGCGCTTCACGGCGCGTTCGATGTCATCGCGGAGGGTCTCGGCAGCCGCACTTCTGGCGTCGACACAAGCAAGCTCGCAACGTGCCTTGCCCTCTGCGGCGCGAGCTAGGGCAAGCTTCCGCTCCAAGGCACTGCGGTCCGGGTTGGGGATGATCGCCGTCGGCGGATAGGGCACGACCCGGCGCGCATCGAGCTGATTGATCCCCCAACGCTCCTGGCCGTGCTTGAACTGGTTCTCCTGGTTGCCCCAGCGCGCCAGGTGCCCTCGGACTAGCTCTTCAGCTGGCGCGGACGACGATGTCAGGAAGTTGATCTGATGGCCGTCGTCAGTACGCACTGCGATGCGACGCAACCGCCCACGGCCCTTGCGCAAGTTCTTGGCGGGGGCCTCCGTGTAGTGCAGCACCACAGGCTTGTGCGGACGACTGGGTAAAACGATCTCCATACGTTCGGTGAAGGCTGCCTTGGTTAGCAAAGAGTAGGGTCTGCGCTCGAACGCAACGAAGTCTCCCTCGAGATCCTTGAGCTCAGCGAGCGTGTTCGGATACGACCCGCCACGGTCGAAGCTCAGGATAATCTCGGGCTCAGGGCCCAGTACGCTACGCACGAAGGTGAGGACACGCGGAAGCCATTCTGAGAGTGATGAGTGGTCACTCGCAGTCACTCGGTACAAGGGATGCCCGTCGTCGTCATGCACATAGTAATCCGTCGTTCCGGGTACCGCTCGCTTGTCCTGCATCCGCCATGCCTTGCGTATGGTGTGTTTGCCCGTGTACCGACGCTTGTGGTTGTCCACGTAGAGCCACATACGGGCCTTTGACTGAGCCGAGCGCCGCAGCAGGGACGCCGTCACATGGGCTCGAAACATCACCGCCGCCTCTGCAGCAAAGCCACCGAGCACCCGTCGTACCCAGTTGGGGGACACCATACCTGTGTGCCGCAACAGCAACGCGCTGCTCGGCGTCTCCAGGCGACGCACGCCTTCGATACAACGCTCACCGAAAGCCAGGGCCATCGCCACCACATCCAACACAACCCGCAAGGTAACGCGAGACTGTCTGCTGCTCCAACGGGCAGCCTCTTCGTACACACCCAGGGCTTGCAGGATGACCAACAGCAGCCACGTACCAGCATGTTGCACGAATATGCTCTGACCCTCGCTGAGCAGCTCTTCGGGCGCTCGTTCGCGTCGCTGTAGCGCGCGCAGCGATGGCTCGGGGGGCGACAATGGATCTCTGCGCTCAACCTCACAGGATGCGGATTGCCCCACGGACTGAGCAGCGGCGTCACTGCCATCCGTGAGGGCGGCAGCGGCGATG
>JBNKZR010000840.1:0-1963 GCA_050301735.1 Polyangiaceae bacterium | reverse complement strand
CACGAGACGTGAATAGGCCTCGGCGGCGCCATTGTCGTTGCCCAAAGAGCGACGCAGTTGGGCGACCGCGCCGAGCACGTCCTTGCGCTCGGGATAGTGAACCAGCACCATCTCGTACTGCTCCAAAGCGCCCTCTTCGTCTCCTGCCTGCTCCAAAAGCCGAGAAAGGCGCAGGGCGATTTCGATGCGTGCCTCTTCGGAGCTCACCTCGGCCAGTCGACGAAGAAATCCGATCGCATCGTCGGAACGATCGTTGCGCTCAGCGTCGTCAGCAAGCACCGACAAAGCCTCTTCATCTTCAAGATCGTCGAGCACCAGGAGCAGCGCGTCGCGCATTCCATCATCATCGCTCAGATGATCCCGTTGCAAGAAGGCAGCACGCTTGCGCAGCTCAGCTCTTTCTTCTGCTCCGCTTTCCACCTCAGCGCGACGTAATAGCAAAGAGACGAGCTCGCCGTGGCGTTCCTCCCCCTCGTAAATCTTCTGGAGCTGACCTGCGACCTTGAAGTTGCGCGGATCAAATTCAAGCGCCTCTCTCAAGGCATCCAGCACGCCTTCGCTGTCGCCCAAACGGTTGAGGTACGCCGCTCGCACCGCGCACAAGTGGGAGCGCTCTTTGTCGTCGTCCAAGAGAGCCGTGCGCTCAGCGACGGCATGAGCTGCCTCGGCCCAGGCTTCGCCGACTGTAAAGCAGCGCTCGGCCTCGCCCCAGAGTTCAGGATCGTTGCTTCCAGAAGCCGCCTCAGCGAAAGCCCCGCCGGCATCCGTCATGCGTCCCGCTTCTTCGAGCAGGGTCGCGAGACGTTTGTTGTAGGCTGCTCGCACATCAGCATCGAGCAGTTGCGACAAGAGGGCAATCAAAAGGGCAATAGCCGAATCGCCCTGCCCCACGTCGACGTAGAGATCGACCGCGGAAAAGGTACGCTCCATCTCGTCCGGTTCGATGCGTGACGCGCGATTGAGGGCCTCGGCAGCAGCCAGACGGTCCTTGCGCCGGGTCAAGTGGATGTCGGCGACACGCAGCTCACGCTCGACCTGAACCCGCGGATCCCCTTCAACCTGGGCGCGACGCGCGATGAGCTCGGCAAGCTCGTCCCACTTGCTCGCTGCGGCCAGAACGACTTCGAGCTGATCGGCCGCTTCTTCGTCACTGGGGTCCAGGAGCACAAGTTGGCGCCGAGCAAAGATGGCTCCCTCGACATCCCCCAGGGCTCCCTCGCAGATGTTTGCCAACTCGCTCAGCCAGGGACGGCGTAGCACAGGATCGACATCAGCCTCCTGAACAGCACTCATGAGAAGATCGCGCAGCGCTTGCTCGTCCTTGCTTCGGTATTGTCCCGCAACAATCTCAACCGCCTCTTCGTTGGCGGGCGCGTGCAGCACCACCTTCTTGAAGTACTCGACCGCTTCAACCTGTTTGCCTTGGGCTTGAAGTGAGCGCCCGATCAATCCAAAGGCGGCGGCTTGATCGGCCGCCGGAGCGTCTTCGCTTGGTGTCAGGGCGGTCACCAACTCATCGCCGCCCCCTGCACTCAACGCCGCAGCAACCACCTCGCGGGCCGTTGACGCAACCGCCCCCCCGGGGCTAGCCACGAGATACTTGGCCACTAGGGGTGCCGTCTCGATCGATTTGCCAATTTGCTCGGCATAATGCATCGCAAGTTGCGCGGCGCGATCACTCTTCGGGTTCAGCTCCAAAGCGCAGACCGAATAGGAGTGACCATACTCACCGTCGTAGGTTTCGGCGAGGTGAACGAAAAGCGCCTCTGCCTCGTCGACTTCTTCTTGGGCCACCTCAACCCCGGCCTGAACCTCTTCCAAGATGACAGAGCCGAGCTGTTGTTTCAGTCCTGGGTCATCTGCGGGATCAACCGAACGCGCGCCCCGCAGAGCTTCCTTCAGCCCCTTCTTGTCCCCCAGTTCGCGATACACGTTCGCCGCATCCGCATAGAGCACCACTTGG
>JBNKZR010000839.1:0-1964 GCA_050301735.1 Polyangiaceae bacterium | reverse complement strand
GAAACGCGGCGCAAGGGAGCCAGACTTTGGCGTCGAGTCTCTCGCGGACTGCTCCCCCGGAGTCTCAACACAGGCGGCAGCACGCTCTGAGATGCGAGTGCTGTTGCAGGCTCTGCAAAGCATCCCCGCAGAGCTTCAGAGTCTGCTGGAGCTTCACTACTGGGAGGGGCTCAGCGTGGAAGAACTAGCGGCCGTCTTCGAAATGGCGCCGGGCACGGTCAAGAGTCGCATGCATCGGGCACGCGGCTTGCTCCAACAGGAAATGGGCCGCGTCGCCGCGAGCCCATCCCTGCTCAAGAGTACCCAGTCGCTGTACGCTGCTTGGCTTGATCGCGCAGCTGCAACCGATGACCGCTCCTGAGCGCGCGATCGCGTTGACATCGCGCTCGCTTCCTTCAATCGCCTTCGGCAGGGCCCACCTCTCGCGACGCCGAAATAGCAACCTCCGCAAGGCGTCGCTCCAACTCCGGGACCGCATCATCGACATCAACGTCGGTGTTCATCTGGAAAGCAACAGCAACGCGGTGCTGCGGATAGTAGCGAAGGCTCGAAACGTACCCTGGGATGGTCCCCCCGTGACCATAGCTCGGGCCAAACGGAGTCTTCTCATAGATCGCGACCCCGGCACCATAGCGCACCCCCGAGTCCTCTCCCCCGACCAGAACCGCCCGAAGCAGTTCGTCCATATAGTCTCCAGGCAGGGCGCGCCCCTCATAGAGCTCGCGGGCCCAAAGTACGAGATCTCTCGAGCTAGTCACGAGACCACCGCCCGTCCACTCCACCGCTGGGTTCCACACCATCACGCCCGGGGCGCTCGTGGTCTTGACAGGCAGACCTAGCGGGTTGTCCGGCGCGGTGTAACCCGCCACCAGTCCCGGCAGGGAGCGTCGCGATGAGGGAGTGGTCGCAGACAACCCGAGCGGCTCGAGCAAACGTGCGGCGAGCTGCTGCTCGTAGCGTTGTCCGCTCGCTTGCTCGATGACGAGTCCAGCCAAGACATACCCCGTGTCAGAGTACGCCCAACCCTGCCCTGCCGGGAAGAGCGCGGGTTCGTCGAGCACAAATTCGATCAATGTTTCCGGGGGAAATGGATTTCCCGGCTCCTTCCATCGCTGGGCAACCGCTTTGGCAAAACGAGCGCTGTGGACGTGATCCGGCAAGCCGGCGCTGTGGGTGAGCAGTTGCCTCAGCGTGAGCGAATCGTGATTGGGCAAACGCGAAAACCACGGACGCTGCGAAAGCACCGCGCTCACCGGAGCGTCGAGGTCCACCACGCCGTCCAGCGCCAACGCGAGAGCCGTGGCCGCAACGAAGCTCTTTCCAATGCTCGCGGCGAGCATGCGGCTTTGCGGTGTCATGGGCGCGGCACTCTCCACATCGGCGAGACCAGAAGCGGCAACGCCGACAGTTCCGTCCGGCAGCACGAAGGCAGCCGTCGCTCCAGGGAAGCCCAGCTTCTCACGTGCACTATCGAGTTCGGCTTGAAAGCGACCGTCCAAAGGCTCGTCTCGTACCGGCGAAGCCTCGATGGCAGCGGTCTCGGGCGCCGGAACAGTCGCCGACGTCGGCTGGCACGCAACAGCACCCAACGGCAGCATCAGGAGCCATCCACAAGCGCGACGCATCAGCACACCTCCGTAACAGCGGTCTTCCGATCGAGCAGCTCGCGCCGCTTCCACACGATCATCACCAGGGCAATCCCAATCCACAGCAGGTTGTCCCAGGGCTGCGCATCCGGAAACAGCGGGTTCATCATCTGAAAGTGGAACAGGTACGCAACGAGCAGGCTGCCTCGCGCCGCGTTGAAGAAGGGCGTCAAGATGACGTAGATGGCGATGACAGCGCCGAAGTAGGGTGCGAACGACCAGCTGCTCATGGGTGTCCCGCCTAGGAAGAACGCCGGGATGTGCCAGAGGGCGATGATGGTGCCGAGGATCAGACCCGCCCAGAACGGCGCGAAGCGG
>JBNKZR010000838.1:0-1982 GCA_050301735.1 Polyangiaceae bacterium | reverse complement strand
TGGAACGACATGGAATGGTCAAGACGAGTGCTTCACGTGGCGGCGCACGGACAGACGAAGCTCTGGTTCGCAAAGAGATTTCTGCACCCTGACGTCGTGGCCGACTACGAGTACGTCTTCCTCTGGGACGAGGACATCGAGGTGGACGGTGACGAGGGCGGATTGCCCCAGTTGCCCGCGGGCTTCTTGGTCATCGTCGACCTGGTAGGAGCACCCGCGGACTGGACGCTGCGCACTGCCGATCTCAGCGGTCTTTCTGCGTACGCACCCGAAGATCCGGAACCGGAGTTCGTCGACATCAACGCCGATGACCTCGCTGTCGTGTCGCTGCAAGAGAACAATCACGTCGTCGTCGTCGAGCTCGAGTCTGGCGAGGTGGTTGCCGACTTCGGTGCTGGCACCCAGACCTTGGTGGGCGTGGACGCGACGGAGGAAGATGTCATCTCGTTGAGCGAGACGCTGACGGACGTTCCTCGCGAGCCTGACGCCGTGACCTGGATCGCCGATACCTTCATCGGCACCGCGAACGAGGGCGATCTCTTCGGCGGCAGTCGCGGCTTTTCGATCTTCGACGTCGATGGCAGCCTGGTCTTCGACACCGGCAGCGCCTTCGAGGAGATCGGGGTGCGCTACGGGCACTACCCAGAGGGGCGTTCCGAGAACAAGGGCACGGAACCCGAGTCCATCGAATACGCTCGCTTCGGCAACACCGACTACCTCTTCGTCGGCTCCGAACGCGGCAGTTTCATCGCCGTCTACACCATCGACCGTCATGGCGACGTCGAATTCTCGCAGCTGCTCCCCGGGCCACTCGGACCCGAGGGTCTCACGACGATCCCCGAGCGCGGGCTGGTGATTGCGTCCGGCGAGAAGGACGATCCGAGTTACGGCGTGCGTTCCTCGGTGATGATCTACGAACTTCAGGGCAAGCAGGCCGACTACCCGCAGATCCTTTCCGGTGACGACGAGAATGGCAAGCCCATCCCCTGGTCGGCCATGTCGGGTATGGCGGCAGTGCCGGGCAGCAACAGCGAATTGCTGGCTGTCTGGGACTCGTTCTATGCCGAGAGCAACATTTTCACGATTGATGTTTCGGAGACGCCAGCTGTGGTCACCTCTGCCGTGACCATCGAAGGCGGCAGCGGCAATTTCGACCCCGAGGGCATCGTCGTTGCTCCCGATGGCAGCTATTGGGTTGCGAGCGAAGGCAACCGCTCCGGTTCGCGCCCCAACCGCATTCTGCAGGTTGCCCCCAACGGGTCGCTGCTGCAGGAGATCGGATTGCCCAAGGAGATCGAGGCTTGTCGCGCTGCTTCCGAGGCGACAGGTTCCTTGGGTAGCGGCTTCGAAGGTCTGACGGTTGCTGCCAAGGGCAAGCACGGCTACCAGCTGCTGGTCGCCCAGCAGCGCGGTTGGAACTACACTACGCCGGAATGCGAAGCCCTGGACGATGACCCGAGCGATACCGATACGACCGAGCCACGCCAGAGCCGCATCTGGACCTACGATCCGGATTTGGGCAGGTGGGGCGCCTACGCCTACGAACTCGAAGCAGTACCCGACAACGCCTCGTGGGTTGGTCTCTCGGAGATCACTGCCGTTCGGGATGGCTTCATCGTGATCGAGCGCGACAATCGCACCGGCGATTTCGCGGAACTCAAGACCCTCGTCAAGTTCGGCGGTGAAGCTCTCGACGATGGCGTCGTCAGCTCCGACGAAAAGGTCGTGTACGACTTGTTGCCCGCGATGCGTGCCAGCAACGGCTGGCTCAGCGACAAGCCGGAAGGCGTGGCCGTCACTGGAAACGGCAAGCTCTATCTCATCACGGACAACGACGGCGTTGACGACTGGTCAGGCGAGACGACGTTCCTGCGCCTTGGAAATTACCGACGCGTCTTCTGAGCCGCTTGATCGCATGGCGCCTCCGGGCGCCGTGCGGTCGGGCAGAAGTTATTTCCCGCGGAACGTGCTTCGGTAGTTGC
>JBNKZR010000837.1:0-1987 GCA_050301735.1 Polyangiaceae bacterium | reverse complement strand
AGGCAGGCAGCCGACCGGAAGGCGTGCGCCAGCGACAACGGATCGGGGTAACGTTCAGCCGGGTTTTTCTGCGTCGCCTGCTGGATGACCGCATTGATCGCGTCCATGATGGTCTGGGGGCGCGTACGCCGACCCCGCCGAATGTGCAAGGGAGCGCCCCGGACACTGACGACCGGCCACCCGTCTCGCGTGCTTTGGGGAGGGCGCGGACAACCAGAAGCTCTACCCTGCCTTACGTGAAACTGCCGACGCCTCGTTCAGTTCGTGCGCAGTCCGCCATGCTGTTTCTCATCTCCGCGCTCGGTGCCAATTCGGTGACCTCGGAGGCTGGAGCAAAAACCCGACGCCCTCAGGTGGCACAAGCCGGTGAGGAGACGCCGTCGAGCGACTATCTGTCGCTGCGCTCACACTTTGCGCTGCAGGGGTTGGAGCAGGGACTCAATCAGAAGGGTGACGAACGGCTGCGCCATCTGGAACGACTCGCGACCAACGGCAGCAAGGCCGCCGTCGAGGTCATGACCCACTGGCTCGAAGAAGACTCGCCCACACTCGACAAGCGCGAGTGGCTCGCCGTCGCTCGGGCCCTCGCCCCGAACGCACGGCACCTCGCGGCTCGTGACTGGCTGGCTCGCATCTTCGGCGGCGCACCACTGGCGGACGCCGAGGGTGACGCCGAGCTGGAGCAGCTGGCACGAGCGACGGCCGGCCTGGGGTTGGCCCGGCTCGGGACCAACGGAAGTATCGCAAAACTCGGCCGCGCCCTGCGGCAGGGCCGGAGCTTGGCGCTGCTCGCGCAGCAAGCACTGCTTGGGCACCCCCCACTGGACCCGAGACCGCTATTCCAGGCCCCTGGCGCACCGACCAGCACGTACATCGAAACGCTGGAGCTGTTGGGAGATCAACGCGCGTTCGTGCCGCTGCGAGACCTGGTGCGGCGGGGCGCGCCAGAGGTGGCGGCCCGAGCGGCGTTGGCCCTGTTCCGCATGGGACACCTGGAGACCGTGGAACTGGCCGAGCATTGGCTCGCGACGGCCTCCGAACACGACGTCTTGCTCAGCGCCGCCACGGAGATACTTCTCGCAGTCGGCAGCCCGGCGGCAGGAACCGCAATGGACAAACTGCTGGAACGTGCACCCGATCGGGCCGTTCATCTCGCACACCAACTCCCCAACCCTCACGTCAGCGCTCCACTGGACGCCCATTTCCAAGAACTCGACCTCGAGCAGCAGGGCGTCGCGCTGGCGGCGTTGGCGACGAGCAACGACCCGATCGCCCTTCGACGCCTCGACGCTGCATTTGAGACACCAGAGCTGGAGTTGCACGCGGCGCTGGCATTGGCGCGGTCACCCAATCCGTCCGCCGAGAAGCTCTTGAACGGAAAGCTTCAGGGCGACAAGCGGAGGACCGCCGTGAGGGCGCTGGTCGTTCGTGGCTGGCTGCAGGGGCGCACGTCTTCCATGCTCGATGATGCTCTGCGCGGACTGGTCGACAGCGATGACGCGACCGATCGCTGGCTCGGGTGGTGGGGCCAAGCTAGCGCCTCTGACGGAACGGCCTCAGAGCTGCTGAGCAGCGACGACTCAGCGCGGGTTGCTGCGGCTGCTTCGACACTGTTGGCCCATTCGGACGAACTTGCACGACTGGCCGCAAGACGGCTCGACGACGCCCGCGACGAAAAGCTCATCGAGGCGCTGGCGGGATGTTTGGCCCTTCGGAGCGCAGGCGAAGCGGTCGCCACCTCGACGCTGGAGCGAGTGGCGCGACTGAGTCCGCAGCTGGCCGTCCTGGCCCAACCTTGGCACGCACGCAGGGACACGGCGCAAGCCTTGTGGCGACGCTCGCCCGCGGTAGACCGTACGTTGGAACGCAACTCGCTGGCTCACTTGGGAGGCAACCCCGCCGGCGCCGCACTCGGGGTTCTTCGTGGCGCCTACGTGAAGAGCTCCGACGAGCGAACCCGGCGCACTGTGGTACGCGCCCTGTCGCA
>JBNKZR010000836.1:0-1994 GCA_050301735.1 Polyangiaceae bacterium | reverse complement strand
GCGCGGCTGACGTGGCTGTGGCGGTGGCCGCACTCCTGGGCGAGCCGGGCCGCTTCTTGAACGCTCAATTGCTGGTGCTCGACGGCACGTGACGCAGCACGTGGGGCACGGCGACGAGTGCGCTATGCGACGTCGGGGTGCTCGCTGCGGATGAGCTCGAGATCGGGCATCAGCTCGAAGAGCGCATCCACGAGTTGGGGCTCGAAGCCCACGCCGCGCTGCTCACGAAAATGGCGCGCGACCTCCGAACACGACCACGCGCGCTTGTAGCAGCGAGCGGTCGACAGCGCGTCGTAGACGTCGGCCAAGCCGACGATGCGCGCTTCGCGGATGCACTCGGTGCCCACCAAGCCATCCGGGTAGCCGCTACCGTCCCAACGCTCGTGGTGGCTACGAGCTACCTGCGATGCCAAGTCGAGCAGCGGGTGCCCGGTGCCCTCGAGCAACTTGCCGCCAATTTCAGCGTGCCGCTTCATGATCTCGAACTCTTCTTCGGTGAGCCGTCCTGGCTTGGAGAGAATGGCGTCGGGGATCGCGATCTTGCCCACGTCGTGCAGCATCGCGACACGACCCAAATGCGTCGCGTCGATGGCGGAGAAGCCCAGTTCCTGTGCCAAGCGGTGGGTGAACTCCCCCATGCGACGCACGTGCGCACCCGTTTCGATGTGCCGCAGGTCCCAGGCGTGACTGATCTGCGTCGCCAACGCGACGGGTAAACGTTCCAACAGATCCGTCACGCCTTCGGGCTCGGCATTGACCGTCTCTGCTCGCGCCAGTTGGGCGAGCCGTCGTCCCGTACGCGTGTGAGCCAACGCCAGACGCACTTGCGCTTCGACGGTGAGCGGGTCAGCCGGCTTGCGCAGGTATGAGGTGGCGCCACGACGCAGCGCCTCGTTCATGTCCGAACCCTCGTTGCTGCCCGTCAACACCACGATGCCCACCTCGGGGTCGAACTCGCGAATGTCGCTGACCAGGTCCAGGCCGTTGCCATCCGGCAACGTCAGATCGACGATCACCACCTCGGGACGCTCTGCGCGCACGAGCTGCCGGGCCTCGGCGCAGGTGTACGCCTGATACACCAAGTGTCGGCCTGCGACGAGGTGCCGCTGGAGCCCACGACTGGCGATGGGGTCGTCCTCGATGATGAGGACCTGCCCACTGGGCGAGCTTTGTGGAGAGTCGTCGACGGAGAGAAGCACGGATGAGTCCAGCGTTCGGGCTCGCCCGGCCAAGCCCAAGGCGCACCCCCCAGCCCTACAAACGACTCCAGGTCGTCGATCATAAGACCCAAGTGCCACGCCAGCGCGGTCGCGACTCGGCGCGCCGTGCTCGGGTGGGCCTGGGGGACTTCGCCTCGGATGCACGAATATGACAGATGCGTGCCTACCAGTGCGTTTCTGCGGCACGGAATGTTCGGAACGGTATTGGCAGGAGCCCGCCCTTCGAGGCACACACAGAAGATGCGGAACTGGGCGCCGTTGCTCCTCATGTGTGGAGGCCTCGCGACGGCATGTGGCGCAGACGATGAGGCCAACAGCGGCGAACAGCCAAATTTCGGGGGGCAGACGGGGTCGTTGTTGCCCGGCGGAGGCCCGGAACTGCCCGGCTTCGAGCTGCGCACGGCCATGCCCTGTTCCCTGGCAAGCACCGGTGACGACGTGAAGGTCAACGAAGGCGACATCGCGGTCGTGATCTACCCCGACGTGGAGGGCAGCTCTGAGGTACGCCTCACCGACACTGACGGCAACCCCGTGGGCGTCTCTCTCGAAGACATCGACGGCAGCTCCGCGAAAGTCGTACGCACGGAGCAAGCATTGGTCGAAGGGCAATACCGCCTGGAGTTCGACTGCAACGACGGCACTTCCAGCCAGACGCAGTCGACCACGGTTTCGGTGAGCGCCTCGGCGCCTCTGCCCGCGACCGCTGGAGACCTCGAGGCTCGATTCGACCCCGACACGGCTCGACTCTGCAGCGAAGACCCCTGGTACGCCTTC
>JBNKZR010000835.1:0-1996 GCA_050301735.1 Polyangiaceae bacterium | reverse complement strand
GCCAACGTTGGCACCGAACCTGGACTGATCCTGCTCAATCTGGAATACGCGCAGATCCACGCTCAGCCAGGATGTGGGGCCGTCGTTCTCGTAGGGGTTGGGCTGCTGAATCAGGTACAGGTAGCCGGTGGCGGACTCGGCGTCGATGCTTGCGTTGATGGTCAGGGTCACCCGCTCGGCGGCGAAGTCGGCAGTGCCTGTGAAGTCGATGTCGTAGACCCAGGTTAGGCGCTGGGGCCGCATAAGGTGGAATTGGTCCTCGAATTCCACCCTGCTCGGCGTGATGGTCAACTGCGATGGCATTGGCGTGACAGTGAAGTCGGGCGTCACCTCCATGGTGGCGGAGGCAAAGCCGAGCTCGTCGGGGCTGTAGCCATCCAGCACCACGTACAGGGCATCATGGATGGGCAGGGCAGCCGGGTCAGCCATCAGGGATTCGACCTCGTCGTCTGAGAATGTATTGCGGTCGATGATGAAGAAGCAGCCCTTGGTGCAGCTATAGGGGGGCGGGCCGAAATCAGCGCAGCGGTCGGCCAGCTCAGTGCGGTAATAGTTCAGGTACTGGCTGGCCTGGGCGAAGCTGACCGAGCTCGTGTCCGACTCGTAATTGTAGGAGGTCCAGGCGGTGTCGGTGAGGGTCGCGCTTGGGTATCCCTGACGCGCCCGCCAGGCGATCTCGGACTCTGGCGCCGGACTCACGGACGGGTCGATCACCCACTTTTCGCTGCCGCCGCCGGAGAGGTTGACGTCCAGAGTCGGCGCCACGTGCCAACCCCAGCAGACGTGGCAAAAAGGGTTGTTGGGTGTGGCGACGTTGACGCAGCTGCCAAAGCGTATCCAGACCTTTGCGGGATCCTCTGGTGGATTGAGCGTGACGTCGGGTCCGCCTTCGCGCATCAGGTGGCACATCATGTGTGCTCGGATCCAGCAACCGTCGTCCGGATAAAGGAATGTGATGCAGTCCCCGGACGGACTGCAGGAGTCGCAGGACTCCGCCTTCATGTTGTCAAAGACGTCCCGCGCCCGACCCTCCGAGACCGGGGGGTCACCCGGCGGAGTCGGAGCGGGTTCTGGAGGGTTTGTGGACGAAAATTCCGGCTTGCGCACCTCGATGATCTCGTGCCCGTCCCGGGTTTCGGTAACTAGAACCTCGGAGCCATCTGCCAGGGCCGCCTCCAGCAGCGCACGCATCGCCTCGAAGCCAGGCTCTGTCTGTAGCAGGTAGTGGCCGGCATGGGAGGGCACCAGGCGAACCAGTAGGTCGCCACGGTCGAGGGTATCGATGCCCGCCACGTTGTACGGACGCGGGATACGCAAGTTAGTGATGACCCCACTCTCGGAGTCGATCTCCGCGTAGACGGGCAGCCCGGCCTTGTGCTGCTCGTCGATTATCCGGGCCCAGAGCGGACCGCGGGGACTCTTCATGTCGAGGAGCCCGGTCTGCCCGGTGGCGAACCGGACGCTGACATGTGCGGGCATGTCAGCGTCGGGCTTGGATTTCCAGTCGTCCCTTGCGGGCGACAGGCTCCCGACCATTTCCTGCAGCCTGATTCTAGTTGCCATGGGACTGCCCTCCGTGCATTGGCGACGATGTCGCTTCCCTCAATTATCTTTTTTCGTGACACAACCGACGGCCGCGTCGCGCATCCATCTCTTCCAGGTACAAGTATAGATGATCCTCAGTGACGCCTCTGTCGCAAGAGACCACTCATACACAGTCCCGCGCGGAGTCAGATCCCCCCTCAGGGGCAGGCATTGGGAAGAGCGTGAAGGAGCTAAGGGTAAGAGGGCTAAGGATCAGGTCTTGCCATTTACCCAACTTCACTGCTGTCCCATAAACGCTTAACGAAAAAGGCCTGATAACCTCATTGTTTTGATAAAATGAAATCGCGACAAATCATTGATCAAACAGAAGGAAATCAGGCCTTGGCTCATAATAATACCGTGTTCGCTCAGTTGCTCAAACTGGTTTCTAGACATGAATTTGAAGCCCTCG
>JBNKZR010000834.1:0-2003 GCA_050301735.1 Polyangiaceae bacterium | reverse complement strand
CTTGCGGCCGCTCGATATTGACTATGCTTTGTTGCTCAGCACGCTGGTATGGGAGCTCTAGGCAAACTATGATTGCGAATTGCGCAATTATGGAGTCCGAGCATCACGTCTTCCTGCGCGTCGTCGAAGCGGGCAGTCTCAACGCTGTCGCGAAGGAGATGCGGGTGGAGCCCTCCACGGTGAGCCGGCGGCTGGTCGCGCTCGAACAGCGATTGGGTGTGAAGCTGATCCAGCGCTCTCGCGTGCGCTCGACGCCCACCGAGGCGGGCACCCGCTATTACGAACGCCTGCGTCCGCTGCTCGAACAACTCGACGCGCTCGAAGTCGACATCGCGGGCACGGCGAACGAGCCTGTCGGGCACCTGCGCGTCACCGCCCCTACCGACTTCGGTGGCCGCTTTGTCACTCCCGTGCTGGAGCGCCTGCAGCGCGAGCACCCGCGCTTGACCGTCGAGCTAATCTTGGGCAGCTCCTTCAACGATATCGTTGCGCAAAACATAGACGTAGCGATCCGCATCGGGCAACTGCCGGACTCGTCGCTACTGAGCACCAAGCTCGCCGAGGTGCCGCGCGTGCTGGTCGCGGCTCCCGAATACCTCGCGAAGCGTGGCACCCCCAAGCGCCCCGAAGATCTGCGCCAACACGACTTCATCTTCTACAGCGCGCAGAACGAGCACGCGCCGATCGTCTTCGCCGATCCGGAACTGCCCACCGTGCACATGAAGGGCTGCTTCACCGTGAACAACGTCAGCGCGATCGCTTCACTGGTCGAACGCGGCGTCGGCATCCACATGGGCCCGCGCTGGGCGCACCAAGAGGCGCTCGATGGCGGACGCTTGGTGGAGCTGCTGCCCCAGTTTCCGTTGCGCGCGTATCCGCTGCGCGCCGTCTTCGCCCCCGCCGTCTACCAACCGGCGAAACTCAAGCGCTTCGTCGCCGCTATGGCAGAGCAGGTCCGCACGATCCCGGGGCTACGCGTCTCCTGAGGCAGGACCAGAACGCTACCAATCGGCTTGGTTTCGTCAATGTCGGCGCATAGGAAAATCGAAGCGGGAACGGCTGCGTCTGGCGGAGTCGATGGCGGACTCGGAGTCGCGGCCGCGTCCGCTGTGTCCTCGCCAGCACCAGCGTCGCCCTGAGTCTCGGTCGTGGCCATTCCCGCGTCGGGAATGGTATCGATCGCGAGCGAGGCCGCCTCGACGGGGCTCGGCCCACAGCCGTTACAAGCGGTCGATCCGTCCGGCGCGTGTTCTGCCGCCAACACGCCAGCGTCAGGCGGGAAGGGCGAGGCATCGTGAGCCGCAGCTCGAAAGTCAGTATCGCGAGATCTCCCTTCGTAACAGCCGACTAGGCCCAGAGCGAGGAGCGCGACGCGAGGCGACCGCGCAACGCTCAGTCGACTGCAAGCCGTCAGTCTCTCCACATGCCGAAGGGACATCCGCTGCCTATGCCAATCGCCAGCGTCGCGCTCAAGCAGGGCGCTGCGGAACGTTAACAGGCCAATTTCTGGGAGCGGCGTCTCACCGCGGCTCGCACCACGCCTGCACGGCCAAGATGATCGGACATGATCGGACATGATCGGACATGATCGATCGGGCGGCTTCCGCCGATCCTTTCCCGTCACAGGCTGGCGTCGGTCACAGCACCCGGAAGTTCACCCGTTTGTCCTCAACTCCGTTCCTGAACGGGATCCATTGCGACGGGGCGTCGTGGAACCACCCCGACGGAGTGCGACCGGGAACGTGGCACGATGGTTGCTCTCTGTTGCGGTCGACCCGACATCTGGAGCCCGGAGCTTCTCCTGATGTTCGACTCAATGACCGAAAGGAACAAGCAATGAAACCATTCACGCTCAGCTACGGGATTCTTCTGCTCGTCGGTGTGCCGGCGGTCGCCGGGTGCGGCGCCGAAACGGACGGGTACCATACAGGCCCTCATCAGGACGACCCGACCGCGACGGTCTCGCAAGCCATTCTGCGCGGAAACGAGACGACCTCGCAGAC
>JBNKZR010000833.1:0-2013 GCA_050301735.1 Polyangiaceae bacterium | reverse complement strand
GGGGGAGCGAAGAACCATCTGATCGTGGCGCCCGATGCGGACGCAGGACTGGCCGCGCGAGCGATCGTCGATTCGTTCACCGGCTGCGCTGGGCAACGTTGCATGGCGGGCAGCGTGCTCGTGACCATCGGTAGCGCCCGCAACATCGTGCCGCAGGTCGTCGAGTTGGCGTCGAAGTTGGTGGTGGGAGCGCAAATGGGTGCGCTCATCGACGAGTCTGCTCGACAGCGCCTCAGCGCCGCAATCGAACGCGCCGAGGCCGAAGGAGCTCACGTGTTGCTCGACGGTCGCGGCAAGTCCCCAGGCGGAGCGTACGCTGGTGGCTACTGGTTGGGGCCGACCGTGCTGACGGGCGTCACCTCGGAGATGGCGTGCGCCAACCACGAACTCTTCGGTCCTGTTCTGTCCGTCATCGATGTGGACGACTTGGAGCAGGCACTCGAGCTCGAGCGAAGGAGTCCCTACGGGAACGCGACGAGCGTGTTCACGTCGAGCGGTGCGGTCGCCCGACGGGTGAGCGAGCAGTCGACCAGTGGCATGATTGGAGTCAACATCGGAGTCCCTGTGCCCCGCGAGCCGTTCTCGTTCGGCGGGACCAAGGCCTCGCGGTTCGGTCACGGTGACATCACGGGCGCGGCGGGCATCGACTTCTGGACGCAATTGAAGAAGGTGACCAGCAAATGGGCCCCGCAAACCGACCAGAATTGGATGTCCTGAAGTGACGGAACTGCCCCGCAAGAAGAACCCGAAGGCCGTCATCCTGACGTCTCACCCGGGTTCGCCCGATCAGGCCCCCCTGCCCATCAAATGGGGAGCGGCCGATCCGAAGGAGCGCGGCCCCATCATCGCCTCCGTCACCGATCCAGAGCGCCGCAACGCGATTGGAACCCACTCCGGCTCGTACTCGGTCTACCGTGCGTTAGCCGTCGCCGCGGGTTCACTCGATCCCTTGCAGAAGCCGGATCTGACGAACACCGCTCCGACCCACGAGGTGGGGCCGCATCCCCAGTGGTCCGAGCCCGCCAAGATCGTCTCGCTCGACCCGTTCGGCGCAGTGGTCAGTCGAGTGTTCGCGCGAGAGTTGCAGGAGGGCTATGACATTCGCCCAACCATCGCGATCACGCGAGCGCATCTCAACGTTCCTGAACTCGAAGACGCCGTACGACGAGAACGATTGGTGCCGGACGGCGAGATTCTCAAGGACAACGCGGGCGTGGTGGTCGTCAAAGTTGCGTTGGAACCCGTGTGGTATCTACCTGGAGTGGCAGAGCGCTTCGGATGCCGCGAATCCGATCTTCGACGTACTCTCTTCGAGCACACCGCGGGCATGTTCCCAGAGCTCGTCACCCGCAGCGACTTGGAGGTGTTCTTGCCTCCGATCGGCGGCGCGACCATCTACTTGTTCGGAGACATCGATAGCATTGCCGATCCCACGCGTGAGCTCACCGTTCGTGTTCACGACGAGTGCAATGGATCGGACGTGTTCGGCTCGGACATTTGCACGTGCCGGCCGTACCTGACTCACGGCATCGAAGAGTGCGTGCGCAGCGCCCAGCGAGGGGGTGCTGGGGTCATCGTGTACAACCGAAAAGAGGGCCGCGCCCTCGGCGAAGTCACGAAGTTTCTCGTGTACAACGCTCGCAAACGTCAACCGGGCGGAGATCGAGCCAGTGAGTATTTCGCTCGAACGGAGTGTGTTGCCGGCGTGCAAGACATGCGATTTCAAGAACTGATGCCGGATCCGTTGCACTGGCTCGGCATCACGAAAATCGATCGCTTCGTGTCGATGAGCAACATGAAGCACGATGCGTTGACGGCTTCTGGCATCGACATCGTCAAGCGAGTGGCGATCCCGGACGACTTGATCCCGGAGGACGCCCGGGTGGAAATGGATGCGAAGAAAGCCGCCGGGTACTTTACCGAAAGCATCGCACCCGACGGCAACGAGCTCGCCGTGGCCAAGGGTCGTTCCCTCGAGTGAATCAGGCCATGTCGCTCGAGCTTGCGAATCAT
>JBNKZR010000832.1:0-2019 GCA_050301735.1 Polyangiaceae bacterium | reverse complement strand
CTGAACCGAGTCATCATGGCGCGTTCGAAAGCCCAAAAAGCCGCCCCGATTACCTTCGAACGGCTGAAGAAGGCCCATCCTGACGCGCACTGCGAGTTGGCTCACGTCTCCCCCTTTCAGTTGATCGTCGCGACGGTGCTGAGCGCGCAGAGCACGGACGTCGCGGTCAACCAGGTGACCCCTGCCTTGTTCACACGCTGGCCCACGCCCGAAGCGCTCGCCCAGGCGGAGGTGAGCGAGGTCGAGACGGCGCTCAATCGCCTGGGGATGTTTCGACAGAAATCCAAGAACATCGTCGGCCTGGCCAAGAAGCTGGTCGCCGAACACGGTGGGGAGGTCCCCCGGACTTTGCTCGAGCTCGTGCAGCTGCCCGGAGTCGGACGCAAGACGGCCAACGTCGTATTGGGTGTCGCCTTCGGCAGTCCCGAGGGTGTCGTGGTAGACACCCACGTGCAACGCATCAGCCAGCGGCTCGGGTGGACGAAAAACACGACGCCGGACAAGATCGAGCAAGACTTGATGGGGCTCTTCGACAGGAGCGACTGGGACCCGCTTTCCCACACGCTGATCTTCCACGGTCGCCGGATCTGTACGGCGCGTAAACCCGCTTGCGCTAGTTGCACCATCAACGACGCGTGTCCCAGCGCCTTTCACGCCGAACAGGTGGGACGAAAGCCTCCGCGGCAGCGGGGGAACGGCACCGAAGCCAGCAACACCCTGACCGCCGCGCGCGGAGCCGCTCGAAAGAAAACCAGCAAGAAGGTCTCAAAGAAGACTCTCGCCGTTCGGACCAAGACCAGGTCCGCCGAGGCCCATGCTGTGACGTCAGCTGCAACCAAGAGCAAACAACCGACTACCGAACGTCCCGCCAGGAAAGGGGCTGCCAAGAGGTAGCTATCGCACGGACCCACCCGGGTCGGGGGTGTGCCTTGGACACACCCCTCGCCTCCCGTTTGCCAGCGCCGGTTGTCACCACCACGCTGTTCACCGTTCAGCTCTGCACTGGAATCGACACCGCGTCGAAGGGCGCTGAGCCCGCTAGGCCACTGTGCGCACTCCCACGCCGCTGCGGGCAGCATCCGCAGGGCCACTGACAATCGCAGGCTCGCTGACCCGGTGGCAATCCAGCGGCGCCAAAATGATGGCCGTCCTGCTGCGGCAGCTCGATCCGGACAGCGATCAACGCCGTGCACATGCTACCTTCGAGGCCAAATCATGGGGTAGCGGGTGAGCGCGACGAACGTACTACCCGAGTGAACGGAGATGCGAATGACAAAACCGAGATTCATGGGGCAAGGCGTGGTGTTGACGGCTCTGGCGCTGGTGCTCGGCGTCGGCTGCAAGAAGGCGCCGGAGTCCGAAGAGGAGAGCAGCTCGCTGGCCGTGGTCGCGGAACCACAACCGGATCCGGCGGAAGAAGGCGACGACAAAGCGGACGAAGAGACGACGAAGCAGGGCGACACTCCCGCTTCCGCCAAAGGAGCCGAAGGTTCGGCAGACGAAGCTGCTGGAGCCGCAGGCTCGGGTGAGGGAGAAGGCATCAAGCCGCCAGACACCGCGGGCGACACGGCTGGCGACAGCAAGAAGGGCATCGTCGAGCCGCCCAAGACTGAGGAACCGAAGGCCACGACCCCACCCAAAGCGACCACGCCGCCCAAGACGACCACGCCGCCCAAGACGACCACGCCGCCCAAGACGACCACACCACCGAAGGACGACAAGAAGTCGCTCGTTCCGAAACCGGACGCACCGAAGGAAGAGCCGAAGACCGACGCTCCCAAAGAGGAGCCGAAGAAGGACGCCCCCAAGACCGAACGCAAGTTCCGCGAACGCAAGGGAGTCTCCAAGAAACGTCTTCCGGGGCAGTGATTCGCTTCGCACTGACCCGCTTCGCGGTGTTCGCAGTGTTCCGCTTCGCAGTGTTCCGCTTCGCAGTGTTCCGCTTCGCAGTGTTCCGCTTCGCAGTGAGCCGCTGCTGACTGGGGCGTGGCGCCCCGAACTGGCGCTGCCCGAAATGAG
>JBNKZR010000831.1:0-2020 GCA_050301735.1 Polyangiaceae bacterium | reverse complement strand
TGCGCAGCAACCAAGCGGGGCCCGCTGCGGCGAGCGTGGCCGTGTTGGTATCGCAGAACAGCGTGCCGTCGTGGGATACGTCGATCACGATGGGGATGGGGCTGTAGAGGAGCTGCCCGAGGCGCTGTGCAGCCCACTGGACAACGAACAGCTTCTGTTCACCGACTGTCGTCCCGTCGTTGCCCGGTGCCGCGAGCGTCGGCGTCGTGGGGTCGTTGAAGCCGACGCCCGCGGGGTCGCTGTTGACGACTTGCACGCTTGCGGCATGTGCGTATCCACTCGAGAGCAGCGCTGCGGCGAGCGCGCGCCACAGAAGCGAGGGAGCGTGAACCTTCACTGTTCTGGCCTCACACGTAGAAGGGCATCCAGCTGTCGCTCGTTTTCCAGACACTCCGTGCGGAGGTTGCCCTCGGCGTCGCGCACCTGAACTACGACGTGCTGAAAACGATTGCGGGTGCTCACGGCTTCGCCCAAGGTGCCGACCTGGTAGCGCTCTAGACCGTCCGTAGAGCGGCGCAGTCGCGGCGCGACTGACCCTCGAAACGCCCGGCGTGCCTCGGGGGTTAGGGCGGGCCTGATGGACATCTGGTGAACGCGACCCTGGGCTCCGGCTGTCGGCGCTCGTGCCTCGTCATCATAGCCGTTGAGTCCTGAGGCTAGGACGGCTTGCGCTCCGCCGTGCGTCGAGTTTGCGCTCGCGTTTGAGGAGTTGCTGTCGCTCGAAGCTGCCGAGTCGCCGTCGCTACTTGGCTTTGCGGAGTCACTGCCGGGAGAGAGTTTCGCGTCGCTGCGGCTGGGGGGCTCGGGTGGAGCTTCTGAGACGCAGCCGGCGAGTAGGACAGTTAGGCACAAAGCCGCCAGCGCCGTCGTCGACGACGCCAAAGTTTTCCTGCAATCCACTCATGATATGAACGGCCCCGAGCCACGCGTCTCAAGCGTCGTTGCGAGGTGAAACAGGGGTCGTTGCGCTGAGGTTGGAGCCGACATGGCCGGTGTTGACGCCCGGTGTAGGAGGCCCAGGGCCGAGCAGGCACCCGCTGGTCCTCTGCGCTGCTACAGCGTAGAGGCCGCGAAGCTTCGGCTTTCCCTCGACATAACGCGAGGATGTGCCGGCACGACTCAGAATCAGAATTCGTCGACCAGGGCCTCGGCTTGCTTTAGTCGCCCCTGCTGTTCTTTCAGCGCAGCAACTTGTTCTCTGGCTTCGGCCACCACGTCGGGTGGGGCGTTTTCGGCAAACTTCGGGTTGCCCAGACGCTTTTCCAGACCGGCCAGGTCCTTGTCCAGCTTCTTCAGGTTGCGCTCGATGCGCTGCTTCTCTTTGGCGGGATCAATCAAGCCCTTGAGGCCGACGAGCACCTCGATGTCGCCCGCCACCGACAGTACGAAGCCTTTGGGACGCTCGGCGCCGGTGGTCTCGACGGCGACGTCGCCGTCGGTCTTGACCAGAGTCGTGATGGCGACCATCTGCTCCGCGAGTAGCGCGCGTGAGGTCTCTGAGTCCGAACGCATGATGACCGGCACCTGAGCGCCAGGGTGCACGGCATACTCACTGCGAATCGTTCGCGCCGCGCTGATGGCCTTCATCAGACTTTCCATTTTCGCCTCTGCGTCGTCGTCGGGTCGACCGTCAGCGGCCGTTGGGTACTTCGCCAGGGCCAGAGACAACGGATGCCCATCGGGTTTGGGCACTCGTTGCCACAGCTCCTCGGTCACGAAGGGGATGTAGGGATGCAGGGCGCGCAGAGACGTCTCGATCACGTGGGCGAGTACCTCGCGGGTCTCGGCCTTGGCGGTTTCGTCGTTGCCGTTGAACACGGGCTTGCTCACCTCCAGAAACCAATCACACATGCTCCAGAAGTAGTGATAGAGCGCGCTCGAGCCGTCATCGAGGCGGAAGCCCTCGATGCCGACGGTGCTCAGTTCCACCACCTTCGAGAGCCGACTCAAGATCCATCGGTTGACGAGCAGGGTGGGCTGTGGGGGCTTTCCGGTCAGCGACTGCCCTTCGATGTACGTC
>JBNKZR010000830.1:0-2028 GCA_050301735.1 Polyangiaceae bacterium | reverse complement strand
CGCATCACCGAGCGCTTCTTGGCCTCCGATCCCCCGACACCCGACGAGGTCGCGCGCGCCACAGAATACGTTCGGGCCCAGCTCGAACGCGCGCGCCAGACAATCGCCCCAGAGGCAAGCGACGCGTGGCTGGGGCTTGCGGGCACGGTGACGACCTTTGCCGCGCACCTCGCTGGCGTCTCTGCCTACGACGCGAGCAAGACCCACGGGCTAGTGATGAGCGCCCGCCGGATCCAAGAATTTGCCGACCGCCTGCTCGGCGCGACGACAAACGAACGCCGCCCGCTTCTGATGGAACCGAAGCGGGCGGAAGTGATCATCGGCGGAGCCGTCATTCTATCGAGCATCGTCGAGCACTTTGGGCTCTCACGCGTGCAATGCTCCGAGCGAGACATCTTGGACGGCCTGGCCGCGTCGCTGCTGAGCTGATCGTGCTCACTGCATCTTGCTGGGATCGCGCAGGGCAAAGGGTGGGATCGCCACGTCGAAGTCTTCGCCGCGAGCCGCCTTCATGTGGTAGCTGCCCTCCATCGAGCCAAAAGGCGTCGCCAATGGGCAGCCGGAGTTGTAACGAAAGCGCTGCCCTGGCGCGAGGGTGGGCTGCTCGCCGACCACTCCCGGTCCGCGAACCTCTTCCACCTCGCCGTGGGCGTCGGTGATCTTCCAGTACCGGGTCAGGAGCTGAACGGTGTCCTCACCCTGGTTCTCGATTTCGATCTCGTAGACGAAAAACCACACGCTGCGACTCGGGTTGGAGTGCTGTGGGGAAAGATGGGACTCGACGCTGACGCGAATTCCGTTGGTGATCTGACTTGGCACGGACCCCATATAGCCATTTGCGCGCGCGGATGACAGGGGCACCCACTCGAACCGACAGCCCCCAAACGCGGTGTGGAAATTCGACGGAGGCCAGGTAGACTTCCATGCGGTGGTCGTGGAAGCGAAATCGCGTGGTGTGCGAGCGGACGTCGTCCGAGTGAGTCGGTTGTGGGCGCTCGTCGGGGCTCTATGTGCGCCGGCGTGCGGAGCGAGCGAGCGCTCGGCGTCCGTACCCACGGTAGTGAGCTGGCAGCAGCTAGACCAAGACGAACGCGAGCTCGCCCTTTCTCGAGGCCGCGACTTCCACGGCCCGAGCCGAGGGGAAATCCACCGGCTGGAGCACGTCTATCGCCCGGGCGATCCGCGCATCCACCCGGAGTCGGATGCTGCCGTCTTCGTACTCTCGGGTACGGCCATCGTGCACGTGGAGGGGCAAACGCATCGACTGCACCCTGGGGAGAGCGTGGACATCCCTCACGGCCATGCCTACGCGACGCGCCCCGAGGGCCGCAGCACGAGTTCCCTGTTCTTCGTGTTCTGGGACGCAGAAGAGCCGCAAGAGCAAACGGCGTTGGGCCCCGCGGGGCACCTTTCCGGCGATTGACGCGGCGACATGCCCGAGCTGCCCGAAGTCGAAGTCACGCGCCGACGGCTCGCGCCCCACGTCGTGGGCAAGCGCATCGAACGAGTCGTCACCTCCAAGCCGAGCTACTTCTTCCTCACGCCGCCTGACGTCTTGCGGCGCAAGCTGAAGGGACGTCGGGTGCAATCGCTGACTCGCGTCGGCAAGTACCTGCTGGCTGAGCTGGACGACGGGGCTCGTCTGTTGCTGCATCTGGGAATGACGGGTCAGCTCTTCACGCAGTCCGCACACAGCCCGCGTTTGATGTCGTCGACAGCGGCGCGCGCGCTCCCCCCAGAAGCCCAGGGTGCCTTTTCACCCGACGAGCACACTCACCTCGAGCTGCGCTTCGACGACGGCGCGGAGCGGGTGTTCTTCCGCGACGTGCGCAAGTTCGGCAAGGTGCGTTGGCTCGAGGCCGGGCAGAGCGACGCACGCCTCGAAAAACTCGGAACCGACGCCTCTCCTCCTCCCGTGTTGCATCGTATCGAGCATGTCCAGATGATCCATCCCGAAGATCTGAAACGTTTGTCCGCCCTCAATGTGGCTGCTTGTGTGACTCCGGAAAATATGATTCTGGACATCAA
>JBNKZR010000829.1:0-2034 GCA_050301735.1 Polyangiaceae bacterium | reverse complement strand
GGCAGATCCAGGCCCAGTATCCAGACGGCGATCATGGCGCCGAGCATGACGAACTCGCCCTGGGCGAAGTTCACCACGTCCGAGGCGTTGTAGATGATGTCGGCGAAACCCGCCGCGGGTCCTGCTTGTTCCGTGACGAAGCCATGGCCACCGGCCTCGTCCGCCGCGGCGATGATCACGTCGTTGTAGTTGGAGTTCGGACTGAACCAGTTGATCAAGGCTTCGTTGATCTCGAGGTGCAGGTAGTTCTCCGGGATCGCACGGGAGTTGCCTAGCACCCAGACCTTGACGCCCATGTCCTGGTTAGCTGCCACCGCAGTGGGACGCATCGGAATGAACGGCTGCTCACTCTCGTAGGTGATCATGATGGGGCGAATCGAACCCGCGTCCGAGCCCTTGGTCAGACGGAAGGCGACGAGATTCATGCCGCCGTCAAGGTACGGACGCAGGACGTCAGGCCCGAGCTCGCCGATGTCGTAGTTGTTTTCTGTCAACCAATCGACGGCAACTTGAGCACTGTCGTCCAAGTCCGGGTTCACCGAGATGATCTGGTAGTCGTACGGCCCCGCGCTGCCTTCTTCGAGCACGATGACGTCGGGTGGACTAGCGGCAGGTTCCTCTGCAGCGTTGTCGAAGTCCGCTGCTGGTGCCGGCGCGCCCGTGGCAACACCCCCAAAGCCAGCTTGGCCGCAGCTTTCGTCAAACACGACCTGCAGCTGGTAGGTTGGATTGGTGGTGCCGTCCAGGCGATCGAGAGCGAGTTTCGAAGAGACGCCGACGTCGACTTCGCCGTCAGGTACTGGCAGCACCCAAGCGAAACTCTCGGATGGGCCTTCGTACTGAACTTCGATGGCGGCGGTGACCGTGCCATCTTCGTTCTGGGCGAAGATGATGCGCTCTGCCGCTTGGTTAACGGGTTGCGCTGAGTTGCAGAACAGGCCACCGCAGGCTGCGGCATCGCTTGACTGCAAGGACGCCGCGGCACCCATGGCGGCGCAGAGGCCCAAGATACTGACGCGGGAATTACGAAACATGGTTTGCTCTTCCTTTTGATAGGGGATGAGCTAACCGTTACCCTCCACCGGACACACCGCCAAACAAAGGCGTCGCGCCGCCGGGATTTCCGTATACGACCAGTATACGGCCGGCCCCCTCTGCGTCGCTTGGCGGCGCACTTGTCAGTCAAGCGCGTTTCACTCGCTCCGTTCGGAGAAGAAGCTTGCGATTGACATGGAATGCCCGATTTCCACAGTGATCTTCAGCGCCTCATGTAGGGCGCGCAGCCACATACGGCTTGCCCCGCGCTGAACGGGCCGCCCGACGAGCACTCCCCGTGAGCTTCGGGCGCAGTATGTACCCCCCGCGAGCTCCGCCTCACGCACCTCGCTGAAACCGCGTCAACCCCGTGTTCCAGTATGCAGACTAGCGGCGACGAGATCGCCTCGCCGTCAAGCTGCTGACCCATGTTCGAACTCAGCGGACCGACGCCTTGCGCGGAACGGATCCCCTCACGCGCTGTACCAGCGGTCAGGACGTCGCTCTCGACGTTGGAGACGTCAGGTTTGCGCCTCGAGGTGATCGGCCAGTAGTCGACAGACATCGGTAGTGGTGACGATGCCCACGAGCTTGCCGTCTTCGGTGACCAGTGCGCAGCCGTAGTGGTGGTTAGCCATTTCTCGAACGACCTTGGCTAGGGGCTCACTCTTGTCCACGACGTAGGCGGGCTTGGAGCAGAGAGTGAAGACCGGGGTGAGCCCCTTTTCGCCGCTTTCCATCGAGAGTGCCTGACTCACGTCGCGGTCCGATAACACCCCGACGATGTCGCCCTCATGTACGACTGCAAGATGACGCACCTTGTGCTTGGCCAACAGCGCGTGCGCCGTTTCTGCGCTTTGCTTGGCGTCGACGGTGTAGGGAAACGGGGTGATGGCTTCGGCTAGGGTTAGCGACATGAAAGGCTCCGAGTTCGCGCGAGTGGTTGATGGGCACCAAGCGCAGCAATCGCCGTGCCGAATGGCGTCCATGGCGCCCTCG
>JBNKZR010000828.1:0-2041 GCA_050301735.1 Polyangiaceae bacterium | reverse complement strand
CCGAGCTCGACTTCGGCGAGTCGATGGAAGTCATCAGAATGCGAGCCATGGCACTCGCCACCGAAGGCGCTATCTCAGGCGCGGCCTTGGTCGTCATCGTCGAGGACGCCGAAGGCAGCAGTGGGCTCGCAATCCAAATACAGACCCGAGACAGGCACAGTACTCTCATCTACGCGATTTCCGACGACGGTAGGTCCCTCGCAGAGCATCCTGAGGAGGCGGATCCACCTCTCATGCCGGAAGGGCTCTGCTTCTTCGTCTGATCCCTGGCCACCTCGATGTCGGCCGTCACCCGCCACCCTCTCACGGACGACTGCGAGGTTCTCTTGCGACCAGTGGCGCACAGGCGCCTCACCGCGCATAAACTATAGTTGACACGGCGTTAACTACGGTTTACGACCCTGCCCATGTTGCAGAAACTCGCTGAAACCTTGGCCGCCGCCAGAGAAAAGCAGGGCCTCTCACTCCAATCTGTCGCGCAGCCTGCCAATATCACCGCACCGTACCTCCAGAAGCTGGAGCGTGGCGTCGTACAGACGCCTTCTCCGCGCGTTTTGGCTCGAATCGCCCGACAGCTCCAGCTTCCTTACCTCACCCTCATGAGCCTCGCCGGCTACCTTGACGAAGAGCAGCTCGCTGAGGCCAAGTCCCGCTCCAAGAAACCTCACCCCCTGGCCAACCAGGACCTCTCTGAAAGCGAGTGGCGAGCTGTCGCTGCCTTCATCCGAGAACTCAAGGCCAAGCGTCGCCAACGCGATTCCTAAGCGCCAATCGCGCCCGACACGCTCGCCAACGCGATCCTGTCCGCGCCGATCACGTTCGACAGCGTCCCCAGCGCGATTCCTAGCGGCTAGCGCCACCCGACAGCATCGCGAACCCGATCTCGCCGCCCGGACCCGCCACCGTATTTTCCCCAAGCGCACCCAACATCCGCGTCATCCCGAAATCGAAACGACTTCGGCGCGCTTGACGCCGCACGACGAACTCACATTCGCGGCGCTGGCTAACAGGCCATTGCACACCGACGAGCGGGCTGGTACGCCTCGCCTTGCTGAAAGGCCCCGGGAAGTGCCGGCTGGTCGCCGGCACGGTTCGTTGGTAGTATTCCGTCCTGATGAGGCCTTCCGGTACCTGCTCGCGGGTGAATGGCAGGTCGTTGGGCAGACACATCATTGCCGTCCGCCGACGAGGTTTCTCTCATGCCCCAAGACTTGATCGCTTCCCTCGCCGCACCCGACGTTTCGGTCCGTGTTAGCGCGATCGCCAGTCTTGCCAAGGACCCCGACGCGGCGAGACCTCGACTAGTCACGTTAATTCAAGACGATCAGGCTCCCGCCGTCGCCCGAGTTTGGGGCATGATCGCGCTGTGTCAGCTTCCAAGCGATGGCGCGGCGGCCGCAACAGACGCGCTCTTGGCATGCCTTGACGCGCCCGAGCCCATAGTTCGAAGATCGGCCATCGAAACGCTTGGACGCCTTGGGGCCTGTGCCGCTGTCTGGCGGATTGCTGACCATCTGAACGACGATGCCGAGGTCGCTGAGGCCTGGTTCGATGACGATTCAACTCCGGCGCATGCCGCGCGTCGTGCCCTTGAATCGATTGGTACGCCCGATGCACTTGCACTACTCGCCGATGCGCCATCCAACGCCGAGCTAGCCGCCATCGAAGAGCGCTGCAATGCAGCCACCGCCGGCCCTTGGCGCTCTTTCGTTGAGGGTCGAGACCACTCAAGCGGCTCGGACTTCATCCAGACTGGTGGGTTCTCGGAATCGCAAGACATCGAGCTAGTCGGTGCGACCACAGCGGACCAGGACTTCATCGCTTCTGCCAAGCAAGACGTCCCCCGCCTAATCCAAGAGATCAGACGACTGCGTCGACGACCGAAGTCGTGACACCACCTGGGTGGTGCTGCCCAACAAGCCATTGCTACTGACACAGGGGCCTGCAACGCCTCGCCTTGCTGGGTGATGCCTCGCTAGGGCGGCGGCTGGTCGCCGCCACCGATTCTTGGTAGTCTTCCCAACCTGACCTGTTGTTCCGC
>JBNKZR010000827.1:0-2055 GCA_050301735.1 Polyangiaceae bacterium | reverse complement strand
CGCGAAGAGCGTCGGGGTGGCGCTTGACGAGAACGTCCTTGTCGGGGTGCTCTGCACAGGCTTGCTGGAGCATCACTTCGAAGCGATCGTCATCGGCGAGGCCATAAGTGACGGATGCGTCCCCCCGGCGTTGATCGAGCACGGCGACCTTTCGACGCCCGAGCGTTCCTAGCTCCAAAGGTTCGTCGGGGGCGTGATTGTACTTGGAGACGCGCTGGCCCACGAGCTTGTCGATCGCTGCCCGCGCGCGCGCGCGGGCCTCCGGGGGAACTCGGGCGTCGCTCTGCAACGTCAGCTCGAGTCGGCTCGGGTTCGTTGCGTCGTAGTATGGCCCCAGGTCGTCCACCATGAGGGACAGCCCTGCCTCTCCGCTCAAACCAATGTCGATCGAGCGCACGAAGCCGTCCTCGACATAGATGCTAGGTCGACCCATGCGTTGGGCCAAAGCCAGCGCGCGTCGCTTGCTGGGGGTCGGCAGCGCCCCCCAATGTGCCAGGGCATCACACGCGTACGCGCCACGTATGTTCTTCATGGAGCGCACGCGAGCGCCAAGCATTGCGGCCACGTAACGATGGGTCGTCTTGTGCGCATTGAGATGCGGAAACCCCACCGTCCAGACCAGGGTAGGGTCGTTGTCGATGAAGCGCTGCTGGGCCGGCGCCAGGGGCTTAATCTGACGGACTACATCGCCCAGTGCTTTGACGACGCGTTTGGCAGAATTGCCATCAAACGCACCTGCGGACAGCTGCTCCTCTGCCCAAGCCCACGCTTCTCTACTCAAAGCGCCCCCTTCTTGCGCTAGCGTGGCGTCGAGACACTCCTCCAAGCTCTCTCGGTCCGTCGCCACGGGCAGGCCAAGGGGCTCCCAAAACGAAGTAAACTCGAAGTACCTGGTAGAGACCGTCGCACGCCCCATCAAGCTAGCTTCGAACAACATCGTGCTGTTGATTGCGACGGTAACGTCGGTGTGATACATCATCTCCAACGGCGTGAAGACGTACGCCGCAGCGCTGTCGAGGGCTGCGTGGGGGCTGTTTTCGATGCGTGAGAGGATACGCTGAGTGAACAGAGGCGTGTTGGCCGGAGGGGTACGAACGATGACGTTGCAGTGATGGTCCCTAGCGTAGCTCAAGAGGTGGGCCACTACCTGCACTTGGGCAGCGCGAGCCGTCTTGGTGTCGCCCTGATTATCCAGTGGCTGCGCCGCGTAGAGAATCGTCTTTCGCCGCTCGTCCAACCCCCACACTTTGAAGAAGGTGCTTCGATCGGTCGTCGGCTGGTACCCACGCGTGACGTCGAACTTCGGCGCCCCAGTAATCGTCATTCGCTCGGCAGGATAACCTCGCTCCTGAAATATCTGGTGCTGCATGCTGCCCCAGCACAGCGCCCAGTCTGTCGTCGGCTGTCCGATGTTGGATTCAGCGTCATAATAGTACTCTCCACGCTCCATGAAGACGCCTTCATGGGGAACCAAGATCGTAAGAATGCCGAGCTCTCGACATACTTGCACGGGCACGCGCATCGCCGGATGCCAGTCAAAGGTAAACAGCATCGCGGATATCTTACCGCGAAGCGGGAGTAGCTCTCGCAACACGGTTCGCCGGTAGAGGTCGGGGTGCCTCCGCGCAAATCGGGTGACCACGCCCCGAGACTTCGCGTCTTGCATGTTGCGCAGGAACTCGAGCGGAACGATCCGCACATCAGACTCCTCCGCACTGAGCAGCTTCATCAGCGCATCCGAGTGAGACGGGATCCACGGGATGTACGCCAAGGTCCTCTGCGGCTCTGACGCCTCGAGGCGGGCGGCCAGTTCCGCCCCCGCACCTGCGAAGAGCACTCCTGAACGAACCAAAGCGTCGTTGGCGGCTGCGGAGGCTTTCTTCTTGCGACCTCGCGCGGTGGACCGTGGAAGAAAGGGCACGACACGAGCGACGGACTGCCAGCCCTTCGAGTCGATGAAGTAGGCTTTCGGATTGCGAATTAGCTTTCGCAGCTTTCGGTAGAACGCCATTGCTGAGCTTTTCCTAACGTTAACCTTTTACCACTCGAATGGCC